>JBEEJT010000023.1:0-3023 GCA_041169085.1 Pseudomonadota bacterium | reverse complement strand
GGCTTCGGCCACTGGGGCCTGACCCAGTTCGGGCGATTCGCGGAAGGTGGGGATGGTGCCCAGCGTGCGGAAGTGTTCCCACGGCAGGCCTTGGGGGTCGACCACCCAGTGCTTGTCGCTGCGGGCGTAACAGCAGGTGGTGGCGCCTTCGTCGATCAAGGCGAGGTCGGCCTGTTGGGCCTGGGCCTTGAGCGTGGCCAGGTCGGCTTCGTCGTCCACCTGGATGCCCAGGTGGTCGAGGCCCAGGTGGCCGTGCCCACGGGTGGAGATGGCGAAATTGACGGCGGGCTCGTCGAGCATCCACTTGGCGTAGTCGGCTTCGACGCGCGCAGGCTCGGTGCCAAACATCTTCGTATAAAAGCCGATGTTGCGGGCCAGGTCTTCGACGTGGATGTGCACATGGAATCGCTTCATGGTGGGCTCCTTGGTCAACAAGTGGAACAGTGGCTGGCAGGGCCGCCCGACGTTTCAGGCCGGGCGTGGCAACCTTGGCCCTGGCAGCAATGTTCGGTGAGGTAGCCGAGCAAGGCCGCCATGCGGTCGAAGGCAGCGCGGTAAATGAGGTGACGGCCATCTCGCTGTTGCGACACCAGGCCGGCGTGGGTGAGTTCCTTGAGGTGGAAGGACAAGGAGGTCGCGGGCACCGCCAACTGCTCGCTCAAGGCACCGGGCGTGAGGCCTTGCGGCCCCGCCACCACCAGGGCTCGGAACACGCGCAGGCGCACGGGTTGGGCCAAAGCGGCCAGGGCGGTGACGACGTCTTGCTCTTCCATACTTCAATAATAGTTGAATCATTGAAGTTGTCAAGCGGGGTGGGCGCCATCGTGTGGCTGGCCCGGCGCCTCGCAGGTGCCGGGCTGCTGCCGTTCAGTCGGTCACCGGGGTGTGCACGGCCAGTTGCAGGCGCAGCGTGGCGACCTGGTCCTTCAAGGCCTGGTTCTCGGCCGTGAGCGCGGCCACACGTTCGCGCAAAGCCTGCAGTTCGTCGGCCGCCCCGCCCGCGCTGGCTTCGGCCGAGGCCCCCGTGTCTTCGGCTTCTTCGCGGGGCTCTGCGGCCTTGCGCTTGCCGCCGTCGCGGGCGCGCTTGGCGGCCTGCTTGAGCTCGTCCTTGCCGGCCTGCGCAGCGGCCACCTGCTCGGCCACCGGCAAGCTGGCCACGGCTGCGGCCGCGTTCAGGCTGATGACGCCCTGCTTGACCGCGGCCACCACTTCAGGTGCGGCTTGCTTCTGGATCTTCTCGATCATCACCACCTGGTTGGCGCTCAAGCGAGCGGCCCGGGCGATGTCGCTGCGGCTTTTGAGAGGCGGCGCGCTGGGGCCCGCGGCGGCCTGCGTCTCGCCCGTGGTGTCCCAAGGCGCGTCGTCGGCCCCAGGGGCGGGTGGCGTGACGGCCGCGTCTGCGGGGGCCGAAGCACCGGGCTGGGCGGTCGCCTGGATCTTGCGTTGGCGGCGCTCTTCGATGATCTCGCGCTTGCGCAAGGCCAGCACGCCGCGCTGGAAGTCCGAAACGCTGCGGCGCCCCAGGTGCTGGTCGATCATCCACAGGTGGACGTCTTCCATCGACTGGCAGTGCGGGTGCTGCACCGTCTGGAAAGGCAGGCCGTGTTTCTGGCAGATGCCGTAACGGTTGTGGCCATCGATCAGCAGGTTGCCCCACAGCACCAAGGCGTCGCGGCAGCCTTCGGCCAGCAAGCTGCGCTCCAGCGCCTCGTGCTCGTCCGGGGTCAGCGGGTCGATGTAAGCCTTGAGTTCTTCACTGACAACGATCTCTTCCACCACAGGCTGCGCCTCACATCCACCAAAAAGGGGCTGCATTGTAGGGGCGCCGCCAGGCACCCACGGTCGGTGGTGTCAGCGTGCGGCCAGGCCGTCGAAGGTGGCGACCACCATCCAGTCGAGGATCTGCGCGTGGCTGTGCTGGCCGCTGTCCTTGAGCATGCTGACCACCGGGTCGCAGGCGCGCGCGAACAGCGTGTAGAGCACCAGTTCGGCCGGCAAGCCGGGGTTGAGCTGGCCGCTGGCCTGCGCTTGCACGATCCAGCCCATGAGGCGGGCGCTGAGCGCCATCAGGCGGGCCATGTAAGCCTCGTTGGTCTGCAAAGACGTGGTCAGGCTGGAGTTCTGCGAAGGCAGCGATGGCATCTCGCCTTCGAGCAGGACTTGCATGGCCCAGCGGGCCACGGCCTTGAGCTGGTCGATCGCCGCTGGCGGCTCACCGCCCGCCGGGCTTTGCGCCAGGCCCTCCACGAAGGCCAGGGCGCGGTCGAGGGCCGCCACCATGGCGGCGCCCGCCAGCTGCTCCTTGGAGGTGAACAGCTTGTAGAGGCTGGCTTTGGCCAGGCCCGCTTCGGCCGCCACCTCGTCCACCGTCATGGCGTCGTAGCCCTTGGTGACGAGCAAGCGGTTGACGGCCGCCACGATGGCTTCTTCGCGGACCCGCTGGACCTGCTGTCGGATCGACACACGTGCATTCATGCCGCCATTTTAGAACCGTTGAGGGCAGAAGTAATACCCATCAGTGCAAAGTGGCTACTATTTGGTTATATTTTGAACTCATCAGTTCACGTTTTGGCCCAAGTCGTTCAAACGGGGTCAACCTTCCCAGGAGCCACCATGCACCGCATCGCTGTTGTGGGCTCGGGCGTCGGGGGCCTGTCTGCCGCCTGGCAGCTCAGCGCCCTGCCCCGCTGCCACGTCACCCTGTTCGAAGCGGGCCGGCATTTTGGTGGCCACGCCAACACCGTTGACCTCACGCTCGACGGCGTCACCCATGGGGTCGACACGGGCTTCCTGGTGTTCAACCACCGCACCTACCCCATGTTGACGCGGCTGTTTGCGCAGATCGGCGTCGAGACGGCCGCATCGGACATGTCGTTTTCTGTGCAGGTGCCAGGCGGCCCGGGCCGCGCAGCACTGGAGTGGAGCGGCAGCTCGCTGGCCACGGTGTTCGCCCAAAAGCGCAACCTGCTGAGCCCCGGCTTCTGGGGCATGTTGGCAGACATCGTGCGCTTCAACAAGCTGTG
>JBEEJT010000022.1:0-32511 GCA_041169085.1 Pseudomonadota bacterium | reverse complement strand
TTTTTCGAGCGCCTGGTAAATCGGCACGGTGCCGACGGGAACGGGGCAATTGCGCAAAATCCACTCGCGCGTCTGGTGGATGTTTTTGCCCGTCGAGAGATCCATCAGCGTGTCGCCACCCCACTTCACCGACCAGCGCATCTTTTCGACCTCTTCGTCGATCGACGAGGCCACGGCACTATTGCCGATGTTGGTGTTGATCTTCACGAGGAAGTTGCGGCCGATGATCATCGGCTCGAGCTCGGGGTGATTGATGTTGGCGGGGATGATCGCGCGGCCGCGGGCGACTTCGTCGCGCACGAATTCCGCGTGATCTCGCGCGGGATGCTGGCGCCCATGGGGTTGCCGCGCAGGCGGGCTTCGCGCTCGGCATCCTGGCCGTACTTGGCGCGCCAGTCTTCAGCTTGGTCGATGCGGCGCTGGTTCTCGCGCAGGGCCACAAACTCCATCTCGGGGGTGATGATGCCTTGGCGCGCATAGTGCATCTGCGTCACATTGCGGCCAGCCTTGGCGCGGCGTGGCTGGCGCTGCAGGCTCTTGGTGGCCTCGCGCAGGGCGGCCATGCGGGCGTCGTGGCGCTCGCCATCTTTCAGGCCATCGTCCACGGCCTGCACGGCTCGGCCCTCGTACAGCTCGGTGTCGCCACGGGCCACCACGGCGGCTTCGCGCACAGGCGGCAGGCCTTTGGTCACGTCGATCTGCACGTTGGGATCGGTGTAGGGGCCGGAGCAGTCGTACAGGCTCACCACCTCGCCATTGGTCAGCGCGACTTGGCGCATGGGCACGGCCACGCCCTCGTGGCTGCCTTGGATGTAGACCTTGCGCGAGCCGGGCAGGGGCTCACGGGTGAGGCGGGTCAGTTCGCTCAGGGCGTCGAGGGCAACAATGGGTTCGGGGGCGTTCATGGCGTCTCCTTCGGTGGGTGAGAAATCTCGCTCCGAAGGGTGCCAGGGCCGGGCATCGGCACAGGCCGATGCGGGCGGGAAACCAGGCGCCAGGCCCCATGCGGGCAGGTGCGCGTCAGTTTCAGGCGGCTCTTCTTTCGCCGGTATGAACCGGATCAAGTTCAGCGGGTTTGGACATCCATCTCAGCGCACTCGCCTTTCGGCCAGGCACACCCCGGAGCAGGCGGCAAGTGTAATGCCAGCACCGGGGCTGAGGGGCAATGCCTGGGTCAGGCTCGGGGGATCAGCGGATGACGGCGGCTTCCAGCGTGGCGCTGGTGCGCGGCGACGGGGTCACCGTCAGCGAGTCGAGCAGGGCGTGGCCCAGGTTGTCGGCGTTGGCCTGGGTGGTGGTGCGCAGGCGGGCGACTTCCTGTTCGATCGACTGCTCCATCGGGTTGAAGCCGGGAGAGGTCTTCATGCCTGCGAGCGAGGCGGGGCCGGACAAGGCCATGGGGGCTGGGTTGAGCCAGGCCAGCAACGCCACCAACGGCAGGATCGCTAATAAGGTTCGCATGACAGCTTGGTTGCCCGTGAGTTCAGAATGTGCAACCGAGTGTATGCAACCCTTTCAGGGGGCGGCACCCCTGGCACACGGGGTCAGGCACCCTTGCATGAGGGCGCGCAAACAGGGGGGGGCGCTTCAGCGCGAACTCCAGGCAAAGAGGGCCCAGGCCAGCCAACCCCAGGCGATGAAGGCGAGCACGAGGCCCGCGGCGAGCCGTGCGCGGCCTCGGGGCCAGGGCAAAGCCAAGGCTGCGGCCAACATCAGAGCGGGCTCGAACGGGAAGGCGTAGCGCGGCTTGGCGATGGCCAGGAGGCACAAGGGCAGGGCGCCCAGCACGGTCGCCGTCAACGCCCGACCCGCCCGCCTGGTGGGTGGGTGGGCGTGGGTGAGCGCTGCGGCCAGCCCGCCCACGCCCAGGCAGATCAACGCTGCCCATTGCGCGGTGGCCACGCCCATCAACGCCAGTGAAGTGGGGTGGCGCACGCCCAGTCGACCTTCCCCGCCCACGAGGGAGAGTTGCGCCGTCTTGGGGGCCCACACCCTGGCGAGCCGCCCCCAGGCCCGGCGCACGAAGGTGAGGGGCTGCGCCTCGATGGCGGCCAAGGCCAGGGCTTGCCGTTGTGCAGGCGGCAAGCTGAGTGCCGTGCTGGCGTCGGTGTTGGTCTGGCCGGCGCGCACGGCGCGCTGGGCCGCCGTGGCCTTGGGCGCCAGGAGGTTGAGGTCTTCCTGGGCGTCGGGCGTGTTGCCGATGTACAGGTTGTACGAGCCGTTGTGGGCCAGCACCCAGCCTTCGCCGTGGGCGTGGTTGCGGGCCACCCAGGCGGCGGGCACCGCCAGCGACAAGGCCAGCACGACGGCGGCTTGTGCGCGCGTGCGCCCCCGCTGGTCGGCTTGTTCGGCGCCCAGCCAGAGCACGGCGGCCCAGGCCAGGCCCATCAAGGCGAGGTTGCTGCGCGCCAGGGTCAAGGCGCCAGCTGCGGCGCCCATCCACACCACGGTGGGCCAACTTCGCTCAGTGCGCGTCAGGCCCCACAGGCCCCACAGCACCAAGGTCAGGCTGGGGACCTCGCTGGTGGCGTTGCAGGCGAACCCAATGGCCGGCAGGTAGAGCGCATAAGCCAGTGCAGCCCAGGGCGCGTTGCGTGGGCTCAGTGGCCGCGCCACCGACCACAGCAGGGCCACGTTGGCCAGGTCCAGCAGCGCGGTGGCCAGGCGGCTCCAGTTGGCGTCGCCATGCGTGAGGGGCCACAGGGACGCCAGCCACCAGCCCGTCAGCGGCGGCCAGAAGGTGTCTTGCAGGCCACCTTCCACCCATTGCCGCGCCACGCGCAGGTAAGACGCCTCGTCGCCAACGGGCGCCCACGGCCACACGCTCCACAAGCCCAGCGCCCGGGCGGCGGCGGCCACCAGCATCACCTGGGGCAGGGAAAGGGGGGGCCAAGGGCCGCGCCAGGGCAAGCGACCCAAGCGTCAACCTCGGGGCGGACGCACCACGCGGACCACCTGCTCGCCCGCAGGGCCGTGTGGGCGGTGGTCTTTCGGGGGCGCGTTGCCGGCGCTGCCGCACTGGCCGCAGCCGCTGCCGCAAGCGCTGGCCGACGAGCCTGTGCCGCAGGCTGTGCCCGTGTGGGCTTGGGGCGCCCGACGGCGGGGCCACCAGCGACGCGTCACGTGGGCCAGCGCCAAGGCGCCGATGGCCAGGGCCAGCCAGGTTTGGGTGTCAGCCCAATTCATGCGCGGGCCTCACCAGGACAGGGCCACGTGGTAGACCACGTAGCAGGCCGCGTAAGCCAGGGCGAACAGGTAGGCGGTCATGAACAGCGGCGCGCGCCAGCTGTTGGTCTCGCGCTTGACCACGATCAGCGTCGACAGGCATTGCGGCGCGTACACGAACCAGGTCATCAGCGACAAGGCGGTGGGCAAGCCCCAGGCGTGGCCGATGGTTTGCGCCAACACGGTCGAGAGTTCGTCACCGGTTTGCGACATGGCGTACACCGTGCCCAGGGCGCCCACGGCGATCTCGCGGGCGGCCATGCCCGGCACCAGCGCAATGCAGATCTGCCAGTTGAAGCCGATGGGCGAAAAAATGGTCTCTAGGGCGCGGCCCAACATGCCGGCCAGGCTGTGCTGGATGGCCGGGCCAGTGGCGCCGTCAGGTGGGGACGGGAAATTGGAGAGGAACCACAAGATCACCATGAGTGACAGGATGATGCCGCCCACGCGCTGCACAAAGATGCGGGCGCGCTCCCACAGGCCGAGCGCCAGGTTGCGCAGATGGGGCACGTGGTAGTCGGGCAACTCCAGCAGCAGCGGCTGGGCAGCGCCTTGCTTGAGCACGCGCTTGAGCACCAGTGCCACCACCATGGCCGAGACGATGCCCGCCATGTACAGCGCAAACAGCACCAGGCCTTGGAGGTTGAACAGGCCGCCCACGGTCCGCTCGGGGATGAAGGCCGCGATCAGCAGCGCGTACACCGGCAGGCGGGCCGAACAGGTCATCAAGGGCGCGATCAGGATCGTCACCAGGCGGTCGCGCGGGTTGTTGATGGTGCGCGTGGCCATGATGCCGGGGATGGCGCAGGCGAAGCTCGACAGCAAGGGGATGAAGGCGCGCCCCGACAGGCCCACCGTGCCCATGATGCGGTCGAGCAGGAAGGCGGCCCGCGGCAGGTAGCCGGAGTCTTCCAGCGCCAGGATGAAGCCAAACAAGATGATGATTTGCGGCAGGAACACCAGCACGCTGCCTGCGCCGCCGATCACGCCTTCGACCAACAGGCTGCGCAGCATGCCGTCCGGCATGTGGGCCTTGACTTGTTCGCCCACCCAGCCCACGCCGGTGTCGATCAGGTCCATGGGCGTGTTGGCCCAGCTGAAAACGGCCTGGAAGACCAGGAACATCAGTGCCGCCAGGATCACGGGGCCCAGCACCGGGTGCAGGGCATAGCGGTCGAGCGTGGTGGTCAGGCGTGAGCTTTGCTCAGGCATGTGCACGCAAGCGGCCAGCAACTCGCCCACGCGTCGGTGGGTTTGCTCGACCGGTGTGTCGGCGATGCGTTGCATGGGGCGCGCACCGGGTTGCGCGGGCAAGGCCGGCCAGTCGAGTTGGTCGAGCAGCGCCAACAGCGCGCCGTCGCCACCGTGGCGCACGGCCACGGCTTCCACCACCGGGATGCCCAGTTCGGCTTGCAGCCGGGCGGTGTCGATGTGGATGCCCCGGCGCGCGGCCATGTCCATCATGTTGATGGCCAGCACCATGGGCACGCCCAAGGTCTGCAACTCCAGGACCATGCGCAGGTTCAGGCGCAGGTTGGTGGCGTCCACCACGCAGACCAGGCCCACCGGTGTCGCTTCACCAGCGCGCTCGCCGGCGATCACATCGCGGGTCACCGCCTCGTCCGGCGTGGCGGCCAGCAGGCTGTAGGCCCCGGGCAAGTCCAGCACGCGCCAGGCCTGTCCTTTGGGTGAAATGAACTGCCCTTCCTTGCGCTCGACCGTCACGCCGGCGTAGTTGCCCACCTTCTGGCGTGAGCCCGTCAGGCGGTTGAACAGCGCTGTCTTGCCGCAGTTGGGGTTGCCGACCAGGGCAATCAGCGGGGCGTCGCTCAAGCCAGCACCACTTTGATGAGCGAGGACTCCAGTTTGCGCATGGCGAAGGTGCTGGTGCCCACGCGGACCGCCAGCGGGCCTCGCCCGAAGAAGATGCGGCGCAACACCTGCACGCGCTCACCCGGCACGAAACCCAGCTCGAGCAGCCGCCGCTTGAGGGCGCCGCCGTCGTGGTGGCTGTTGTCGATGTCCTGGATGGTGGCGACCGCCCGCACGGGCAGCTTGTCCAAGGTCAGGGCGGCTGAGTGGGGGCGTTGGCGATGGGGCATGGGACCATTCTAGGCGTGAATGCGAACGATTCGCAACGCGCCCACATTGACCCAGGTCATCGCTGGGGCAGTGGGTTGCGGCTTACGCACGCCCGCATTCCGGGGGGAGGGGGCGGCGGGCGGGGTGGGAAAGCCCTTGGCCACCCGCCATCGGGTGGGGCGGCGCACCGACAAATCCTCATTGCTCACTTCCAGACCCTTTTGCAGGTCGTTGATTCATAAGGACTTTTTCTCGGCGATTTTGCTGATTTTTTGCGTCTAAGTCGTTGATTTCATTGAAGTTTTTTTGCTCTTTACCCTTGTTTCGGGGGTGTTCCTGCTGTAGAGTGGGAATAAGTGCAAATTCGTGGGGTTTTGTGTGAGTCTGGTCTTCCAAGGTCCGTCAGCGTTGTCGCTGGATGCCAAGGGGCGCTTGAGCGTCCCTTCGCGCCATCGCGACCAGCTGCAGGCTTTGTGTGGCGGCCAGTTGACGCTCACCAAGCACCCTGAGGGCTGCCTGATGGTCTTCCCCCGCCCCGCGTGGGAGGCCTTCCGCGACAAGGTCGCGGCCTTGCCCATGTCGGCAGCCGGCTGGAAGCGCATCTTCCTGGGCAACGCCATGGACGTGGAGATCGACAGCGCCGCCCGCGTGTTGATCTCGCCCGAGTTGCGTGCTGCAGCGGGTCTGAACAAGGAAGTGATGCTGTTGGGCATGGGCAGCCACTTCGAGTTGTGGGATGCCGAGCGCTATGCGGCGCACGAAGCCGAGGTCATGGCCCAGCCCATGCCTGCGGCGCTGGCGGACTTCTCTTTCTGAACGCCATGTCGCAGCAGCCCAACCCCTTGCGGCACCAAACGGTCTTGCTGCACGAAGCGGTGCAAGCCCTGTGGGATGAGCATGGCCCCATGGCCGACGGCGTCTACGTCGACGGCACCTTCGGGCGCGGCGGGCACTCGCGCCTGATCCTTACTCAGCTTGGCGCCCGTGCGCGGCTCATCGCCTTTGACCGCGACCCCGAGGCCGTGGCCCACGCGCGTGAAGGCGAGTCTGCCATCCTCGACCCCCGTTTCCAGATCGTGCCGGAAGCGTTTTCAGGTTGGTCGCAGGCGGTGGCCGACCTGGGGGTGCAGCAGGTGCAAGGCGTGTTGCTCGACATCGGGGTGTCTTCTCCCCAGATCGACAACCCCGAGCGCGGCTTCAGCTTCCGCTTCGATGCTGCGCTGGACATGCGCATGGACACCACGCAGGGCGAAACCGCTGCGGGCTTCCTGGCGCGCGCCACGCAAGACGAGATCGCCGACGTGATCCGCCTCTATGGCGAAGAGCGCTTCGCTGGCCCCATTGCCCGCGCCATCGTGGCCCGCCGTGAAGAAGGCAAGCCACTGGAGACCACGGGCGAGCTGCAGGCGCTGGTGGCCCGTGTGGTCCGGACCCGAGAAGCCGGCCAGGACCCGGCCACCCGCACCTTCCAGGCGCTGCGCATCCAGGTCAACCGCGAACTCGGCGAGCTGGAAGACGCGCTGCAAGGCGCGCTGGAGCGCCTGGCGCCCGGTGGCCGTCTGGCGGTCATCAGCTTCCACTCGCTGGAAGACCGCATCGTCAAGACCTTCATTGCGCGCCACAGCAAGGAAGAGGTTGACCGCCGCGTGCCCTTCGCGCAGCCGCGCCCTTTGATGCTCACGTCGGTGGCGCGCATCAAGCCCAGCGAGGCCGAAATCGTCGCCAATCCCCGCGCCCGCTCTGCGGTGCTGCGCGTGGCCGAGCGCACCGATGTGCCCTACAGCGAACAGGCCCTGGCCGCGGCCCAGTCCGCCGACCGGTCGCCGGGCGCGGGCCGCAGGCCTGCAGCCCGTGGTGGCAAAGGAGGTCGCCGGTGATGCTGCGCCTCAACATCCTGCTGGCCATCGCCTTGCTGGGCAGCTGTGTCTGGCTGGTGCGCACCAGCCACGAGGCGCGTCAGCTGTTCGTGGAGCTGGAGCGGGCCCAGACCGAGTCGCACAACCTGCAAATCGAAGAAGAGCGGCTGCAGCTCGACAAGCGCGCTCAGGCCACCCTGGGCCGCGTGGAAGACCTGGCCAAGCGCAACCTGCAGATGCGCAACCATGGCCCCGAGATCACCCACATCATTGGTGCTCAGGCGGCCAGTGAAGCGGGGAGGGCGCCATGAGCCGCATCGGCGACTTCCTTCGTCAGCGGCTGGGCCGCCCCCGCAAGCAAGGCAAGGGCGCCATGCCCGCCGTGCGTTACGCCACCAGCCCCTTGCTGGCTTCGCGCACGCCCACCTGGCGGGTGAAGTTCATGATCGGGGCCATCGGGCTGGGCTTCGCCGTCCTGATCGGCCGTGCGGCCTGGATCCAGCTCATCCACACCGATTTCTACCTGCAGCAAGGTGCCAGCCGCTACGAGCGACGCATCGAGCTGCCGGCCAGCCGTGGCCGCATCCTCGACCGCCACGGTGACCTGCTGGCGTCCAGCGTGCCGGTGCCGTCGTTCTGGGCTGCGCCCAAGGACATGGACGCCACGCCTGACGAACTGCGCGCACTCGCCCACGCCCTGGGCATGACCAACGCCGAGCTGCGCAAGCGCCTGGAGAGCAACCCCAACTTCGTGTGGCTCAAGCGCAAGGTCGACAGCGAGGCCGCACTGGCCGTGCGTGCGCTCAAGCTCAAGGGCGTGGCCAGCATCGACGAGTTCAAGCGCGTCTACCCCGAAGGCGAAGCGGCCGCCCATGTGGTCGGCTTCACCAACATCGAAGACGAAGGCCAGGAAGGCATCGAGCTGGCCTACCAGCAGCTCTTGTCGGGCCAGGGCGGCGAGCGCCACGTCATCAAGGACCGCCTGGGCCGCGTGGTCGAGGCCGTGGGCGATGTGGTCCCGGCCACCGATGGCCAGAACGTGCGCCTGTCCATCGACGCCAAGGTCCAGTTCAACGCCTACCAGCGCATCCGCGATGCCGTGCTCGAGCACAAGGCCAAGGCCGGCAGCGTGGTGGTGCTCGACGCCCTGACCGGCGAGGTGCTGGCGCTGGCCAACGTCCCGAGCTACACGCCTGGCGACCGGCGCAACCTCACCGGCGCGCAATTGCGCAACCGTGCGCTCACCGACACCTTCGAGCCGGGCTCGACCATGAAGCCGCTGATCGCGGCATTGGCGCTGGAGACGGGCCGGGTCAAGCCCAACACCATCATCTCGACTTACCCCGGCAAGCTGACCATCGACGGCTCGACCATCTCCGACTCTCACCCCCACGGCGACCTGACCGTGGAAGAGGTCATCCAGAAGTCGAGCAACGTGGGCACCGCCAAGATGGCGCTGCAGATGCAGCCCCGCGAGATGTGGGAGATCTTCACCGCCGTGGGCCTGGGCCAGAAGCCGCAGTTGGGCTTCCCGGGCGCGGTGACGGGCCGCCTGCGCCCCTACAAGTCGTGGCGACGCATCGAGCAGGTCACCATGAGCTACGGCTATGGCCTGTCGGCCAGCCTCTTCCAGCTGGCCCATGCCTACACCATCTTCGCGCGCGACGGCGAGCTGATCCCGGTGACGCTGCTCAAGCGCGACGACGCCGCGCCCGCCCAGGCCAAGCTCATCCAGGCTTCGGCCAACGCCAATGCCATGGCGGTGCCCAGCGACATCGAGCCCACCGCTGCGCATGGGGTGCGCGTGATCTCGCCGGAGACCGCGCGCGAAGTGCGCCACATGCTCAACCTGGTCTCGCTGGCAGGCGGCACCGCCCCCAAGGCCCAGACGCCTGGCTACAGCGTGGGCGGCAAGACCGGCACGGCCCACAAGCAAGAAGGCAAGGGCTACTCGGGCAACAAGTACCGCGCCTGGTTCGTGGGCATCGCCCCCATCAGCAAGCCGCGCATCGTGGTGGCCGTGATGGTCGACGAGCCCAGCAACGGCGTGTATTTCGGCGGCGACGTGGCCGCGCCCGTGTTCAGCCAGGTGGTGCAGCAAACGCTCAGCCGCCTGGGCGTGCTGCCCGATCAGGAAGTCAAGAGCCAGATCACCGCCAGCACGGTGCCGGCAGAAGTGGAGAGCTTCTGATGACGCCCACCACCTCGATCGCCATCCTCGACAGCACGGCGGCCGCGCTCGACTGGCTGCGCGCCCGTCAGGTGGGCGCCTTGACGGTCGACAGCCGTCAGGTGGTCGCGCGCGCAGCGGCAGCAGCCGTGGCCTTCATCGCCTGGCCGGGCGCCGCCAAAGACGGCCGCAACTTCGTCGCCCAGGCCCTGGCCGACGGCGCCGTGGCCTGCCTGGTTGAAGCCGACGGCGTGGCCGCCTTCGAACCCGCCTGGCAAGCCGCCGGCCTGGCGGGGCGCGTGGTGGCCGTGCGCGGGCTCAAGGCACGCAGCGCCGAGATCGCCCATGGCTTCTACGGCGAGCCCTCTGCCCAACTCGACGTGGTGGCCGTGACCGGCACCAACGGAAAGACCTCGACCTCGTGGTGGACGGCCCAGGCCCTGAGCGCCCTGGGGCAGCCCACGGGCGTGGTGGGCACCTTGGGCGTGGGCCGCTTCGACACGGGCATCGTGCCCACCGGCCTGACCACGCCGGACCCGATCACGCTGCACGCGACCTTCCGTGACTTCCTGGCTCAAGGCGTGAAGGCTGCGGCCATCGAGGCCTCGTCCATCGGCATCGAAGAGCTGCGCCTGCACGCCACCCACATCCGCGTGGCCCAGTTCACCAACTTCACGCAAGACCACCTCGACTACCACGGCAGCATGGCCGCCTACTGGCAGGCCAAGCGCGCCCTGTTCGACTGGCCGGGCCTGCAAGCCGCCGTGATCCACCACGACGACCCGATGGGGCCGGGCCTGGCGGAGCACGCCGCACACCGTGGGCTCGACGTCTGGACCTGCGGCCGCCGAGATCTGCCTGGCGTGGCCTTGTCGCCCTTGCGCCTGGAGGCAGTCAATGTGCGCCACCTGGCCCATGGCCTGGGTTTCGACCTGATCGAGCGCAGCCCGTCGGGGGCGCAGGTGGTCGGGCAGGCCAGCATCGAGGCACCGGTGATTGGCGACTTCAACGTGTCCAACCTGCTGGTGGTCATCGGCGCCTTGCGTGCGCTGGGGCACCCTTTGCCGCAGATCGCCGCCGTGTGCCCGCAACTGGTCGCGGTGCCGGGTCGCATGCAGATCGTGAACCCGTCCGCTGCCGGTGAGCAGGTGACCGCCGCCTTGCCACTGGCGGTGGTCGACTACGCCCACACGCCGGACGCGCTCGACAAGGTGCTGACCTCGCTGCGCCCGGTGGCGCAAGCCCGCGGTGGTCGCCTGTGGTGCGTGTTCGGGTGCGGCGGCGACCGAGACGCCACCAAGCGCCCCTTGATGGGGGCCATCGCGAGCCGTCAGGCCGACCGTGTCGTGCTGACGAGCGACAATCCCCGTTCTGAATCTCCCGCATTCATCCTGTCGCAGATCCTGGCCGGCGTGAGCAGCCGTGACGGCGTGGACGTCATCGAAGACCGCCACACCGCCATCGCCCACGCCCTGGGCCTCGCCGATCCCCGGGACGTGGTCCTGCTGGCTGGCAAAGGTCACGAAGCGACGCAGGAAATTGCGGGTGTCAAAACCCCGTTTTCCGATGTGGAAGAGGCCCGGGCCGCCTTGTGCGCCCGTCCGGCTTCCGCGTCAGCATTGACCCCCGGAGGTGCCGAATGAGCACCGACAACATGATGATGACTTTGGGCCTGGCGCACAGCCTGTTGCCCGGCTCGGTGTTGCATGGCGACCCGGCCACCCCGATTGCCCGCGTGCACACCGACACGCGCACCCTGCAGGCTGGTGACTTGTTCGTGGCCTTGCGTGGCGAGCGCTTTGACGCCCACGACTTCCTGCCGCAGGTGGCGGCGTCCGGCGCCTCGGCGGTGTTGGTGCAACAAGGCATCGACACGGCGGGCCTGCCGGGCCTGGTGGTGGCCGACACGCGTGCCGCCCTGGGCTGGCTGGCGGCCGGTTGGCGCGCGCGTTTCGACATTCCCCTGGTGGGCGTGACGGGCAGCAACGGCAAGACCACCGTCACCCAGATGGTGGCCAGCATCCTGCGCACCTGGATGGCCGCACAAGGCCAGGCCGAGTGGGCCCTGTCGACCCAGGGCAACTTCAACAACGAGATCGGTGTGCCGCTCACGCTGCTGCGCTTGCGCGAAGGCGTGCATCGCTGCGCCGTGGTCGAACTCGGCATGAACCACCCGGGCGAGATCGCCCACCTGGCCTCGCTGGCTGCGCCCACCGTGGCCCTGGTCAACAACGCCCAGCGCGAGCACCAGGAGTTCATGCACACCGTCGAGGCCGTGGCCCGTGAAAACGGTGCCGTGTTGCAGGCGCTCAGCCGCAGCGGCGTGGCCGTCTACCCGGCGGACGACGAGCACGCCCCCATCTGGACCGAGTTGGCCAACGGCTACGCCAAGTGCACCTTCGCCACCGAAGGCGCCGCGGCCGTGACCGGCCAGGCCGTCTGGCAGGCCAAGCCCCGTCCGCACTGGCAGATCCGCATCGTCACCAGCCAGGGCGAGGCCGACGTGGCCCTGAACATGGCTGGGGCCCACAACGTGCGCAACGCCCTGGCGGCCACCGCCGCAGCGCTGGGCGCCGGCGTGCCCCTGGCGCTGATCGCGCAAGGCCTGGCGGCCTTCGAGCCCGTCAAGGGCCGCTCGCAATTGCGCAGCGCCACCCTGCACGGCCAACCTGTCACCCTGGTGGACGACAGCTACAACGCCAACCCCGATTCGGTGCGCGCCGCCATCGACATGCTCGCCGGCTTGCCTGGCCCCCACTGGCTGGTGCTGGGCGACATGGGCGAGGTGGGCACCCAAGGCCCGGCCTTCCACGCCGAAGTGGGTGCCCATGCTCGTGCGTGTGGCATCGAACACGTCTGGACGGCGGGCGAGTTGTGCGCGCACACGGCGGAGGCCGCCCAAGGGCCCGCCACCCAGGTGAGCCAATACGCCAGCGCCGCGGACATCGTGGCCGCCCTGGCCGCCCAACCCGATCTGCAAGCCGCGCCCCGAGTGGGCAGCGTGCTCGTCAAAGGCTCTCGCTTCATGAAGATGGAACAAGTCGTCGCCGCCCTGACCGGAGGTGCCCATGCTGCTTAGTCTGGCGCTGTGGCTGCAAAAGCTGCACCCCGAATGGGGCTTCCTGCGGGTGTTCAATTACCTGACCTTCCGCTCCGTGATGGCGGCCATCACCGCTTTGGTGATCGGCCTGGTCCTGGGCCCCTGGGTCATCCGCAAGCTCACCGAGCTGAAGATCGGCCAGCCCATTCGCAGCTATGGCATGGAGTCCCACCTCACCAAGCGCGGCACGCCCACCATGGGGGGCGCGCTGATCTTGCTGTGCATCGGCTTGTCCACCTTGTTGTGGTTCGACTGGGGCAACCGCTTTGTGTGGATCGTGATGATCGTGACGCTGGGTTTTGGCGCTGTGGGCTGGGCCGACGACTGGCGCAAAGTGGTCCACAAAGACCCGGAAGGCATGCCTTCGCGCGAAAAGTACATCTGGCAATCGCTCATCGGCCTGGTGGCCGCCATTTACCTGGCGTTCAGCGTGTCCGAAACGAACACGGCCCGCGTGGTCGAGCTGTTCTTCCACTGGATCGCCTCGGGCTTCAACAACGAGCTGCCGCCCAAGGCTGACTTGATCGTGCCCTTCTTCAAGACGGTGAGCTACCCGCTGGGTGTGTGGGGCTTCATGGCCCTGACCTATGTGGTGATCGTGGGCAGCTCCAACGCGGTGAACCTGACCGACGGCCTCGATGGCCTGGCCATCATGCCGGCTGTGCTGGTGGCGGCCTCGCTGGGCATCTTCTGCTACGTGACCGGCAACGCCGTGTTCGCCAAGTACCTGTTGCTGCCCCACATCCCGGGTGCGGGTGAGCTGCTGGTGTTCTGCGCGGCACTCGCGGGTGCGGGTCTGGCCTTCTTGTGGTTCAACGCTTACCCCGCCCAGGTTTTCATGGGTGACGTGGGCGCACTGGCCCTGGGCGGCGCCCTGGGCACCATCGCCGTGATCGTGCGCCAGGAAATCGTGCTGGCCGTGATGGGCGGTGTGTTCGTGCTCGAAGCCCTGTCCGTGATGATCCAGGTCAGCTACTTCAAGTACACCAAGAAGAAGTACGGCGAAGGCCGCCGCATCTTCCTGATGGCGCCGCTGCACCACCACTTTGAAAAGACCGGCTGGAAGGAAACGCAGGTCGTGGTCCGCTTCTGGATCATCACCATGCTCCTGTGCCTCGCCGGCCTGTCCACCCTCAAGTTGCGCTGAACGACCATGCTTTACCTGCGTGACCTCACCGTGCTGATCCTGGGTCTGGGTGACTCGGGCTTGGCCATGGCGCGCTGGTGCGCCCGGTGTGGCGCCCATGTGCGCGTGGCCGACACGCGCGCCAACCCGCCGCAGGCACCCAAGCTGGCCGCCGATGTGCCTGCCGCCACTTTGCACCATGGCCTGGACGTGGCCTTGCTCGACGGCGTGAACCTTGTGCTCAAGAGCCCGGGCCTGATGCCTGGCGACGCCGCGGTGGCGCCTTTGCTGGCTGCGGCCGATGAGCAGGGCATCCCGGTGCGCGGTGAGTTGTCCTTGTTCGCCTCGGCCCTGGCCGACCTCAAGACCGACCGTGGCTACGCCCCCAAGGTGCTGGCCATCACCGGCACCAACGGCAAGACCACCACGACTTCGCTCACCGCCAAGCTGGTCGAGCGTGCCGGCCTGCGCGTGGGCCTGGCGGGCAACATCGGCCCGACCTTGCTCGACACCCTGAGCGAAGCGCTGGACGCCGAACCCGCACCTCAGGCTGTGGCCGCAGCACCTGCAGAGGTGGTCGAACCCACCCTGGTGCCCGCAGCAGTCGAAGGCGAGGCCTTGTCGTCAGCCGATCCAGTTGCAGAGGCTGCCGAGGCTGCAGATGAGGCGGTTGACGCTGCGGACGAGCACGTGGCAGAAGCGAGCCTCGACGCTGCGGCCGAGCCCCTCGCCCCCGCTCCGGCCGACGAGGACGCCCCCCTGAACCTGGCCCCGCCACCGCCGGCTGCGCCGGTGTTCGAGGTCTTGCCCGACGTCTGGGTGTTGGAGCTCTCGAGCTTCCAGCTCGATGGCGTGAGCAACTTCGAACCCGACGCCGCCACGGTGCTCAACGTCACCCAGGACCACTTGGACTGGCATGGTTCCATGGCCGCCTATGCAGCCGCCAAGGCCCGCATCTTCGGCAAGAACGGCACGCTGGTGATCAACCGCGACGACCCCGCTGCGGCCGCCATGGTGCCCCCGCCGGAAGTGATCAAGTCGGGTGTGAAGGGCCGCCCGGCGCGTGTGGTCCACCGCAAGGTGGTGCGCTTTGGTCTGGACGCCCCGCAGCACCCGGGTGACTTTGGCCTGGTTCAGGACGCTGGCATGGCCTGGCTGATGCGCGCCCGCGAAGCCGACCCCACCGAGAAGCTCAAGAAGGGCGAGCAGCACGAGATCGTGTTGCAGCGCCTGATGCCCGCCGATGCCCTGCGCATCAGTGGCCGCCACAACGCGTCGAACGCGCTGGCGGCGCTTGCCCTGGCCACCGCCATCGGCTGCCCGCTGGCGCCCATGTTGCACGGCCTGCGCGAATACCGCGGTGAGCCGCACCGCGTGGAGCACGTGGCCACCGTGGGCGGTGTCGACGCCATCGACGACAGCAAGGGCACCAACGTGGGCGCCACCGTGGCCGCGCTGCAAGGCCTGGGCGCCGACCTCACCGCGTCCAAGCTGGTGGTCATCCTGGGCGGCGACGGCAAGGGCCAGGATTTCGGCCCCCTGGCCGAGCCCCTGGGCCGATTTGCCCGCGCCGTGGCCTTGATCGGTCGCGACGCCGAAGCCATCGGTCAGGTGGTGGCCCAGGCGCCCACTTTGAGTGGCGAGCCCTTGCCCGCGCAGCGCTTCGCCACGCTGGAAGAGGCCACACGTTGGTGCTTCGAGCAGGCGCGCTCCGGCGACGCCGTCCTGCTCAGCCCGGCGTGCGCCAGCCTGGACATGTTCAAGAACTACGCCCACCGTGCGCAGGTGTTCATCGACACCGTGCAACAAGTGGCGGTCGACAACGGGGAGGCCGCATGAGCGAAGCCGTTGCACGTGGACCGGTGAGCAACGCCCTGGCAGCGTTGGGCGCCAAGCTGCCCTGGCGCAAGGCGCAAGCCGCCGACGCCACCGGGCCGCTGCCCGTGCGCGACTTCGTCGACATCAGCGGCGGCCAGCCGTCGAAGCTCATGGGCTACGACCAGCCCCTGGTGTGGGTCACCGTGGCCTTGCTGCTGATGGGCCTGATCATGGTCTATTCGGCCACCATCGCCTTGCCCGACAGCCCACGCTTTTCGAACTACACACCGACGTTCTTCTTCACGCGCCACATCGTGTCACTGGTCATGGCCGTCTGCGTGTCGGCGGTGGTCACCCAGATCCCCATGGCCACGTGGGAAAAGTGGGCGCCCTGGCTGTTCGTGGTCTCGCTCGTCTTGCTGATGATGGTGCTCATCCCCCACGTCGGCAAGGTGGTGTATGGCGCGCGCCGCTGGCTGCCGCTGGGCGTGATGAACTTCCAGCCGTCGGAACTGGCCAAGCTGGCCATCGTGCTCTACGCCAGCGACTACATGGTGCGCAAGATGGACGTCAAGGAGCGCTTCTTCCGCGCCGTGATGCCCATGGCCACCGCCGTGGGCGTGATCGGCCTGCTCTTGCTGGCCGAGCCCGACATGGGCGCCTTCATGGTGATCGCCACCATCGCCATGACCATCCTGTTCCTGGGGGGGGTCAATGGCCGCATGTTCTTCCTGATCACGGCGGTGCTGCTGGGCGCGTTCGCGCTCATGGTCACGCTCAGCCCCTGGCGGCGCGAGCGCATCTTCGCCTACCTCGACCCCTGGTCGGAAAAGAACGCCCTGGGCAAGGCCTACCAGCTCACCCACTCCTTGATCGCCTTCGGTCGCGGTGAGCTGTTTGGCGAAGGCCTGGGCTCCAGCCTGGAGAAGCTGCATTACCTGCCCGAGGCCCACACCGACTTCCTGCTGGCCGTGATCGGCGAAGAACTGGGCTTCGTTGGGGTGGCCATCGTCATCCTGGCCTTCTTCTGGCTGGTGGTGCGTCTGTTCAACATCGGCCGCCAGGCCATCGCGCTGGACCGCGTCTTCTCGGGCCTGGTGGCGCAGGGCGTGGCGGTCTGGATCGGCGCGCAAGCCTTCATCAACATGGGTGTGAACCTGGGCGTGCTGCCCACCAAAGGCCTGACCCTGCCGCTGATGAGCTTCGGCGGCTCGGGCGTCTTGCTCAACTGCGTGGCCCTGGCCATCTGCCTGAGGGTGGACATCGAGAACAGGCAGTTGATGCGCGGAGGCCGCGCATGAGTCGCCACCTCGTCGTCATGGCCGCCGGCACCGGAGGGCACATCATGCCCGGCCTGGCCGTGGCCGATGAAATGAAAAGGCGCGGGTGGACCGTGTCCTGGCTGGGCACCACCGGCGGCATGGAAAACCGGCTCGTGGGCCCGCACGGTATCGAGCTCGACACCATCGACTTCAACGGCTTGCGTGGCAAGTCGCTCAAGGACACCCTGTTCGGTGGCGTGCGCCTGCTCAAGGCCTTTGCCGACTGCTGGCGCATCCTGGGCAAGCGCCAGGCCGACGCCGTCTTGGGCATGGGGGGCTATGTGTGCTTCCCCGGTGGCCTCATGGGCGTGGCGCGCAACAAGCCCTTGGTGCTGGTCAACGCAGACGCCGCCATGCTGCTGTCCAACAAGATGCTGCTGCCCATCGCCGATGTGCTGGCCTGTGGCTTCGACGGCCCGGCTGCCCAGCACCCACGTGCCCGCGTGACCGGCAACCCGGTGCGCGCCGAGATCGAGGCCATCGTGCCGCCCGCAGAGCGCTTCGCCGGTCGCCAGGGGCCGATCAAGGTGTTGGTGGTGGGAGGCAGCCTGGGCGCACGCGTGCTCAACGACACCATCCCCAAGGCGTTGGCGCTCATCCCGGCCGACCAGCGCCCGATGGTCACGCACCAGACCGGCATGGCCAACCTCAACGACGTCAAGGGCGCTTACGCCGCCGCAGGCCTGGTGCCTGGCCGCGACGCCGAGATCCTGCCCTTCATCAACAACATGGCGCAGCGCCTGGCCGAGTGCGACGTGATCGTGGGCCGTGCAGGCGCCATCACAGTGAGCGAGTTGTGCGTGGCCGGGGTGGCTTCCATCCTGGTGCCGCTGATCGTGTCGACCACAGCCCACCAACGCGACAACGCCGAGTTCATGGCCGCCCAGGGCGCTGCCGTGCACTTGCCGCAAACCGAACTCACGCCCCAAGGCCTGGCCGACCGACTGATGGCCTTGCGCCGCGAAGACCTCCAAACCATGGCTGAGCGCGCACGTGCGCTGTCTCGGCCCCAAGCGGCGGCCCTGGTGGCCGACGCGATCGAAGCACTCGTGAACACTCCAACGAAGAAGGCGTCCACATGAAGCACGCCGTCAAGCACATCCATTTCGTGGGCATCGGTGGTGCCGGCATGAGCGGCATCGCCGAAATCCTGCACAACCTCGGCTACACGGTGTCGGGCTCTGACCAGTCGGACAGCGCCACCTCGCGCCGCCTGGCTTCCCTGGGCATCCAGGTCCACGTGGGCCACGACGCCGCACACATCGAAGGCGCTGAAGCCGTGGTCACCTCGACCGCCGTGAAGGGCGACAACCCCGAGGTGATCGCCGCACGCGCCAAGCGCATCCCCGTGGTGCCCCGCGCCGTGATGCTGGCCGAGCTGATGCGCCTGCGCAAGGGCATCGCCATCGCCGGCACGCACGGCAAGACCACCACCACCTCGCTGGTCACGTCCATCCTGACCGAGGCCGGCGTTGACCCGACCTTCGTGATCGGCGGCAAGCTGCACAGCGCCGGGGCCAACTCGGCCCTGGGCAGCGGCGAGTTCATCGTGGTCGAGGCCGACGAGTCGGATGCTTCGTTCCTGAACCTGATGCCCATCATGGCCGTCGTCACCAACATCGACGCCGACCACATGGACACCTATGGCCACGACTTCGCCAAGCTCAAGCAGGCCTTCGTCGATTTCCTGCACCGCATGCCCTTCTACGGCTCGGCCATCCTGTGCGCCGATGACCCGGGCGTGCGCAGCATCATCCCGCTGATCTCGCGCCCCATCATCACCTACGGCTTCGGCGAAGACGCCCAGGTGCGGGCGGTGAACGTGCAGGCCTTGCCGGGCGGCCAGATGCGCTTCACCGTGCAACGCCGCAATGGCGTGGTGATGCCCGACCTGGAAGTCACGCTCAACCTGCCGGGCCAGCACAACGTGCTCAACGCCCTGGCCGCCATCGCCGTGGCCACCGAGATCGAGCTGGCCGACGCCCCCATGGCCAAGGCCCTGGGCGAATTCACCGGCGTGGGGCGCCGCTTCCAGCGCTATGGCGACCACCCCGCAGCGGAGGGCGGCAGCTTCACCCTGATCGACGACTACGGCCACCACCCCGTGGAGATGGCCGCCGTGATCAGCGCCGCGCGCGGCGCTTTCCCGGGCCAGCGCCTGGTGCTGGCCTTCCAGCCGCACCGCTACACCCGCACCCGCGATTGCTTTGAAGACTTCGTGAAGGTGCTGGGCACCTCAGATGCCGTGCTGCTGACCGAGGTCTACGCCGCTGGCGAAGCGCCCATCGTGGCGGCCGACGGCCGCGCCTTGACCCGCGCCGTGCGCGTGGCGGGCAAGGTCGAGCCGGTGTTCGTGGACGACGTGGCCGCGCTGCCCGACGCCATCACCCAGAACGCCAAGGCGGGCGATGTGGTGATCTGCATGGGCGCCGGCTCGATCGGCACGGTGGCCGCCAAGGTGGCCGAGCAGTTGAAGAACCGGAGTGCCGCATGAACATCACCGCTCCCCTCACCCTGAAGGCCCCCACCCTCGACCCCAAGAGCCTGGGCAAGGTCGCCGTGCTGTTCGGCGGCAGCTCTGCCGAGCGCGACATCTCCATCCTCTCGGGCACAGGCGTGCTCGAAGCGCTGAAGTCGGTGGGCGTCGATGCCTTTGCCTTCGACCCCGCCCAGCGCCCGCTGGCCGATCTGAAGGCCGAGGGCGTCAACCGCTGCTTCATCGCCCTGCATGGCCGAGGCGGCGAAGACGGCACCGTGCAAGGCGCTCTGGAGCTGCTGGGCATCCCCTACACCGGCTCCGGTGTGATGGCGTCTTCCATCGCCATGGACAAGATCATGACCAAGCGCGTGTGGCGCTTCGAGGGCATCCCCACGCCGGACTGGCGCATGGTCGGCTCGGTGGCCGACTGCGAACAGGCCCTGGCCGAGCTGGGTGCCCCGATGATCGTCAAGCCCGCCCGCGAAGGTTCGTCCATCGGCCTGACCAAGGTGGTCGACAAAGCGCAGTGCGCTGCAGCCTATGCTGCGGCTGCCCACCACGACCCCGAGGTGCTGTGCGAGCAGTTCATCGAAGGCGAAGAGACCACCTGCCCGGTGCTCAACGTCGAGGGCTGCAACGAGGCGCTGCCGGTGATCCGCATCGTGGCCCCGGGCGGCAACTACGACTACCAGAACAAGTACTTCACCGACGACGTCAAGTACCTCTGCCCCTCGCAGCTGCCCGTTGAAGAAGAGGCCGCCATCCAGCGCCATGTGGTCCGGGCCTTCGAGCTGCTGGGTTGCCGCGGCTGGGCTCGCGCCGACGTGATGATCCGCAAGACCGATCGCCAGCCCTTCCTGCTGGAGATCAACACCTCGCCCGGCATGACCGGCCATTCTCTGGTCCCGATGTCGGCCAAGGTGGCCGGCCTGCCTTACGCCCAGTTGTGCATCCACCTGCTGGCCTCGGCCAGCCTCGACAGCCGCATCTGACCCCCGTCGACACCATGTCCGCCGCCTACGCCCTCGACCCCAGCCTGCAAGGCACGCCAGACGACCTGGCGTGGATGCAGGCCGCCACCCGCGCCCTGGCGCTGGTCGTGGTGCTGGGCTTGGTCATGGCGGGCCTGGTGCGGGTCAGCCGCTTGCCCTTCTTCCAGATCCAGAAGATCCAGCTCGAAGGTGACCTGCAGCGCAACAACCTGGCCACGGTGCGCGCCAACGTGGTCTCGCGCCTGAACGATGGCTTCTTCCAGATCGACCTGGGGCACAGCCGAGATGTGTTCGAGGCCGTGCCCTGGGTGCGCAAGGCCGTGGTGCGCCGGGTGTGGCCCAACGAGTTGCGTGTGCAACTGGAAGAACACCGCCCGGCCGCCTATTGGCACCACGAAGACCGCGAGGACGAGCTGGTCAACGTGCAGGGTGAGGTGTTCGACGCCAACCTGGGCGACGTGGAAGACGACCACCTGCCCACGCTCGACGCCCCCAGCCACGCCACCTCGGAAGACGCCGTCGCCATGTTGACCATGTTGCGCCAGCTCAAGCCGGTGCTGGCCCCGCTCGGTGAGATCGACACCCTCAAACTCAGCGAGCGCGGCTCCTGGCGCGTGGACATGGACAACGACGCCCGCATCGAACTGGGCCGCGGCCTGCCCGAAGAAGTCGTGGCCCGTGCGGAGCGCTTTGTGCGCACCCTGCCGGAAGTGCAACGCACCTGGCCGGCGCCCCTGTCTTATGCCGATTTGCGTTACCCGGAAGGGTATGCCCTCAAGTTGCGCGGCCTGACCACGCTGCAAGACCCCGCCAAACTCAAAGCCACAGGCCCCAAGCCTGCGGCGCCCACCAAACCCACCAACCGTTGAACCCCACACCATGGCCAAGGAATACAAGGATCTGGTCGTCGGCCTGGACATCGGCACCGCCAAGGTGATGGCCGTTGTCGCCGAGGTGCTGCCCGGCGGCGACCTGCGCCTCGCCGGCCTCGGCGTGGCGCCCAGCCACGGCCTCAAGCGTGGCGTGGTCGTCAACATCGACGCCACCGTGCAGTCCATCCAGCAAGCGCTCAAGGAAGCCGAGCTGATGGCCGACTGCAAGATCAGCCGCGTGTGGACCGGCATCACCGGCAGCCACATCCGTGGTCAGAACAGCACCGGCATGGTCATCGTGCGGGACAAGGAAGTCGCCCCCATCGACGTGCAACGTGTGGTGGAAACCGCAAAGGCGATCAACATCCCGAATGACCAACGCCTGTTGCTTGTTGAGCCTCAAGAGTTCATCATTGACGGCCATGAGGTCAAAGAGCCCATCGGCATGTCAGGCGGCCGGCTCGAGGTCAAGGTGCACATCGTGACCGGAGCCCAAAGCGCCGCCGAAAACATCGTCAAGTGTGTGCGTCGCTGCGGCTTGGAGGCCGAACAGCTGGTCCTCAATCCCTCTGCCAGTTCTGCTGCGGTGCTCACCGAAGACGAGAAGTCGCTCGGCGTGGCCATGGTCGACATCGGCGCCGGCACCACAGATGTCTCCATCTTCACCGACGGCTCGGTGCGCCACACGGCGGTCATCCCCATCGCTGGCGACCTGATCACCAGCGACATCGCGATGGCGCTGCGCACCCCGACCAAAGACGCCGAGGACATCAAGGTCGATTTCGGCGTGGCCAAGCAGTTGCTGGCCGACCCCAACGAACACGTGGAAGTGCCCGGTCTGGGTGACCGCGCCCCGCGCATGCTCTCGCGTCAGGCCCTGGCCGGCGTGATCGAGCCGCGCGTCGAAGAAATTTTCTCGCTGGTTCACCAGGTGATCCGCGAGTCTGGTTACGAGGAACTGTTGTCGTCGGGCATTGTCCTGACGGGCGGCTCGGCGGTCATGCCTGGCATGGTCGAACTGGCCGAAGACATCTTCCTCAAGCCCGTGCGCAAGGGGACGCCCTTGTACTCGGGCGCTCTACACGACATGGTCGCCAGCCCCCGCTCGGCCACTGTCATGGGCTTGCTCGAAGAGGCAAGACTCGCGCGCATGCGCGGGATGAAAGCGGCGCAGCAGGCAGGGTCAGTCCAGTCCCTGTTCGGCCGTGTACGCGATTGGTTTGTAGGCAATTTCTAAAAACATCCGTTCAATTCGTTGAACACCCAAGACCCTATTTGGCAACTGCTTGACTGACAAGAGAGAGGTAAAAACCATGGCCATCGAAATGATCGAAAGCTTCGACGCTGGCACGCAAATCAAAGTGATTGGCGTGGGTGGCGGCGGCGGCAACGCCGTCGAACACATGATCAGCCAAGGCGTGCAAGGTGTGCAGTTCATCTGCGCCAACACCGATTCGCAAGCCCTGGGCCGTTCCAGCTCGGAAATGCAACTGCAACTGGGCACCTCGGGCCTGGGCGCTGGTGCCAAGCCCGAAGCCGGCAAGGCCGCTGCTGAAGAAGCGGTGGACGAGATCCGCAACGCCCTGGAAGGCGCGCACATGGTGTTCATCACCGCGGGCATGGGCGGTGGCACAGGCACGGGCGCTGCCCCGGTGATCGCCCGTGTGGCCAAGGAAATGGGCATCCTGACGGTGGGCGTGGTCACCAAGCCCTTCGAGTTCGAAGGCAACCGCCGCATGAAGCAGGCCGATGTCGGCCTCAACGAGCTGGAAGCCAACGTCGACTCGTTGATCGTGGTGCTCAACGAGAAGCTGCTGGAAGTCATGGGCGACGACGTCACCCAGGAAGAAGCCTTCAGCAAGGCCAATGACGTGCTGAAGAATGCCGTGGGCGGCATCTCCGACATCATCCACATCCCTGGCCTGGTGAACGTCGACTTTGAAGACGTCAAGACCGTGATGAGCGAGCCCGGCAAGGCCATGATGGGCACCGCCACCGCTGGCGGCCCGGACCGCGCCACCAAGGCTGCCGAAGCCGCCGTGGCTTGCCCGCTGCTGGAAGGTGTCGACCTGTCGGGCGCCCGTGGCGTGCTGGTGCTGATCGCCGCTTCGAAGGCCACCTTCAAGCTGAGCGAATCGCGCAACGCGATGAACACCATCCGTCGCTACGCCGCCGAAGACGCCCACGTGATCTACGGCACCGCCTACGACGAAAGCCTGGGCGACGCCCTGCGCGTGACCGTGATCGCCACCGGCCTGAACGGCGGCCGTGCCCAAGCCAAGACCCCGATCACCATGGTGCACAGCGCCCCGGCGGCTCAGGTCTTTGCCCGCACCGGCACCGACAACATCCCCGTGCTGACGCAACCGGTGGGCCACGCTGCCGCACACGGCGTGGGCAATGGTCTGGGCCACCACGGCCTGGCCATGGGCCACACCGCTGGCGGCAACGACTTCAGCGGCCTGAACACCCCGAGCGTTTGGCGCTCCGGCCGCACGCAGGCCGCCGCCAAGGTCGATGCCCTGGCTTCGAACGGCATGGACGAGATCGAGATCCCGGCCTTCCTGCGCAAGCAAGCCGACTGATCGTCCGCGCCTACGGCGCCGGGTTCTGCGGGCAGCCCTCTCTCTTGGCCCGCTGAACCTGGCTGACGAAACTCACTGCATTTGCCTTTTCACCCCCGCGCCCCCCGGCGACCGATGGTCTCCGGGAGGGGCCGGGGGCTTTTGGCGTGGTCGCGTGGCAGCGCCGATTGGCCTGACCCCGCCTACGGTTTTGTGAGGCGCCATGGCCTGAGCGGCCCCTCGCCCCACATACTCGGGTCATGCACCATGACCTGTCCCTGATTTCCACGCTGGCCGCGGGCTTTGCGCTCGCCTTGGTTTTTGGTTTCGTGGCCAGCCGCTTGCGCATGCCGCCGCTGGTGGGCTACCTGCTGGCCGGGGTGGCCATCGGGCCGGCCACCCCCGGCTTCGTGGGCGACCTGCACCTCGCAGGGCAGCTTTCCGAGATCGGCGTGATGCTGCTCATGTTTGGCGTGGGCCTGCATTTTTCGCTGGGCGACCTCAAGGCCGTGCGGCGTGTGGCCGTGCCCGGCGCCATCGTGCAGATCGCGGTGGCCGTGGCCATGGGCGCAGGCCTGGCCCATTGGTGGGGCTGGTCGTTGGGGGCGGCGCTCGTGTTCGGCCTGAGCCTCTCGGTGGCCAGCACGGTGGTGCTGCTCAAGGCATTGGAGGCGCGCAACTGGCTGGAGACGCCCAATGGCCGCATCGCCGTGGGCTGGTTGGTGGTCGAAGACCTGGTCATGGTGCTGGTGCTGGTCTTGCTGCCCGTCTTGCCGCAACTGCTGGACCCGGCCGCCCACGCCGCGCAAGTGGCCGCCGGCCAGGCGGCCTCAGGGGGCTTGTGGGCCACCTTGCTGCTCACGCTGGCCAAGGTGGGGGGCTTCATGGTGGTGATGCTGTGGGGGGGGCGCCGGCTCTTGCCCAAGCTGCTCACCTGGGTGGCGGCCACGGGCTCTCGCGAGTTGTTCACCCTGAGCGTGCTCACCTTGTCTCTGGGGCTGGCCTATGGCGCGGCCTTGTTGTTTGGCGTGTCGTTCGCCCTGGGGGCGTTCTTCGCCGGCATGGTCATGCAGGAGTCGGAGTTCAGCCACCGTGCGGCCGACGAGTCGCTGCCCCTGCGCGACGCCTTCGCCGTGCTGTTTTTCGTGTCGGTCGGCATGTTGGTCGACCCCGCCGTGATCTGGCAGCAGCCGCTGCAGTTGTTGGCGACGGTGGGCGTGATCGTGGTGGGCAAGACGATCGCGGCCGTGGCCCTGGTGCTCTTGCTGCGCTACCCGCTCAACACCGCGCTGACGGTGGGCGCCGGGCTGGCGCAGATCGGGGAGTTCTCTTTCATCCTGGCGGGGCTGGGCGTCTCGCTGGGCCTGATGCCCGCAGCCGGTCAAAGCCTGATCCTGGCGGCGGCGCTGGTCTCGATCGCGGTCAACGCCGCCCTGTTCGGCCTGTTGTCGCCCGTGTTGAACTGGGCGCGTGAGCATTCGGCCTGGGCGCGCCAACTGGAGGCCCGCGACGACCCGCTGGCGCAACTGCCCGACAGCGTGCCGGCATCGGCGCTGAGCGACCAGGTGGTCCTGGTGGGCCACGACGAGTTGGGCCGCGCTTTGGGAAGCGCCTTGCGGCAAGCCAAGATGAACGTGGTGGTGGCCGACGCCAACCGCGAAGAGGTGGAGCGCCTGCGTGAGCAAGGCGTGCACGCCGTGGCGGGCGATTTGCTCGACCCGGCCACCTTGATTCAGGCCCATGTGGCGCGTGCGCGCTGGGTCATCGTCACCCTGGCGGACCCGCTGGTGGTGCAACACGTGGTGAGCGTGGTGCGGGAACTGCAGGCCCCGGCGCACATCGTGGCGTGTGCGCCCAGCCAGGAGGAAGCGCAAGCCTGGCGCCGCGACTGGCAGATCGACACCTGGAGCGCCCAGGAAGCGCTGGTGCAGGGGCTGGTGGGCCGCCTGGCGGCCACCGCAGCCGCGGGGCCCTCAGGCGCCCACGGCGCACCTGCCCCGCACTGATCAGAGCGCCAGCGCGTGGGCCACGGCCTGGGCTCGGGCCTGGCCGATGTGCGCGGCGATGGCCGGCCCTTGCTTGCCGCGAGAGACGGCCTCTTCGGCCAGTTGCGCCGTGTTCACCTGACACGCGGCGTGGAAGACACGCGTGAGGAAGGGCGCCTGGCTGTAGTGCTGCTGGCTGAAGTCGCCGCCGCGCCCGCGCGCATCGCATTCGCAGGCCAGCAGGATGTCGGCCAGGCGTTGGGGTTTGCGGAAGGCGTCCAGCCTGTCCAGCAGCCTCACCAGCGCTTCCGGCCCGAAGTCCATGCACTTGTGGATGTGGCCGTGTTCGCGGGCCACCACTTCACTGAGCTCTCGGCAATCGACAGGCACGCGCAAGCGGGCACACACCACCTTGAGCAGCTTGACGCTGCGCTCTTCGTGGCCAATGTGGCGCGGCAACACGTCGGCAGGGGTGTTGCCTTTGCCCAGGTCGTGCATGAGGCAGGCCACACGCACGGGCAAGGGCGCTTGAAGTTGCGCAGCCATGTCCAGCACCATCATCAGGTGCACGCCGGTGTCGACCTCGGGGTGGTAGTCGGCTCGCTGGGGCACGCCCCACAAGCGCTCGACTTCCGGCAGCAGGCGTGGCAAGGCCCCACAGGCGCGCAGCACGTCGAACATGCGCGAAGGCCGAGAGGCCATCAGGCCACGCGACAGCTCTTGCCACACCCGTTCGGGTACCAGGTGATCCACCTCGCCGTCTTCCACCATCTGGCGCATCAAGGCCAGGGTGTCGTCGGCCACGGTGAAATCGGTGAAGCGGGCAGCGAAGCGTGCGAGGCGCAGGATGCGCACCGGGTCTTCGGCGAAGGCGGGCGAGACGTGTCGAAACACCCGCGCTTGCAGGTCGCGCAGGCCGCCGTGGGGGTCGATGACCTGGCCTTGCGCGTCTTCGGCCATGGCGTTGATCGTGAGGTCGCGGCGCAGGAGGTCTTCTTCCAGCGTGACGTCGGGCGACGCCATGACCACGAAGCCCTTGTAGCCGTGGCCTTGCTTGCGCTCGGTGCGGGCCAGCGCGTGCTCTTCGTGGGTTTGCGGGTGCAGGAAGACGGGGAAGTCTTTGCCCACAGGCGTGTAGCCTGCGGCGGTCATCTGGGAGGGCGTGGCGCCCACCACCACCCAGTCGCGGTCGCCCACGGCGAGGCCCAGGAGGCGGTCGCGCACGGCGCCACCCACCAGGTAGGTTTGCCAGGGTTCAGTGGGGAAACTCATGCCGAGATCATCCCATGGCGCCATGGGGTGGAAGCCCCGAATTCCGGGGCACTTCCGGTGTGCGCCGCGCTCAAGTGCGTGGCCGGATGCGCAGCGTGAGCCCCACCGGGGTCATGGTCAGGTTCATTTGCTCGGTGGCCGGGCGGCCATCGGGCGTGTCCACGCCCAACACCTCGAAGCCTTGCAGCAACATGGCGGCGGCCATCTTGATCTCCAGCAGCGCCAGGTAGCGGCCAGGGCAGATGCGCGGCCCGCTGCCAAAGGGCATGGACAGGTGCTTGGGCACGGCCTGCTCACCGGTTTGCAGCCAGCGCTCCGGCCAGAAGCGGTCGGGCTCGGGCAGGTGCACGGCCGAGACGCTGTCGCCGCGCAGCACGTTCCACACCAGCGTGCCCGCGGGCACCGCCACGTCGGCCAGGACGGTGTCGTGCGTGGCCTCCACGGGCAGGAAGGGCGCCACGGGCTTGAGGCGCATGGCTTCGTGCACGCAGGCCTCCAGGTAGTCGAGCTGGTCGATGGCGTCGGGCGTGTAGCTGGCCAGGCCTTCGGGCATCACCCGCATGGCTTCGGCGCGGGCGGCGGCCAGGGTGTCGGGCTGGCGGGCCATGAGCTCCAGCATCCAGGCCAGCGAGTTGGCGGTGGTGTCTTCGCCGGCCAGCAGCATGGTCATCACGTTGCCGGCCACGTCGGCCTGGCCCACTGCGGCGTCTTCGCCTTCTGCGGCCACGATGAAGGCTTCGAGCAGGTTGCTGGGGTGGGCACGGCGCTCGGGCTCGGCGTCCATGCGGGCGCGGGCCTGGGCGATGAAGCCATCGATGGCCTGGCCCACCTCAGCCACGGCCTTCGCGAGCTGGCGATCGGCGTCGCGCTGCACGTAGCGCCAGATGGGCAGCACCGCCACCAGGCGGTCGAACAGCGCGGGGAAGATGCGGTCGAGGTGCTGCTGGATCACGTCGCCATCGGCTTCGAGCGTGTTCACGTCGTGGCCAAAGGCCAGGCCGGTGATGGTGTCCACGGTGTAGCGCATGAGTTCGCGCTGCACGTCGAGCTTTGCCACGCCGTCGGGCGAGGCCGCGCAGGCCAGGTGCCAACGCTTGGCCAGGCGCTGCGTGACGTTGAGCATGGCGGGGAAATAGGCCCGGATGCGGTGGGGCGCAAAGCTGGCCATCACCATGCGGCGCTGGCGGTGCCACACGTCGCCTTCGGCCGAGAACAGGCCCATGTTCAGGCCCATTTCGCTGGCGATCTGGCTGAAGCGCCTGGAGCGGCGGAAGTGCTCTGGCCGCGCCTTGAGCACCTGCACGGTCAGCGCATGGTCGTTGACCACCAGCACGCGGCGCTTGCCCAACTGCAAGCGAAACAGCGGCCCCAGTTCACGGGCCTGGGCTTCGATGTACTGGTGGATCTGGTCGCGCCCCGCACGCAGCGCGTGGCCCACCACAGGCCATTGGCCGGGCGGGGAGGGCAGATCGGCCAGCTGGCGCAAGGGGGCGTTCATGGTGCGGGGTTGGGTTGTCGGCGTTGGATGGCTTCGATGCCTTCGAGCACCGCCGGGGGCAGCACCAGGTCGATGCTGGCGATGTTGGCCTTCAACTGGTCGAGGGTGGTCGCCCCGATGATGTTGGCCGTCACGAAGGGGCGGCTGTTGACGAAGGCCAGCGCGCCTTGTGCGGGGTCGATGCCGTGTTGCCTGAACAGGTCCACATAGGCCTGGGTGGCCGCTTCGGCTTGCGGGTTGGTGTAGCGCTGGAAGCGTTCGAACAGGCTCAGGCGGGCGCCTGAGGGCTTGGCCCCACCCAGGTATTTGCCGCTCAGCACGCCGAACGCCAGCGGCGAATACGCCAGCAGGCCCACTTGTTCGCGCATCGCGAACTCCGCCAGGCCGACTTCGAAGCTGCGGTTGAGCAGGCTGTAGGGGTTCTGGATGCTGGCCACGCGGGGCACCGCGCGGGCGTCGGCGTTGGCCAGGAAGCGGCTCACGCCCCATGGCGTCTCGTTGGACAGGCCCACGTGGCGCACGCGGCCACTGTCGACCAGGGCCTGCAGCGCGTCCAGCGTTTCTTCGATGGGCGTGGTGTCTTCATCGGCCACGTGGGTGTAGCCCAACTGGCCAAAGTAGTTGGTGGACCGGTCGGGCCAGTGCAACTGGTAGAGGTCGATGTGGTCGGTCTGCAGGCGCGCCAGGCTTTGGTCCACCGCCTCGAACAGGTTGGTGCGGTTGAAGGCCAGGCGCCCGCCGCGCACGTGGCTGGGCCGCAGGGCCTGGCGGGCGGGCCCGGCCGCTTTGGTCGCCAGGACCACGTCCTGGCGTTTGCCCGTCTTCTTCAGCCAGGTGCCAATGTGTCGCTCCGTGAGCCCCTGGGTGTCGGCCTTGGGTGGCACGGGGTACATCTCGGCCGTGTCGATGAAGTTGATGCCGAAGGCCAGGGCCAGGTCCAGTTGCTCGTGGGCTTCGGCCTCGGTGTTCTGCTCGCCCCAGGTCATGGTGCCCAGGCAGATGGCGCTGACGTTGAGGCCGGTGCGGCCAAGGGGGCGGTATTGCATGGTGGTCAATTTAATCTGGGTCAAACCATGGTGCCTTCATCGGGGCCGGTAACCGGTTTGAAACCCCCGGCTTCCAACAATGAAAACATCGACAGATGGCATCAGGAGGCCAGCATGACACAAACAAAGATGGGGCACATGGCGTGTGGGTGGATCCTGGCCGCGGTGGCCATGGCCACTTTGGCGGCTTGCGGCGGCGGTGGCGGGGGGGATGACACCACGGTGACCCCCCAGGCCGCGCCCACCCTGGCGGTGTTCGCGGGGGGCTTTGGGGGAACAGGCAATGCCGACGGCCCGGTGGCCTACGCCTCGTTCACCACGCCCAGGTCAGCCGTGGCCGATGCGCAAGGCAACGTCTATGTGGCCGACGGTGGCGCCCGCATGTTGCGCAAGATCACCACCGATGGCCGAGTGGTGACGGTGGCGGGCAGCGGCGCGTATGGCTACCAGGATGGCCAGGGCGCCGAAGCCCAGTTCAAGGGCTTGAGCGGCCTGGCCATGGATGCCAGTGGCAACGTGCTCGTGGCCGACGAACAAGACCACCGCATCCGCAAGGTCACGCCAGAGGGCGTGGTGACCACCTTGGCCGGCACAGGGGCTTTGGGCTTGGCCAACGGGCCGGCCAACCAGGCCAAATTCGCCAACCCGACGGCCCTGGTGCTGGATGCTCAGGGCAATGTGTTGGTGGCCGACGCCGGCAACCACCAGATCCGCATGATCGGCATCAATGGCTATGTGAGCACGTGGGTGGGCAGCACGGTGGGCCGCAAAGATGGTGCGGGCGGCACGGCCATGTTCAATGGCCCCTCAGGTTTGGCCAAAGACGGCGTGGGCAACATCTACGTGGCCGATTGCGGCAACCACAGTGTGCGGGTGGTGAACACGGCCGGCGTGGTCAGCACCGCTGCGGGCACCGGGGCACAAGGCTTGGTCAACGCGGCAGCCACCAGCGCCACCTTCAACTGCCCACAAGGCGTGGCGATCGACGCCAGTGGGCAGGTGTTTGTGGCGGACTATGGCAACCATGCCCTGCGGCGCCTGTACAACGGCAACGTCACCACCTGGGTGGGCGGGCCACCGGCCGGGGACGACGACGGGACGCAGGCCACCGCAAGGTTCTGGGGGCCCAGGTCTTTGGGGTGGCGAGGTGATCAGCTGCTGGTGGCGGACCAGGGCAATGGCCTGATTCGGCTGGTGTCGCCCGGTGGGGTCACCACCACCCTGGCGGGCTCGCATTTGACGCCGACGGGGGCCAGCGATGGCGTGGGCAGCGCGGCCACCTTTGTCGGGCTGACCGCCGTGGCGGTCGATGCGCAAGGCCATGTGTATGTCGGTGACGCGGGCAATTGCCTGATCCGCAAGATCACGCCCCGTGCGGAAGTGAGCACCTGGGTGGGCGCGGCGGGCAGTTGCGGATCGGTCAACGGCTGGCGCACGACCGCGCGCATCGGCTACGTCGCGGGCCTGGGGGTGGACAGCCTGGGCAACTTGTATGTGGCGGACGCCAATGCCAGCGTGATCCGCAAGGTGACGCCGGAGGGCATGGTCAGCGTCTTTGCGGGCTCGGGGCAGGTGGCCGTGAAGGATGGCCAGGGCACGGCCGCTTCCTTCGGTGGCCTCTCGGGCTTGGCCGTGGACCGAGACAACAACGTGTACGTGTCCGATGGCAGCAACCACGTCATCCGCAAGGTCACGCCGGCGGGTCTGGTGAGCACCTTGGCTGGCACCGCTGGACAAGCGGGCCTGGTCAACGACGTGGGCAGTGCCGCGCGGTTCAAGTCGCCGGTGGGCCTGGCGGTGGATGCCCAAGGCCAGGTCTATGTGGCCGACGGGGGCAACTTCGTCGTGCGCAAGATCACCTCGGCAGGCGCGGTGAGCACGCTGGCCGGCAAGGGCTCGATGGGCAGTGCAGATGGTGCAGGCGATGTGGCCACCTTCGGCTACCTGCAAGCTTTGACCACAGACGCCCACGGCAACGTCCTGGTGACGGACCTGAACAATGCGCTGGTGCGCAAGGTGAGCCCCGACGGCACCGTGAGCACGCTGTTGGGCACCCGTGGTCGCGCTGGCTTCGTGCCCGGCGCGCTGCCTGGGGTGATCCGCGCCGCCAGTGGCTTGGCCGTCCATGGCTCGACCCTGTACGTGACCATGGGGCGAGGTGTGGCCATGGTGCAAAACCTGCCTTGACCACCTGGCTCAAGCCGCAGGCAGTGCGGCCCGCAAGCGGTCACGGTGCGCCAACAAGCGCTCGCGCTGGGCCGCGATCCAGGGTGTGCCGTGATCCTGGGCGATGAACTCGCCTTCATGCAGGGCCAGGGCCGCCCGGATCTGCGTCGGTGGGCTGGTGGGCGAGGTGGCGGCAAAGCGCAGGGCATCGACGTCGCAGCACCCTTGCACGATGGACACCTGGCCATGCATCACGCCCAGCCAGTTCACGTCTGGGGGGAGCCCGGCATCGATCATCACCTGGCGCAGGCGCCACAAGGCCACCTTGAGGTTGTTGCGGGCGGCGTCGCCTTCGCGGTCTGGCCAGAACAAGTCCGCCAGGCGATCGAAGGGGACCTTGAAGCCGCCCAGGGCAACGATGGCTTGCAGCAAGGCTTGTGACCGCGTGCCGCGCCAATCGCGGTCGTACAAAAGGCGATCGCCAATGAGCACCTCGAACCGCCCGAAGGTGCGCACATGCATCAGGGGCCCATGTTCGCAGGGGCGGGCCGGCAGGTCCTGCAGCGCGTCCACGATGGCCTGGGCATACCCGGGCGGGCGATTGAAGTCGGGCAAGGGTTCACCGGCGGGCAGCAGGGCGCGGGCCGCAGCCAAGGCCGCGCGTGCGGCGGCCGTCTGGCCCCGCCGCCCATGGGCGTGGGCGCGCTCCACGTGCGCCGCCGTGGCGGTCAGGTTGAACCCATGTGCAAGCCAGGTGGGCGCGGCCTGGGCAAGTTCGGTCAGCGCTTCTTCGTCACGCTCCAGGTCAAACAAGGCTTGGGCGGTGAGCAGGGTCGGGAAGGCTTGCGCTTCGGTGCTCTGGCACAGCTGGGCCAACTCCAGGGCCATGCGGGCGTGCGTCAAGGCGTGGGCCGGGTGGCCATGCATCAGTTCCGCCT
>JBEEJT010000021.1:0-3357 GCA_041169085.1 Pseudomonadota bacterium | reverse complement strand
GACGATGTCGTACTGCCCCGCCATGGCTTCCACCCGAGCGTGTTCGCCCTTGAGTTGGGGCAGATGCAGCTCGGCAGCCACCTGCCGGATGAAGGCCGCCTTCTTGCCCACGGTGTCCACGCAACTCACCTGCACCCCTGGGCAACAGATGGCGAGCACCACCCCGGGCAGGCCCCCACCGCTGCCCACATCGAGCAAGCGCACAGGCTGCCCGGCGGGCAAGGTGGCGAGGTGGCGTTGCAATGCCGGGATCACGGCCAGGCAATCGGCCAGGTGGTGGCTGAGCATGTCCTGCGGCTCGCGCAGGGCAGTCAGGTTGAAGGTGGCATTCCAGTGGGCCAGCAGGGCCATGTACCTGGCCAGCGGCTCGACCAAGGCCTGGTCCAGATCGACGGCCCCCGCCTCACGCAAGCTCGCGAGCGTGTTGGCCACGCCTTGCTGCCACGCCTCGGCAGACCAGACCGCCGGACGCGGGGCGGGCTTGCGGGCCTGGGCAGGCTTGGGCGCGGCGGGTGCCGGGCTCCTTGGTGTGGAGGGAGAAAAACGGCGGGCGGGAGGCTTGGCACTCATGGGGCAGGAGTGTAGTGGTGCGCGCGGGGCCCGGTGACTTGCGCATGGGGCCCAGTCGCGCTGGAGACGCATCGGGATGTGGTGGCGAACACATCTGCGGGGGTGAGCCCGCTGCAAACCGCCACGGCCGCGCCACGACAATGGGGCGCCATGAAACCGCCCTTCACCTTGCCCCCTCGCCAGACCTGGATCGACCACACCAGCGACCTGCCCGCTGACCTGGACACCGTCTATGCCTTGCTCTCGGACATCGACCGCTGGCCCCAATGGACCCCAGGCCTGCGCTCGATCCGTCGCCCCGGCCGGGGCCTGGCCCAGCCCGGCAGCTTCTTCCTGATGACGCTGGAGGCGCCCATCGTGCGCCGCCTGGTGCTGCCCAACGTGGTTTACCGCAACGACCGCCAGTGCATCGAATGGGGTGGCGGCCTGCTGGGCAGCGTCATCCGCCACTCGCTGACGCTCACGCCGCTCAACGAGCACACCACCCGCGTGCGCCACCTGGAATACGCCACCGGCCTGCTCTGCCTGGCCGCCTGGCCGGCCGCCGGCTTTGCCCACATGCACGACCTGCGCTGGTCGCGCGCCATCGAAGCCCACTTTGCCGCTGCGGCTGCCGCCCCTGGCCGCCCTGCCCGGCGCGCCTGAGCACGCCCCCGCCCGGGGCGTCGCCCCGTCAAGACGCCAGGCGCCCCACGTCGTTGGCGGCCACACCCTCGCCGCCAAAGCCCTTGAAGCGCCCCTTTTTCAAGTGGATCAACAGCAGCGAGATCGCCGCCGGCGTGATCCCCGACAGGCGCGAAGCTTGGCCCAGGGTCTCCGGGCGATGCTTCGACAGCTTCTGGCGGGCCTCGAAGCTCAAGGCCGACACCGACATGTAGTCCAGCTCATCAGGCAAGCGCAGGTGTTCGAAGTGAGCCGCCCGAGCCACCTCTTCCAGCTGCTTGTCGATGTAGCCCGCGTACTTGACCGAAATCTCGACCTGCTCCACCACCGCTGCGGCCAGCTCGGGGCCCAGTTCGGCGGCCAAGGCCGCACGGCTCCCCGCCCCGGCGGCCGGGCCCGTCAGCGGCTCGTTGCGCAAGGCCGCTTGCGCACGGGCGGCCAGGTCGCCCGCCTCGCAGACCGCGGCGTGGTCCACGCCAGGGCGGCGCAGCAGGTCGGCCAGGTTGTATTCACGCTCCAGGGCCTTGCCCAACAGGCGCTCCGCTTCAGCCGAAGGCAAGGTGGCGGGGCGCACCCAAGACGTGCGCAGCCGCTCTGTTTCACGTGAAACAGCATCGCGCTTCCGGTTGAAAGCTTCCCAGCGCACATCGTCCACCAGGCCCACCTGGCGGCCCAGTTCGGTCAGGCGCATGTCGGCGTTGTCCTCGCGCAGCTGCAGGCGGAACTCGGCGCGGCTGGTGAACATGCGGTAGGGCTCGGTCACGCCCTTGGTGATCAGGTCGTCCACCAACACGCCCAGGTAGGCCTGCTCGCGGCCCAGCGTCAGCGCCTCACGGCCCAGCGCCTGGAGCGCGGCATTGGCCCCGGCAAACAGGCCTTGGGCGGCGGCTTCTTCGTAGCCCGTGGTGCCGTTGATCTGCCCCGCGAAGAACAGCCCGCGAATCGCCTTGGTCTCGAAGGTGGACTTCAACTCGCGTGGGTCGAAGTAGTCGTATTCGATGGCGTAGCCCGGCCGCAGGATGTAGGCGTTGGCCAGGCCGGGCATGGAGCGCAGCGCCGCCAGCTGGATGTCAAACGGCAGCGAGGTGCTGATGCCGTTGGGGTAGAACTCGTTGGTGGTGAGGCCTTCGGGCTCCAGGAAGATCTGGTGCGAGTCCTTGTCGGCGAAGCGGTTGATCTTGTCTTCGATGCTGGGGCAGTAGCGCGGCCCCACCCCTTCGATCACGCCGGTGAACATCGGGCTGCGGTCGAAGCCCGAGCGGATGATGTCGTGGGTCTGCTGGTTGGTGTGGGTGATCCAGCACGGCAGCTGGCGCGGGTGCATGGCCGCCGAGCCCAAAAAGCTGAACACCGGCACGTCCGGGCCCGTGGGGGCCGACAGCGGTGCGCCAGGCTCACCCCAGCCGCCCACCAGGCCCACGCCATCGCCCGGCTGTTCGGTGAGCTGGCTGAAGTCGATGCTGCGGCCGTCGATGCGCGGCGGCGTGCCGGTCTTCAGGCGGCCCTGCGGCAGCTTCAGCTCTTTCAGGCGTGCCGACAGCGACACGGCTGGCGGGTCACCCGCGCGGCCGGCGCTGTAGTTGTTCAGGCCCACGTGGATCTTGCCGTCCAGGAAGGTGCCTGCCGTCAGCACCACCGTGCGGGCGCGGAAACGGATGCCCACCTGGGTGACGGCCCCGACCACGCGTGCGCCGTCGCCATCACCTTCCACCATCAGGTCGTCCACAGCCTGCTGGAACAGCCAAAGGTTGGGCTGGTTCTCCAGGCGCTTGCGGATGGCGGCCTTGTACAAGATGCGGTCGGCCTGGGCCCGCGTGGCGCGCACGGCCGGGCCCTTGCTGCTGTTGAGGATGCGGAACTGGATGCCGCCCTCGTCGGTGGCCAGGCCCATGGCGCCGCCCAGGGCGTCGACCTCTTTGACCAGGTGGCCCTTGCCGATGCCGCCGATCGACGGGTTGCAGCTCATCTGCCCCAGCGTCTCGATGTTGTGGGACAAGAGCAGCGTGGCGCAACCCATGCGCGCAGCGGCCAGCGCGGCCTCGGTGCCGGCATGGCCGCCTCCGACCACGATCACGTCAAATTCTTGGGGATACAGCATGCCTGTGCCACTTTTTTAAGCAAAAG
>JBEEJT010000020.1:0-20233 GCA_041169085.1 Pseudomonadota bacterium | reverse complement strand
TGCAGCCGGCCGAGGTCATCGCGGCGGCCGAGGGGGCCTTCCGCTCAGGCCAGGTGCCACTGGCGGCGGCCGAAGGCTTCATCCGCCAGATCCTGGGCTGGCGCGAATACGTGCGCGGCGTCTACTGGGCCCACATGCCCGGCTACACCGAGCGCAACGCCTTGGGCCACACCCTGCCCCTGCCCGACTGGTTCTGGACGGGTGAGGTCAGGATGGCCTGCATGCGCCAGGCAGTGGGCCAATCGCTGCAACAGGCCTATGCCCACCACATCCAGCGCCTGATGGTGATCGGCAACTTCGCGCTGCTGGCCGGGCTCGATCCGCAGGCCGTCCACCAGTGGTACCTGGGCGTGTACATCGACGCTTTCGAATGGGTGGAAGCGCCCAACACCCTGGGCATGAGCCAGTTTGCCGACGGCGGCGTCATCGCCACCAAACCCTATGTGAGCAGCGCCGCCTACCTCGACCGCATGGGCGACCATTGCAAGGGCTGCGCCTATGACCGCAAGGCCAGACTGGGCGAACGGGCCTGCCCCTTCAATGCGCTGTACTGGGACTTTCACCTGCGGCACGACGCGCTGCTGCGCCGCAACCCGCGCATCGGCATGGTCTACAAGCAGATCGACCGAATGTCACCCGACCAACGGGAAGCCGTCTCACGGCAGGCCGACCACTGGCGCGGCCACCTGAATGCGCTGTGAGCGAGGCGCAACGCGCACCTGGCCACCAGCTGGCCCGACAATGGCACCACAACACAGACACAGGGGGTGCCCATGCGGGCTTTCGTGCTTTTCCTTGCGCTCGTCTCGCTGGCGGGCTGGTGGCTGCTGGTGGGCGGCCGAACCATCAACCGCGACCAGGTGCGGGCCTACTACCGTGACTACGAGATGGCCACGCTGGCCCGCCAGCCGGACGCGCTTTGCAACATGCTCGACGACCGGTTCAAGAGCTCCGGCAGCATCGCATTTGGCGAGTTCAGCGTGCCAAATTCACCAGAGCAGGACAAGGCTGCCACCTGCACCGGTCTGAAAGACCTCTACGAAACCTGGGAAGACCTTGGCGACAAGATGGGCGGCATCCTGACCCTGGAAAGCCGCCACGTCATCAACGAGATCACCATCTCGCCCGACGGCCGGTCGGCAGAAGTCGACATCGTCACGTCGCTGGATGTGGGCGGCACCATCATGCGCCTGCGCAGCCACACGGTGGACACGCTTGTGAGGCGCAATGGGGTGGTGAAGATGATCCGCAGCGAGGGCGAAGGCCGGATGCTGCCCCCTTGAGCCAGCGCAACGCCTGTGGTGGAACACCCTCACGCCGCAAGGTGTGAACCCGGCGCTGCCACAATGTGGACGCCACACCGCCCGCCACCAACCCAGGACAGCAGCCCCATGACCGGCCCCACGCCCACATTCTGGCAAGCGCGTTTCGAAACCAACCAAACCGGCTGGGACCGTGGGGCGCCGGGGCCACGGCTGCAACACTGGCTCGACAGTGGCGAGCTGACGCCTTGCCGAATGGCCGTGCCGGGTTGCGGCAGTGGTTGGGACGTGGCGGAGCTGGCTTCCCGCGGTTTCGATGTCGTGGGGCTGGACTACACACCTGCGGCCGTCGAGCGTGCCCGTGCCCACCTCCAGATGGTGCCCCACCCGAATGGCCAGCCCCTGGCCGCACGCGTGGTGCAGGCCGATGTGCTGGTGTGGGAGCCCGCAGAGCCGCTGGACGCCGTGTACGAGCAAACTTGCCTGTGCGCCCTGCACCCCGACCAGTGGACGGCCTACGCCCACCAGCTGTGGCGCTGGCTGCGGCCAGGCGGCGAACTGCGCGCCCTGTTCATGCAACGCCCCCGGGCCAACGCCCTTGAAGAGGGGCGCATCGAGGGCCCGCCCTACCACTGCGACATCAACGCCATGCGCGCCTTGTTCCCCAGCCTGCTCTGGGATTGGCCGGCGCCACCTTATGCCCAAGTGCCCCACCCCAACGGTGGCCACGAATTGGCGGTGGTGCTCAAGCGCCGTTGAACCCGAGAGCCCCAGCCACGCCCATGACGCCAGCACAACGCATCGAACACCTGACCCAAGGCCTGGTGGCCGCACGACAGCAGCGCCGCCTGTTCACCCCGGACGCAGGCGCCCAGGCCCTCACCACGGCAGAAGCCTATGCCGTCCAGGCGGGTGTGGCCGCCGCCATGGGCTGGTTTCCGAACGGCCCCCGAGCCTGGAAGGCGGGCGGCGCCTCCACCGTGTCGGGTGCCCCTTTGCCTGAAGTCTTGCGCAGCCCGGCCGTCTGGCACCCGGCCTCGCCCCCCGCCGCCGACGGCGGCCCCTCCGAATGGATCGTGGAAGCCGAACTGGCCTTCGAGATCGCCGGAGGCCCCGCTGCGCCAGGGCAAGCGCCAGAATTGGGCACGGTGGCAGTCGCCATCGAATTGATCGACACCCGGTTGAGCACGGGCTTGAGCTCGCCTTCGGCCTGGAAACTGGCCGACCAAGGTGTGCACGGCGGCCTGGTGCTGGGCGAGCCGCGCCCCGCCAGCCTGGTCGCCCATTTCAGCCTGGACGACTGGCAGGCGCAAGCCTGGTCCATCGACATCCATGGCCAGCCCCAGGTCCAGGCGCGCGGTGGCCTGCCCGCCGTGAGCCCCATGCCGGCCATGGCCTGGCTGGCCGACCACGCCGCCGCCCACACCGGCGGTCTGTGCCCTGGCGACGTGGTGACCACTGGCGCGTGGGGCGTGGTGCGTGCGCGCCGGGGCGACCTCGTCACGGTGAAGTTCGCAGGCGTGGGCGAAGCCCAGGTCACCCTGGCTTGACGGGCGAGCCCCTCCACATGCAACGGCTTCGGCGCTTTCGCCCCCCACGCCTGCCGGCCTTGCTGAGCGCGCTGACGCTCGGGCTGGCCGCCTGTGGCACCGCCCAACGCGAGCCCCAGGCCCCAACGGTCGCCTCGGCCGGCGTGGGCGCCAGAAGCTCAACTGCCACGCCCACTGATCAAGGCTGCGCCGTGGTGCTGGCAGGCAGCGTGGGCAGCAAGCTGCCCGATGAAGCCGCCAACCTCAACTGGCACCAACTCAACACCAGCCTGGCCGAAGCCCTGAGCCAACGGCTCAAAGCTGAGGGCCTGCCAACGCAACTGTTGCTGGTGGGGCCCGGCCAAATCAGCCAGATCGACACGCTCTTGCTGAAAGCCGTCAATGGCCAGCGCTGCACCCGCGTGCTGCAAGTGACCCACCTGGTGCAACAAGACAAGTTCGGGCCGTTTTTCCGCTTCGACCTGCAGCTCTCCCGGGTGGCCAGCGACGACCGCAAACCGCTCAAGACCATCCGACCGGCACTGCGCGGTGAATTCGAAAAGAGCTACCGGTTCGCCCGCACGCCCGAGGCCCTGGACGCCTGGCGCCCCGGCGCCCTGGCCGACACCGCCATCCAGGGCATGAAGGCCGCAGGTGTCTGGCTTTGGGCCCCGCCGAAGTGAGCTGGCGCCCGCTGGTGGCCCGAGCACCGCAACGGCGGGCTTGATCTGGTCACCTAAGTGGGCACAATTGGGCCCATGAAGACCTACGACATCGAACTGCAACGCCTCAAGGCCGCCAAGCACGGCCACGGCCTGATCGAACTGGCGGTGGACGTGCTGGTGCAGCCCCGCCCCGCCAAGGACGAATCGACCACGAGCTGCCTGTCCATCCCCGTGGACGACGCCCGCACGCTGGTCATGCTGCTCAAGCAGCAGATCGCCGAAATCGACAAGCTCAACCCCCGCAGCCGCCGCTCTGGCCGTTGCTGATTGCCCCTCATGAAACGATTGATCGCACTGGCGTTGATGGGCGCCTTGGTGAGCGGCTGCGCCACCGGCCCTCAGGTCACCGACGCCGAGGCCCGCGCCGAATACGACCGCATCGTGGCCACCAAGAAGCTCCAGGAATTCAAGCTGCGCCACATCCTGGTGGCCACGCGCCATGAGGCCGACATCGCCCTGCTGCGCATCAAGCGTGGCGAAGATTTCGGCAAAGTGGCCCGAGAAGTCTCCAAGGACGAAGGCTCGGTGCAGGAAGGCGGCGAGCTGGGCTGGAACATCCCCACCAATTTCACGCCCGAGTTCGCCAAGGTGCTGGAATCGCTGTCGCCCCGGGGCATGACCGAACAGCCGGTGGCCTCCCGCTTTGGCTGGCACGTCATCGAGGTGACCGAGACCCGGCCCAAAGCGCCGCCCCCCTACGAAGTGCTCAAGGACGCCATCATCCAGCGCCTGAAGAAGAAAAAGTCGGCGCCCGGCTCGTTCTCGTCCTGAGCGCGACGCCCAGGTGCTGCCAAGTGCCTGGATAATCCCGCATGAGTTCTGAACGCACCGACGGGCCGTCTTTCGACGGCCTGGCCCTTTCCGCCCCCATGCAGGCCAACCTGCAGCGCCTGGGTTACCTCACCATGACGCCGGTCCAAGCCGCCAGCTTGCCGCTGGCGCTCGACGGGCAAGACCTGATCGTCCAGGCCAAGACAGGCAGCGGCAAAACGGTGGCGTTTTCACTGCCCCTGCTGGCCAAGATCGACACCCGCCGCTTCGACGTGCAGGCCCTGGTGCTGTGCCCCACGCGCGAACTGGCCGACCAGGTCACCACCGAGCTGCGCCGCCTGGCCCGCGCCGAAGACAACGTCAAGATCCTGACCCTGTGTGGCGGCACGCCCGTGCGCCCGCAGCTCGACAGCCTGGCGCATGGCGCCCACATCGTGGTGGGCACCCCGGGCCGTGTGCTCGACCACCTCGGCCGCGACACGCTGAACCTCGACGCGCTGACCACCCTGGTGCTGGACGAAGCCGACCGCATGCTCGACATGGGCTTTGCCGACGACATGGCCCAGGTGGCGGCCCGCTGCCCCAAACAGCGCCAGACGCTGATGTTCTCAGCAACCTACCCCGAAGGCGTGGCCGGCCTGGCCAAGCGCTTCATGCGCAACCCGCAGGAAGTGACGCTGAAAGAGCGCCATGACGCCAGCCTGATCCGCCAACGCTTCTACGAGGTGGACGAAACCCAGCGCCTGCACACCGTGGGCCTGCTGCTGGACCACTTCCGCCCCGCCAGCACCCTGGCGTTCTGCAACACCAAGCAGCAGTGCCGCGACCTGGTGGCCGTGCTGCAAGGCCAGGGCATCGTGGCGCTGGAACTGCACGGCGACCTGGACCAGCGCGAGCGCGACCAGGTGCTGGTGCGCTTTGCCAACGGCAGCTGCAACGTGTTGGTGGCCACGGACGTGGCCGCGCGCGGCCTGGACATCGCCCAGCTCGAAGCCGTGATCAACGCCGATGTGTCGCCCGACGTGGACACCCACACCCACCGCGTGGGCCGCACCGGCCGCGCAGGCGTGGCGGGGTGGGCCTTCACCTTGGCCAGCATGGACGAGATGGGCCGCGTGGGCCGCATCGACCACGCCCAGGGCCACGCCAGCGTGTTCCACCCCTTGAGCGAACTCACGCCTTCAGACGACCCCGAGCCCCTGCTGCCGCCGCGCGTCACCCTCCAGATCCTGGGCGGCCGCAAGGAAAAGATTCGCCCGGGCGACGTGCTGGGCGCACTCACCAAGGACATGGGCCTGGCCGGCGACCAGATCGGCAAGATCAACGTCAACGAGTTTTCCACCTACGTGGCCGTGGACCGCGACGTGGCCGACCGCGCCTTGAAGGGCCTCAACGCCGGCAAGGTCAAGGGCAAGAGCGTGAAAGCGAGGGCGCTGTGAGCACCACGCCCCACACCTTTGCCCAGCTGGGCTTGTGCCCCGAGCTGGCCGATGCCGCCGCCGACTGCGGCTACACCGAGCCCACGCCCATCCAGCAAGCCGCCATCCCCGAAGCGCTGAAGGGCCGCGACGTGCTGGCCACGGCCCAAACGGGCTCCGGCAAGACGGCCGCCTACCTGCTGCCCATCCTGCAGCAGCTGGAAGACGCCTTCCTGCGCTCGCCGCCCAGCGTGTCGCACGGCCGCCAGGACCGGCCCACTCGTCGCAAGACCCGCGCCCTGGTGCTGGTGCCCACGCGCGAACTCGCCGACCAGGTGGGCGACGCCATCCACGACCTGTCGCACCGCATCCAGGCGCCCCTGCGCTGGGGCTGCGTGTACGGCGGCGTGTCCATCAACCCGCAGATGCTGGGCCTGCGCGGCGGCGCGGACATCATCGTGGCCACGCCCGGCCGCCTGCTGGACCTGGTGGGCCGCAACGCCCTGCACCTGGACCACGTCAGCACCCTGGTGCTCGACGAAGCTGACCGGATGCTGGACGCAGGTTTTGCCGAAGAACTCAACCGCGTGCTGGCGCTGCTGCCCATCAAGCGACAGCACCTGATGTTCTCGGCCACCTTCCCGCCCACCACGCAGGCGCTGGCGCAACGGCTGCTGCACCACCCTGCGCGCATCGACGTGCCCAGCGAGCCCGAAACGGCACCCGACATCGCCCAGCGCGCCATCGTGGTCGATGCGGCCCAGCGCACGCCGCTGTTGCGCCACCTGCTGAAAGCCGAAGCCTGGCGCCAGGTTCTGGTCTTCGTGGCCACCAAATACGCCTGTGACCTGGTGGCCGACAAGTTGCGCCGCCATGGGATCCAGGCCGCGGCCTTCCACGCGGACGCCAGCCAGACGGCCCGCCGCGAGGTGCTCCAGGCCTTCAAGGCCGGGCAACTGCAAGTGGTGGTGGCCACAGACCTGGCCGCGCGCGGCATCGACATCGCCCAGTTGCCGGTGGTGGTGAACTTTGACCTCGCCCGCAGCGCCGATGACCACACCCACCGCATCGGCCGCACCGCGCGAGCCGGGGCCAGCGGCGTGGCGGTGAGCTTCGTGCCACCGGAAGCCGAAGCCCATTTCCGCTTGATCGAGAAGCGTCAGGGGCAACGCGTCGAGCGTGAAACATTGGCGGGTTTCGAGCCCACCGCGCCCACCTTGCCGGCCGACTCCACAGAGGCGGGCCCAGGCAAACTGCCCCCTGGCACGGGTGGCGTCAAAGGCAAACGCAAGAGCAAGAAAGACAAACTGAGAGAGGCAGGCTTGGCCAAACCCCTCGGCTCAGCGGGCGATTGAAGCACGGAGTGAGCACTGAGGTGGGAAAGCCCCCGCTGACCCACCGTCAAGCTCTGCGCTATGGTTCGGGCCAACGATTCAAACCAACCATCAGGGACCGACCACCATGACTTGCCTGCTTCGGGCCAGCCTGCGCCCAGGCTTTGCCTTGACCTTGACCTGCGCCCTCGCCGCGTCTGCGGCACAAGCCCAGACCAGTTACACGGCCACCGAACTCAAAGCCCCCTTTGCCTCGCTGCCCAACGCGTGTGACCACGCCAATGGCCGCTCCCTGGGCGACAACGGCGACGTCGTCAGCCTGTGCAACTACGCTGCGGGCTACACCACGGCCCCGCAATACTTCGGGCTCCTGCCCGTGGCTTACCAGGCCAGCCGCCCCACGGTCTGGCGCGTCGGCAAATCGGCTGCCGCCCTGAGCGTGCCGGCCAACACCGACGGCAAGAAGTTCCTGGGGGTGACCAGCACGGGCCGCATCCTGGGTGTCATCGGCGAGATCGTTCGTCCCAACAAGGCCGTGTCGACACCCGACACCCTCGTGTGGTGGGAGCCCAATGGCAGCACGCGCACCCCGTTTTCGCCCGGGCCAGGCAACTGGAGCCTGAGCAACGTGACCGCAGGCGGTCGGGTGGCCGGCGCGATTTCAGGTTTTGAGCCTGGCGCCCCTGCGCGCATCCACCTGTTCCAGGGCAACGGGGCGCAAAGTCAGCCACTGCCCCCCGACGTGGCCGCACGCCGCGCCTGGTTGATGGTGACGCCCGTCGACCAGACGCCCCATTTCCGGCTCAACGACGCCGGACAAATCGTGATCCAGACGGCGCAAGTGGACGACACGACCCAGATCAAAGTCTGGCTGGGGCTGGGCGCGAACTGGCGTGAGTTGCCCCCAGTGCAAGGCGACACCTGGAGCCGCCCCATCCTCAGAGACCTGAACAGCCAAGGCCAGGTGCTGTTGTCCACCGATGGCGACGAGCAGCCCCTGCACATGCACGTCTGGTCCAGCAACAGCGGCTGGCGCAACGCAGACGCCCCCAACGTCACATGGCTGGACGGCACCCTCACGGCCAATGGCGAAGTGGTGGGGTCTGCCCAGTTTTCGCAAGCAGCCAGCCTGGGCAACCCCGGCCAACAACGCGCAGCCCTTTGGCGCGACGGACAGGTCATCGACCTCAACACGCTGGTGAAGCCGCCTTCAGGCCAGGTGTACACCTCGGTACTGAAGGCCAACGCCAAAGGCCAGTTGCTGGTGCAATCGCTGTCCACGGCCGCTGGCACCAACCAGGCGCGCCTCTGGCTGCTCACGCCCCGATGAACGTTTGATCTGACGCCCATGCCCCTGCTCCTGATCTTGCTGGTGATCGCCGGCGGCCTGGTCTTCTGGCTGGGGCGGCGCCAACTGCGCCTGCGCCGCGAGGCGTACATCCGCCACGCGGTCTTGCCCAAAGGGCTCTTTGAAAAATTGATGAAGCGGCACCCTCAGCTCACACGCAAGGATTGCCAGCTCGTGGCGCAAGGCCTGCGTCAGTTTTTCCTGGCCCACCTGAACAGCGGCCTGCAGTTCGTGTCGATGCCCAGCCAGGTCACAGACGACCTCTGGCATGAGTTCATCCTCTACACCCGGCACTACGAGGTGTTCTGCCAGAAGGCCTTCGGTCGCTTCATGCACCACACGCCGGCCGCCGTGTTTTCGAGCGACAAGGCGGGCAACGAGGGGCTGCGTCGGTGCTGGTGGCACGCCTGCCGCGAAGAAAACATCGACCCTCGCACCCCTTCCAGGCTGCCCTTGCTGTTCGCCTTGGACGCCAAGCTTCACGTGGCCGACGGCTTCGTCTACCAGCCCGATTGCTCAGGCGTTCGCAGAACCGACCCAGGGGCACAAGGTGGCACCACCTACTGTGGCGGCGACTTCATCAGCGACGCTTACGACGGCGGCACGGATGGCTTTGGCGACGGTGGCAGCGACAGTGGTGGTGGTGGTGGCGGCGACGGTGGTGGCGGCTGTGGGGGCGGTTGTGGAGGTGGGGGTGGCGACTGAAAGCCCAAGGCGCCCCAGAGGCGCCCGCCAGGCCCACATTCATGGCCTAACATAGGGGCCAGTCCGGCGACGACCAGGCCTCAACTCACACAGGATCGCCCCATGAAGATCACCGTCGAAACCACCGTCAACGCCCCGATCGACACGGTCTGGCAGGCCTACACCACGCCCGCCGACATCTGCCAATGGAACGCCGCCTCCGATGACTGGCACACCACGCAGGCTTCGGTGGACCTGCGCCCGGGCGGCGCTTTTTCGTCGCGCATGGAAGCCAAGGATGGCAGCGTCGGCTTTGACTTCGCCGGCACCTACACCAAGGTCGAGCCCAACGCCTTGATCGAATACGCGTTTGGCGACCGAACCGCGCAGGTGACGTTCACCCCCGAAGCCCAAGGCGTCACCGTGCGTGTGAGCTTCGAAGCCGAGACACAGCACTCGGTCGAACAACAGCGTTCGGGCTGGCAAGCCATCTTGAACAACTTTGCCAGACACGTGCTCGCCAAAGGGTGAACGCCCACATCGCGGCCCAACCATGCGCAAGCTCTTGCCCCTGCCCATGCTTTGGGCTGTCTCGGCCCTTGGAACGCCAGCAACGCACCGCACCCTGGTGCCCATGGGCGGCGTCAAGCTCCGAGACTACGCCGGTCAGCAGGTCAAGGTCGCGGGCAAGCTGTTTCATGCGTCCACCGGGCACCACCACACCCCAGTGCTCCTCGCCGTCACCCAGGCAAGCCCGCAGGCGAGTCGGCCTTGAACACCTTGACCATGCGCAAACTCTTGCTGGCCCTTTGCCTCGCCCTGCCCTGGGTGACCCAGGCCCAGGACGCGCCAAAGCGCCTGCCCCCCGCCACGCCCTACAGGGCGCTCGTCCTCCAGGCGCTCACCTGTCGCGGCGACAGCCTGCAGATCGTGCGCGACATCGCCCAGCATCGGGCCCAGGCCAAGGCCGAAGGGATCGACGCCAAGGACAACGGCATGGATGGCGAAGACGAAGCCATCGAGCTGCATTTCTCGCCCGCCTTGCAATGGCTGGGCGCCAGCACGACCAAGGTGGTGCTGAGCTTCGAATCGGGCCGTCCGGACTTCTACGCCCCTGTCCATGCGTTGTTCGAAGGGGCGGCTGAGCCCTGGATCGCGAACCTGAAGCTGGTCCAAGCCCACAAGTTGAAGGTGAAATCCGGTGTTGGCGTGTACGCCTCGCCCGTGTCGCACCCCGAGCGCTGCCCGCCCCAGGTCGGTTTGACGCCCACCGGGCCCCAGCGCTTTCTGTTGGGCTGCGGCTGGTGCAACGGCGGTTGAACGGCGCTTGAACAGCCGTCACGAGAGGCCCACCTCATGAAGCCACTTGTCCTGCTCACCGCTGTGGCCCTGCTCTGCGGGGCTGGCACCGGTGCCCTCGCCTACAAGCCACAGACCGGCGACATCGTCTTCCACACGTCGGCGTCGGCGCAGAGTGTCGCCGTGCAGGCGGCCACGCACTCTCGCTACAGCCACATGGGGGTGGTCATCGTTCGCAAGGGCCAGCCGTGGGTGCTCGAAGCGGTGCAGCCCGTGCAATACACCCGGCTGCAGGCCTGGCTCGACCGAGGCACGGGCAGGCACTACGTCATCAAGCGCTTGAAGGCGCCCCTGACCGACGCCCAGATGGGGGCCATGGCCACCCAAGGTCAAGCGTTCGTGGGCAAGCCTTACGACCTCACCTTCGAATGGAACGACGACCGGATCTATTGCTCTGAGTTGGTCTGGAAGCTCTACCGGTCGAGCGCGGGCATCGAGCTGTCCCCCTTGTCGCAGTTGGGCTCGTTCGACTTGTCTTCGGCGGTGGTCAAGGCCAAACTCAAGGAGCGCTACGCAGACCACGTGCCGCTGGACCACCCCGTCGTCCCGCCATCGGCCATCTTCGATTCGTCCCTGCTGGCGACGGTCGATCAACGCTGAAGCCCCATTTGCCCATGAAGATCCTCGCTTTGGCCCTTGCCGCTGGCGCCGCCTTGGTGATGGCCGTTCTGGCCCTGCAGACCATGGCCCCGGGCGTCCTGCCGCCCGGTTGGGCCCGTCTGGGCCCCAGTTCGCCTGCTTCAGGCATGCACAAATGCAAGGTGGGGGCTCAGGTCGTCTACACCGATGCGCCATGCCCCTCAGGGCAAACCGAGCATGGCATCCAGGCGGGCACCGTCAACGTGGTGAAGGGCCAGCGCCCCAGCCTGCCGGCGCCCAGCGCCCCGGCCAGCCTCCCGAACGCTCGCGCGCTGCTGGGCGACCCCCAGGAGCCCTCTTTGATGGACAAGCAGATCGAGCGCGCCACAGAATGAACCAGGGCAGGCCCCATGCCCCCCCAACGCCCACCCGGCCCGGATCACACCGCCATGAACACCACCCCCAAGAACCGCGTCTGCCTTTGGTACGACGGTGACGCCGAGGCCGCTGCGCGCTTTTACGCGAGCACCTTCCCGGACTCCAGCGTGGGCGCGGTCTACCGGGCTCCCGGCGACTACCCATCTGGCCAGGAAGGCGACGTGTTGACGGTCGAGTTCACGGTCATGGGCATCCCCTGCCTGGGCCTCAACGGTGGCCCCGCCTTCCCGCAAAGCGAGTCGTTTTCCTTCCAGGTGGCCACGACCGATCAGGCTGAAACCGACCGCTATTGGCACGCCATCATCGACCACGGCGGTCAGGCCAGCGCTTGTGGCTGGTGCAAGGACAAATGGGGCTTGTCGTGGCAGATCACGCCTGTTGCGCTGACCCAGGCCATCGCCCACCCGGACCCAGCCGCCGCCAAGCGGGCCTTTGCCGCCATGATGGAGATGTCCAAGATCGACATCGCCACGATCGAGGCGGCCTTGCGGGGTTGACGACGGCCCCGCAGCAGGCCTGTCAGCAGGGCAGGCTGGTGGCCGCTCACGCGGACGTGAGCCCTTGCTGTGCTTGGGCCTGCAACCAGGCCCTGGGGCTGAGCCCCACCTTGGCGGTGAAGACCCGCGACAAGGCCGTGGGTGCGGCATAGCCCAGGTGTTCGGCCAGTCGTTTGAGTGGCCAGCCGTCCAACAACAGGTTGCGCGCTTCGGCCAGGCGCCATTCGGCCAGGTAGTCGGCCGGGGTCTGGCCCATGCAGGCCTTGAACGCCACCGCGAAAGCGGTTCGCGACATGCCCGCCACCTCGGCCATGCGGGCCAAAGGCCAGGCTTCACCCGGCGCCGCATGCATGGCCACGAGCGCGCGAGCCAGCCGAGGCTCTGACAGCGCCTGGATCAGGCCACGCTGAACGCCCGCCTCCTCGGTGTGGTCCAGCATCCAGCGCAACAACTGCAAGACCACCACTTCGAACAGGCGATCGGCGATCAAGCGCTGGCCGCAGCGCACGTGGTCGGCCTCGTCAAACAGCAAGTTGAGCGCCCCATTCAGGCCCGGCACGCGGGCCAATGGCAGCAACAAAAAGGGCGGCAGCGCACGGGCCAGCGGGTGGTCTCCCCCGCCGTCGAACGCCAGGCGGGCGCAGGTGAAATCAGAGCCTTCCGCCGGTGGGTTGTGAAAGCGGTGGGTGAATGGCCTGGGGTAAAGCAACAGGCTGGGCTCGTTGAGCAGGAAGCGCTGCACCTGGCCTCGCCCCGTGGGGTGGCTCACATCGAGGGTGCCCCGGCGCAACACGTGAAGGTAGCCATAGCCTTCGTCCGCATCGAAATGGTTCAGGCCGCACAAGGCCCCACTGTGGAACAGCTGCGCCTGCACCCGGAAGCGCTGCAACAAGCCGGAAAGGCGATCCACGGGGGCGGGCTCAGGGGCGGTGGAGAGCGACATGGCGAAGCAAGGTGGCGTGATTGAACGATTCGTACGCTTTATTGAACCACAAGTGCGCTTTCGTTCAATCCAGAAGCGGAAACTGGCGTCACACCGTCAAGACGACGGTGAACCACCTCAACCGAACGAACAGGAAACACCATGTCTCGCATCAACCTGAACACCGCCCAAGCCCCCGCCGCCAGCCAAGCCCTGCTGGGCCAAGTCCACGCCGCCTTTGGCGCCACGCCCAACATGTTCAAGGCCGTAGCCAACTCCCCGTCCGCGCTCCAAACCATGTGGGCCGGCTTTGGCGCGCTGGGGCAAGGCCGGCTGGGCGCTCGCCTGGGTGAGCAAATCGCCGTGGCGGTGGCCAACGCCAACCGATGCGAATACTGCCTGGCCGCTCACACGGTGTTGGGCCAGAAAGCTGGCGCTTCGGCTGAAGACATGCGCGCCGCCCAACTGGGCCATTCTGGCGACCCCAAGACGGCCGCGGCCCTGGCCTTCGCGCTGAAGGTCGTCACGCAACGCGCCCAGCTGAGCGACGCCGACGTGGCCAACCTGCACGAAGTCGGCTTTGACGATGGCGAAGTGATGGAGATCCTGGCCCACGTGGCCCTGAACCTCTACACCAACTACGTCAACGTGGCGTTCGACGTGCCCGTCGACTTCCCGCGCGTCGCCCTGCGTTGACATGGGGCGCACGGCTGGCTCCGGCACCTGAAAGCCCCCGGCGGGGCTGGGTCCTCCAGGCTTCGCGGAAAATACCGCCGCCGCGCCGCGCCGTGCCCGACCTGGGCCGGCGCGGGCCTGAGGCCCCGTCGGGGCCGTTGACCGATTGCCTATGCCCGCCATGAAGACGCTGACCAAAGAAGACCAACAGGCCCTCACGCCCGAAAAAGCCTTCAGCCTGCTGAAGGAAGGCAACCTCCGCTTCGTCAACAACCTCAAGGCCAACCGCAACCTGCTGCAACAGGCCAACGAAACCTCCGATGGCCAACACCCCTTCGCCATCATCCTGAGCTGCATCGACTCGCGCACCTCGGCCGAGCTGATCTTCGACCAGGGCCTGGGCGACATCTTCAGTGTGCGCATCGCCGGCAACATCCTCAACGAGGACATCCTGGGCAGCATGGAATTCGCCTGCAAGGTGGCCGGCGCCAAGATCATCGTGGTGCTGGGCCACACCAAGTGCGGCGCCATCAAGGGCGCGTGCGACCACGTCGAGATGGGCAACCTGACGGCCCTGCTCACCAAGATCCGCCCGGCCATCGACGAAGAAGACACCGTCACCGAGAACCGCCGGGGCGACAACGAGTACTTCGTCCACCAGGTCACGCGCATCAACGTGCGGCGCGTGGTCAACGGCATCACCCAGCGCAGCACCATCCTCAAAGAGATGGCTGAACGCGGCGAGATCATGATCGTGGGCGGCATGCATGAGCTGAACTCCGGACAGGTCACGTTCCACGGTGAATGAGCCCCCAACCATCCAAATGTGCGATTGACGCAAGCGGAAAGCGGAACTAGCCTTTGCGGACATCACAACAGGGTCCGTTTCCGCTCATGACACTGCTCACACGCAGCGTTGTGCTGTCTGCCGCACTGCTCGGCACCGCACACGCCACCCCCGTCGAAGTCACGTTCAACATCGTCAACGCCGCTCAGTTCATCGGCAGCTGGGTCGACGGCGCTGAACAGCGCGTGATCACCTCAGACGAGCCGCTGGCGCCGTTCACGATGGTGTACCGGTTCGACACCGAGAACCCGCTGTTGGACACGCCGGGCACCAGCAGCACGGTCTACGTCAGCTCGATCTTCCGTCAGGGGGCGTCCAGCACCTCGCCTTACACGGCCTGGGCCATGGGCGGTTTGCCGCCGGCATCTCAAGCCATCTGGCCCCTGGAAACGCAGGTGCAATATGGCCACAGCATCACCGACCACGACGGCCCGACCGTGCCCCAGCCTTCCTGGGAAAACACCGGCCTAACCACCGGCACGCGCTGGGACCTCACGGGTGAAACCACCCACGAGACCTACAGCTACAGCCGTGGGATTGGCTGGTCGCAGCAGGGCCCGATGATTGCGCGTCAAGACTTCCACGCGCTGGACGCCAGTGAATACATCGCCTGGCTGCAAGCCCAGGTGGGCAAGACCTTTGAAGGCGCCTACAACGAGACAACGGGGCACAGTGTGGTGCGCCTGGTGGATTTCGGCGGCGGCAAGTTGCCCTCGGGCAACCCGCAAGACTTGTTGTCCTGGTCGTCGCTGGGCGTGCGTGGCGACGTGGTGTTGACCTCGGTGGTGGCGATCCCTGAGCCCGCCACGTCGGCGCTGTGGGCCATGGGCGCCTTGGGCCTGTTGGCGCTGGCTCGACGCCGGGCACAAGGTCAGGCTTGAGCCCACGGCCGGCGCCCCCCTTCATGGACGGCTGATCACCAGCCTCAGATGTCGACCTCGACCGCGTCGCCGTTGAGCTCCATGAGCTCACGGCGCGAAGCGGCTTCGCCCTTGCCCATCAGCTTGTTGAAGGCCACTTCGGTGTTGTCGAAACCTGTCACACCGTAAGCGACCGGCAGCAGGCGGCGGGTGTCCGGGTTCAGCGTGGTGTCCCACTGCTGCTCGGCGTTCATCTCGCCCAGGCCCTTGAAGCGGCTGATCGTCCAGGCGCCTTCGCGGCAGCCTTCTTTGCGCAGCTTGTCGAGGATGGCGTGCAGCTCGCCCTCGTCCAGCGCGTACAGCTTGGCGGCCGGCTTCTTGCCGCGCGCGGGCGCGTCCACGCGGAACAGCGGCGGGCGGGCGATGTGGATGTGCCCCGCCTCGATCAGCTTGGGGAAGTGACGGAAGAACAACGTCAGCAGCAGCACCTGGATGTGCGAGCCGTCGACGTCAGCGTCTGACAGGATGCAGATCTTGCCGTAGCGCAGGCCCGACAAATCCGGCGAGTCGTTGGGGCCGTGCGGGTCGACGCCAATGGCCACCGAGATGTCGTGGATCTCGTTGTTCTTGAACAGCAGGTCGCGCTCGACTTCCCAGGCGTTGAGCACCTTGCCGCGCAGGGGCAAGATGGCCTGGGTCTCTTTGTCGCGGCCCATCTTGGCGCTGCCACCGGCCGAATCACCCTCCACCAGGAAGACCTCGTTGAACGCCAGGTCGCGGCTCTCGCAATCGGTCAGTTTGCCCGGCAGCACGGCCACGCCCGAAGATTTCTTCTTTTCGACCTTCTGGCCGGCGCGCTGGCGGGCCTGGGCCTGCTTGATCACCAACTCGGCCAGCTTCTTGCCGTGCTCGACGTGCTGGTTGAGCCACAGCTCCAGGCCGGGCTTCACGAAGGTGGCCACCAGGCGCAGGGCGTCACGGCTGTTGAGGCGCTCTTTGGTCTGCCCCTGGAACTGCGGGTCCAGCACCTTGGCGCTCAGCACGAAACTGGCGCGGCCAAACACGTCGTCGGGCATGAGCTTGACGCCCTTGGGCAGCAGCGAGTGCATCTCGATGAAGCCCTTGATGGCGTTGAACAGGCCGTCCTTCAGGCCGGCTTCGTGCGTGCCGCCCGCCACCGTGGGGATCAGGTTGACGTAGCTCTCGCGCATGGGTGCGCCTTCTTCGGTGAAGGCCACGCACCAGGCGGCGCCCTCGCCTTCGGCAAAGTTCTCGCTCTCGTTGCTGCCGGCGTACTGCTCGCCTTCAAACAGCGGGATCACCGGGTCGGCATTCAGCGTTTGCGTCAGGTAGTCGCGCAGGCCGCCCTTGTACAGCCAGGTTTGCACCTCGGGCTCTTTGCCCGCCTTCTCGATGGTGAGCGTGATGGTCACGCCCGGCATCAGCACGGCCTTGCTGCGCAGCATGTGCACCAGCTCGGCCTTGGGCAGGTCGGCGCTCTCGAAGTACTTGGCATCCGGCCACACGCGCACGGCGGTGCCGTTCTTGCGGTCGGCGCTGGCCGCCGGGCGGGCCGTCACCGGCTCGATCACGTCGCCGCCGCTGAAGGCGATGGTGGCGACCTGCTTGTCGCGGCACACGGTGACTTGCAGGCGGGTGGACAGCGCGTTGGTCACGCTCACGCCCACGCCGTGCAGGCCGCCCGAGAAGCTGTAGGCGCCGCCCGAACCCTTGTCGAACTTGCCGCCCGCGTGCAGGCGGGTGAACACGATCTCGACCACCGGCACGCCTTCTTCAGGGTGCAGGCCAAAAGGGATGCCGCGGCCATCGTCTTCCACGCTGATGGAGGCATCGGCGTGCAGGGTGACGGCGATGCGCTTGCCAAAGCCGGCCAGCGCCTCGTCGGCGGCGTTGTCGATCACCTCCTGGATGATGTGCAGGGGGTTGTCGGTCCGGGTGTACATGCCCGGGCGCTGCTTGACGGGCTCCAGGCCCTTGAGCACGCGGATGGAGCCCTCGCCGTAGGCGGCGGTGGGCTGGGTCGACTTCGGTTGAGGCTTGGCAGACATGGCGCGAATTGTAGGCACGCTCCAGGCGCCCCGCCCGCCTCAACGCGCCAAGGGGGCCCTGAACAAGCCTGTCATGGGCTTGAGGTTGGCCCAGGCCAGCCCCAACGGGCTGACATCGCCCGGTTTCAGCTGGTAAAAACGCTGAAAGTCTGTGCGGAACCGCTCCAGCGCACCGTGCAACCACAACACCGAGGCCAGCACATTGAGGTGATCCACCTGCTCGGTGTGGTCGCCGGGCACCACGCCGGGGCCCACCACCAGGGTCGGGATGGTGTGCGCGCCGTTCATGTACGGGTCTCCCTGGCGGTTGTCTGTGCTGCCGTCTTCGTCGAAGGTGACGATGAGCAGGCTGTTGTGCTTCATGCACCAGTCGGCGTAGGGGCCGATGTGTTCGCGCAACCAGTCGTCGGCCACCCGGGCACTGTTGCTGTGGGCGTCGTGCTGCTCGTTGGGCACCACCAGGCTCACGCTGGGCAGGCGCTCGAAGCCCAGCGCCTGGCCTTGTTCGTCGTGCACGAAGCCACGGAACCGCCGCTTGAGCAACGGGTCTTCCGTGGGCGCCATCGCCAGGTTCACCCCCACGGGCAGCACATGGCGAGCCAGGTCGCCCTGGCGACCTCGGGGGCTGGAGGGGTCGCGCTGGTCAGTCCAGTTCACCGCCGGGTTGTGTTTGCGGCGGTAGTCGTCGGTCGGGCCGTAGTTGGCGCTGCAGGGCACCAGGCTGCTGTCGGTGCCGCAATTCCAGCTCGGGTAAGGCAAAGACTCGCAAAAGCTCAGGAAGGTGCCCCCGCTTTGCAAAATGGCCGCGCCCAGGTTGGGGCTGGTGAACGGCAACCAGGCCAGTGGCACGTTGCTGTTGGCCACGCCGACGGTGGTGGCCTTGGGCTCCGGCAAAGGCCGCCCGCGGCTGTCGCGCAACGCCGTGCCTTTCACGGGCGAAGCCGGGTCTTCGAACCAGGCGGGCCACACGCCCTGGTGGTGGCCTGAAAACAAATACAAGTAATTGGGCTGGCTGGGCCGGCAAGGCAAGGCCGACCCATAAGGCGTACGGCCGAAGTGCGATTGGGTCAGTCGCGCGCCACGTGCAGCCAAAGAGCGCAGGAAGGGCCAATCCGACTCTGGCCCATAGACGGGCGCCATGCGGCCGCGCACTTGTTCGGCCGTGGCAGCCTGGGCCGACAGGTTTTCCAGGATGACGATGACCGTGTGGTCAGGCCGCCAAGGCGGCGCGGTGGGGCCCACGCGCGTTGCGGGCCGGTCGGCCTCGCGGGCCACCGCCCAACTCGGCGCGCTCAGCCCCATGGCCAGGCCTTGCAGCAGGCCGCGCCGTCGCCTTTGGCGAGCCGACAAACCAGCACAGGACACGGGGCGACGCGACGGCAATTTCATGGCCGCCAAGCATACGTGAAGGCCGTGCGGCCAGCGTTCAAGACGTCACCCGGAAGGCCGAAACGGCGTGCACCAGCTGAACCGCCTGCTGCTTGAGGCTTTCCGAGGCCGCCGCGCTTTGCTCCACCAAGGCGGCGTTCTGCTGGGTGGCCTGGTCCATCTCGCACACGGCCTGGCCCATGGCGTCCACGCCTGAAGATTGCTCTGCGCTGGCCACCGAGATCTCGGCCACGATGTCGGTCACGCGCCGGATGGCCGCCACCATGTCAGCCATGGTCTCGCCGGCCTTGTTGACCAGCTCGGAGCCCTGCTCCACCCGGTCGACGCTCACATGGATGAGGGCCTTGATCTCACGCGCGGCTTCCGCAGACCGGCCCGCCAGGTTGCGCACCTCGTTGGCCACCACCGCGAAGCCTTTGCCTTGTTCACCAGCCCGAGCGGCTTCCACGGCCGCGTTGAGCGCCAGGATGTTGGTCTGGAAGGCGATGCCGTCGATCACGCCAATGATGTCGGCGATCTTGCGCGACGACTCGTTGATGCCGCGCATGGTGCCCACCACCTGGTTGACCATCTCGCCGCCCGATTCGGCCACCTGCGAGGCACTGACGGCCAGCTGGCTGGCCTGGCTCGCGTTGTCGGCGTTTTGGCGCACGGTCGAGCCCAGCTGGGTCATCGACGAGGTGGTGCGCTCCAGGGAACTCGATTGCTGCTCGGTGCGCACGGACAGGTCGCTGTTGCCCATGGCGATCTCGGCACTCGCCACGGCCACGCGCTCCGCGTTGTCCTTCACCTCGCGCACCATGGCCGCCACCTGCTGCTGCATGCGCGACAAAGCTTCCTGCAACTGCACCGATTCGTCGTTGCCGGAGAAATTGAGCTGACCCGTCATGTCACCGCCCGCCATGCGGTTAGCGGCTTCAACCGCCTGGTGCATGGGCGCTGCGATGCGGCCCGCTTGCCAGGCAGACCACGCCAGCAAGGCCACGGTCGACAACAACAGCGACACCGCGATGGCCCACACCGTCTGGGTGACGCTGCCCGAGGCCTGTTCGTTGAGCGCGCTGGCGCTGGCTTCGATGGCTTCGCTCACTTTGGCCATCTGATGTTCCAGATCTGTGAACCGCGCTTGCAAGGTCGGGATCTGGGCATTGGCGGCTTGCGCATCCTTCTCTGCGGCTTGCACCACCGCCTGTGCCGCCGCCAGGTAGGCCTGAACCATGGGCTGGGCCTTGTCGAGTTCGCCCTGCACGGCTGGCGCGAGGTGCACCGTCGCCAGCTTTTTCAAGGCTGCGTCGAAGGTTTGCGTGTGTTGCGCCAAGCCTTCTTTGGCCTCGCGAACCTGGTCAGCCTGCTGCTGCAGGGCGCCGAGCAAGGCCAGTTGCGCATCGCCGCGAACCGCGTCGTGCATCATGTCTGCCTCCTGGCTGGCCTGCAGCGCCGCGCTGGCTTCGATGGCGCTGCCCACCGAGCCCGCCATGCGGCTGGACGTGAACAAGCCGATGCCCCCCACCAAACCGGCGAACAGGC
>JBEEJT010000019.1:0-12581 GCA_041169085.1 Pseudomonadota bacterium | reverse complement strand
TCAAGGCCGGCGCCGTGGAATCCTTGGGCGGGTCCAGGAAGGCGATGAAGCCGACCAGCACCAGGTCGACCTCGTCGGCCACGCTGTAAGGCCGGCTGTGCGGCGGCTCTTCGCGGCAAGCCACCGCCACCACCCGCATGCCCTGGCCGTTGAGCTGCGCGCCCGCGTCCAAGATGCGCGCCAACCGGGCGGCGTCCAGCGGCACGTTGGCCTCCCCCTCACGCACCTGGGTGCACACCTGAAGCACCTCTTCCAGCGCCCCCTTGCAGATCAGTTCGTGGTGGTCTTCGCGCTCGCACACCACCACCGACATGCGTCGGCGATGGAAGTCGAACGGGATCTCATCGACCTTTCGGTAGTGGGTGGAGACATCGAGCTCGCGGTGCAGTGCGGCGTTGTCGAGCACCGCCACGTCCAGCAGGCTCTTCAAGCCGGTCTGGAAGTGGCTGTTGAGGTAGGCCAGGCTCAGGACCTGGGCGTCGTCTTGCCCGTAGGCATCGGTGTGCCTTTGCAGGCAGATCTTGTCCTGGGTGAGCGTGCCCGTCTTGTCGGTGCACAAAACGTCCATGGCACCAAAGCTCTGGATGGCGTCCAGCCGCTTGACGATGACCCGCCTGCGCGACAGCGACACCGCGCCTTTGGCCAGGGTCGAGGTGACGATCATGGGCAGCATCTCGGGCGTGAGCCCCACGGCAATCGACAGCGCAAACAACAACGCTTCCAGCCAGTTGCCCTTGCTCAGCCCATTGATCAACAGCACCAACGGCACCATGACCAACATGAACCGGATCAACAGCCAACTGACGCGGTTGACGCCCGCCTGGAAGGCCGTGGTGCGGCTGTCTTCGGCGGTCACGCGGTGGGCCAGGTGGCCGAAATAGGTGCGCGGGCCCGTGGCCAGCACCACGGCCAGCCCCGTGCCGCTGGTGACGTTGGTGCCCATGAAGACGAGGTTGTCGAGTTCCAGCGCGCTGGTGCTGGCCGTGGCCATGGTGGCGTGCTTTTCCACGGGCAAGGCCTCGCCCGTCATGGCGGACTGGCTCACGAACAGGTCTTTGGCCAGCCACAGGCGCGCGTCGGCAGGCACCATGTCGCCCGCTGCCAGGCGGACCACGTCGCCGGGCACCAGTTCGGCCATGGCCACCTCCAACGCACGGCTGCTGCCGTCGGCCTGGCGCCGCAGCACGGTGGCGCGGTTGCTCACCATGGCCTTGAGCGCGTCCGCCGCGCGGTTGGATCGCCGCTCCTGGAAAAAGCGCACCAGGGTGGACAAGGCCACCATCACCACGATCACCGCCATGGCGCGCACATCGCCCGTGGCCCAGGACACCCAGGCGAGTGCGGTGAGCAGCAAGCTGAACGGGTTGGCGTAGCAAGCCAGCAGGTGGCGCGGCCAACTGCGGCGACTGTCGCCGCCCACCACGTTGGGGCCCCAGCGCTGGCGCAGGGCTTGCACCTGCTCCGCAGTCAACCCACTTTCCTGACTGCCCAAGGCCGCCCAGCAAGCAGGCCAGGGCTGCCGAGCCGCTTCCGCCAAGGCATCGGACACGGCGGCCGGCATTTGCGGGGCTGCTTCGCCACGCCAAAGCCCTTCCCACAGCACCAAGCTGCGGAAATGGTGGGCCATGTCGTGGCTGTGAAGGAAGCGGGCCAGGCGATTGCGCCAGTGCGTCAGGGTCATGGTCCGAGTGTTCGCAACCCGGCGCCCGCCGCCGGGGGGTGTTTACGCCATTTTTACGGTGGCGGTGCCAGAATTTGCAACACCATGATGCCCCGACTGTCAGCATGGTGCCACCTTCACCGTCAACCGAGACCGGGATTCAAGGCTCTCGGTGAACCATGACTGCCCTGTCTCACACACAGCCCGTCACGCCACGGGCTCTCGTCTGGTCACCCGCTCAATGGCAGCCGTGGGCACGCCACTTGACCGCTTTGCTGGTGTGCGCGAGCGTGGCCGCCGCCACCCTCCCCCTGCACGATCTCTTGGACCTGGCCAACATCGTGATGCTGCATCTGCTGGCCGTGGTTCTGGTGGCCAGTTGCCTGGGCCGAGGACCGGCCGTGATCGGTGCCGTGGTCAGTGTGGCCTTGTTTGACTTGGCCCACGTGCCACCGCGCTGGTCCTTCGCCGTGGGCAACGTGCAGTACCTGGTCACCTTGATGGTGATGCTGGTGGTGGCGGTCACCATCGGCCAACTGGCCTGGTGGTTGCAACACCGTGCTGCACAGGCGCAAGCCCAGGCAGCCAGAACCCATGCCCTCTTTGATCTGGCACGCACCCTCGCCGGCGCCATGAGTGTGGAACAGGCTGAAGCGGCTCTGGCCAACTTTGCCCAACACACCCTGCAGGCAGACCTGTGGTTGCTGCTCCCCAGCGACCGAACGGGACTGGCTCTTCGGGTGCCAGAGCACGCGGCCCGACAAGTTGGCCAGACCGATGGCCTGTCTTCCGACCTGCTTCAGGTGGCCCAGGGGGTGCACAGGCAATGGCCAGGCCGCTCGGTGCGCCAATCCGATGGTGAGGGTCGGTCTGTGTTCTTGTGGCCCCTGAGCGGCGCCACCCGCTCACGTGGCGTGCTGGTGCTGCGGCCACAAGGCGGCCAGATCACCCGCCTAAGTTGGTTGCATCCGGACGCCGACGACCTCATGGCCGCGATGGCCACGCTGGTAGCCACCTCCTTGGAGCGGCTGCACTTTGTGGAGGTGGCCCACCGCACCCAAATGGAAATGCGAGACGAGCGCCTGCGCAACTCCATCTTGTCGGCCTTGTCGCACGACTTGCGCACGCCGTTGACCGCTTTGGTGGGCAGCGCGGAGGCTTTGCAGCTATTGCCGCTGCAGTTGCCTGAAACGGCCCGAGGTCTGGTTGACAGCCTGCGAGACCAAGCGCTTCGGCTGCACCACATGGTCAGCAACTTGCTGGACATGGCCCGCTTGCAGCACCAGCGCAGCGGCGAAGGTGGACAGGTGCTGCTGCGCCGCGAATGGCAGCCCGTCGACGAAGTCATCGGTGCCAGCATCGCGCTGCTGGGCCACGCGCTGGACGCCCACCCGGTGCACGTGCAACTGCCCCCAGGCCTGCCCCTGGTCCACATCGACGCCGTGCTCATGGAGCGCGTGTTCGGCAACCTGCTGGAAAACGCCGCCAAGTATGGCGAGCCCGGCCCCATCGCCGTGGGCGTACAGGTGGAAGGCCCGCAGCTGCGTGTGAGCGTGCGCAACGCTGGCACGGGCTTCCCGGCCCACAAGCTGCAGCATGTGTTCGACGTGTTCGAGCGCGGCGAATCTGAATCGGCCACGCCCGGCATGGGCCTGGGGCTGTCCATCTGCCGCGCCATCGTGGAAGCCCACGGCGGACGCATCCGCGCCGACAACCCGCCTGACGGCGGCGCCCGCGTGGCCTTCACCCTGCCCCTGGGCACGCCCCCCGAAGTGACGTGGCCCGATGCCGAACCCCAGGCCTGACGCCATGAGCAACGCCAGCCCCGCCCCCCTGATCCTGCTGGTCGAAGACGACCCGCACATCCGCCGATTCGTGCGCACCGCGCTGGAAGGCGAAGGCTGCCGCGTGGCCGAATGCGACACGCTGCGCCAGGGCCTGATCGACGCCGGCACGCGCAAGCCCGACCTGGTCATCCTGGACCTGGGCTTGCCCGATGGCGACGGCCAGCAGTTCGTGACCGACCTGCGCAGCTGGAGTGCCATGCCCGTGCTGGTGCTGTCAGCCCGCGTGCAGGAAGAAGACAAGATCCTCGTGCTCGACGCCGGCGCCGATGACTACCTCACCAAGCCGTTCTCGGTGGGCGAGTTGCTGGCCCGGGTGCGCGCCATGTTGCGCCGAGGGCGCTTGAATGCCGCAGAAGAGTCGCCGCTGCTGCGCTTCGGCGCCATCGAGCTCGACTTCGCCCATCGTCAGGTGCGCCGAGACGGCGTGGACCTGCGCCTCACGCCCATCGAATACCGCCTGCTGTGCGCCATGGCCGCCCACCCCGGCAAGGTGCTCACCCACCGCCATCTGCTGCGCGAAGTCTGGGGGCCTGGCCACACCGAGCACAGCCACTACCTGCGCATCTACGTGGGCCACCTGCGCCAGAAGCTGGAAGCCGATCCGGCACAGCCCCGTCACCTGCTCACCGAGATCGGCGTGGGCTACCGCTTCCAACTCGACCCGCCTGGCGCCATGCCCGTGCATCAGCCGACCTGACCGAACAAGGCCTCCCCATGTCAGCCATACCCAGCACCTCCACCATGTCCACCGCGCCCGACGCGCCTGACGCGCCTGACGCGGGTCACCACGGCCAGTCCAGCCTGAGCGCGCTCACGCTGGCCGCGCTGGGCATCGTCTTCGGTGACATCGGCACCAGCCCCTTGTACGCCTTCAAGGAGGCCTTCAACGGCCCGCACGCCATGGCCGCCACGCCCGAGAACGTGCTGGCCACGCTGTCGGCGCTGTTCTGGGCGGTGATGATGATCGTGTCGTTCAAGTACGTGAGCATCGTCTTGAAGTACGACAACGACGGCGAAGGCGGCGTGCTGGCGCTCACGGCCCTGGCCCACCGGCTCACCAGGCAGGGACAGCGCTCGGCCCTGGTGGTCAGCGCAGGCGTGTTCGCGGCGGCGCTGTTCTATGGCGACGCACTCATCACGCCGGCCATCTCGGTGCTGTCGGCCGTCGAAGGCCTGAGCGTGGCCACCCCACGCTTCGAGCACTTCATCGAGCCCATCACCATCGGTCTCCTCATTGGCCTGTTCTTCATCCAGAAGCACGGCACGGGCAGCGTGGGCAAGTTGTTCGGGCCGGTCACCGTGGTGTGGTTCGCCTCGCTGGGGGCGTTGGGCTTGTGGCACATCGGCCAACACCCTCAGGTGCTGGCCGCGCTCAACCCGCTGCTGGCCTGGCAATTCACCATCGCCCACCCTGGCATGGCCTTCGTGCTGCTTTCGGCCGTGTTCCTGGCGCTCACCGGGGGGGAAGCGCTCTATGCCGACATGGGCCACTTCGGCGCCAAGGCCGTGCGCCTGGGCTGGTTCGGCCTGGTCATGCCTTGCCTGATGCTGAACTACTTCGGTCAAGGCGCCATGGTCATGCTCGACCCCCACACCGCCGAAAACCCGTTCTTCCTGATGGCGCCCCAGCCCCTGCTCATGCCACTGGTTGTGTTGGCCACGGCGGCCACGGTCATCGCGTCGCAAGCGACAATTTCAGGCGCCTATTCCATGACGCTGCAGGCCAGCCGACTGGGCTACCTGCCGCGCGTGCGCATCCTGCACACCTCAGACCACGAGCGCGGACAGATCTACGTGCCCACCGTGAACTGGCTGATGCTGCTGGGGGTGATCGCCCTGGTGTTGGCTTTCAAGTCCAGCGGTGCCTTGGCTGCGGCCTATGGCATCGCGGTGTCGGGCACCATGATCGTCACCACCTTGCTGACGGCCTACGTCACCCGCTTGCGCGGCGAAGGCGCCACCCGCCGCCCGCTGCTCATCGTGCTGGGCCTGTTGGGCTTGCTGGAAGCCGGCTTCTTTGCATCCAACCTGAGCAAGCTGGGCGAAGGCGGCTGGTTCCCGCTCAGCCTGGGCGCCTTCATCTTCTTGATGTTGACCACCTGGAAGGAAGGCAGCGGCATGGTGGCGGAACAGCGCCGCAAGATCGACATCCCCATGACCGACTTCACCGAGCACCCCATGCCCGACGTGCCGCGGGTGCCTGGCACGGCCGTCTACCTGACGTCCGATCCCGGCCTGGTGCCCAGCGCGCTGTTCCACAACCTCAAGCACTACAAGGTGATGCACGCGCAGACGGTGTTCCTGCATCTGGTCAACGACAACGCCCCTTACGTGCGAGAAGCGGAGCGCCTGACCGTGACGAACCTGAGCCCAGGCCTGTTCCGAATCGACGTGCGCTTCGGCTTTCGCGAGCAGGCCGACATCCCCGCGGCGCTGGCGGGCTTGAGCCACCCTGGCCTGTCGCTGGAACCCATGGCCACCACGTTCTTCGTGGCGCGCTCCACCATCATCGATGGTCCTGGCAACCTGCCCGCCTGGCGTTGCGCGCTGTTCAGCTGGATGACCCGCCAGGCCGAAAGCGCCGCCATTCACTACAAACTGCCGGCCAACCAGGTGGTGGAACTCGGTACGCAAGTCATCTTGTGAGGCCGGCGGCTCAGCGCGGCGCCAGCCTCATCTTCAGCCCCACCGGGGTCATGGCCATGGCCATGTGCTCCTGCACTTCGCGGCCGTCGGGGGTGTCGACGCTGACCAGCTTGAACTGGCGCAGCAACATGGCCACGGCCAGCTTGATCTCCAGGATGGCCAGGTAGCGCCCAGGGCAAATGCGCGGGCCTGCCCCAAAGGGCATCAACATCCGCTTGGGGCTCTCGGGTGCCAGGTCCCTGCCGGCATCGGGCAGCCAGCGTTCAGGCCGGAAGGCGTCGGGCTGCGGGAAATGCTCGGCGCGCATGCCGTCGGTGCGCATGAGCAGCAGCACCGACGTGAGCTTGGGCACCCTGTAGCCTTCGATCACGGTGTCTTCGATCGGCTCGACCACGTTGAGCGGGCCCACCGGACGCAGCCGCATGCTTTCATGGATGCAGGCCTCCAGGTAGTCGAGCTTGTCCATGTCGGCAGGCGTCCAGTCCGCCAGGTCGTGGGGCAAGGCCCGATCGACCTCTTCCTGCAAACGGGCCAGGGCTTGGGGTTGGCGGCTGAGCAGGTACAGCATCCAGCTGATCGACGTGGCCGTGGTGTCCTCACCGGCCAGGAGCATGATGAACACGTTGCCCACGACGTCGGCGTCGCTCATGCCGCTGCCTGGCTCGTCAGCCGCCACCAGCATCGCTTCCAGCAGGTTTTGAGGCGCCAGCCGACGGGCAGGGTCCTTCAGCCGTTGCCGGGCATCGGCGATGAAGCCAGCCACCGCCTGGTTCACGGCGGCTACACCGCGCTCCATGGCCCGGTCAACCGGCAACTTGACGAACTTCCAGTAAGGCACCAGCGATTGGGTGCGCCGCCAGATCGTGGGCATCACCACGTTGAGGTGCTGCTGGATGACGTCGCCGCCCTTGGACACCGTGTCCACGTCGATGCCGAACGCCAGGCCCGAGATCACGTCCACGGTGAAGCGCATCAACTCGTCTTGCATGTCCAGCGGTCGGCCGGACTGGGCTGCGGGCACCCACCGCTGGCGCAGCCGCTCGGCCACCTGCAACAGGCGGGGAAAGTAGGCCTTCACCTGGCCAGGCGCGAAGCTCGCCATGACCATGCGGCGCTGCCGGGCCCATTTGTCGCCCTCGGCAGTGAACACGCCCTCTGCGATGCCCATGCCCTGGATGACGTCGTACATGCGCGTGGGGCGGCGAAAGCGCTCCGGGCGGTCACGCAGGAGGCGCCCGATCAAGGCATGGTCGCTGAGCACCAGCACCGGGTCGCGCCCGAAATGCAGCACCACCATCGGGCCATAGGCCAGCGCCCAGCGTTCCAGGTCCTGGTGCATGCGGTCGAGGGTGACCTGCAAGGCGTTGCCCACCAGCGGCCAAGGTGTCGGCCCAGGCAACTCGAACAGGGAGCGAGCACGGGCCAGGTCATCCTGGGTTGCGGCTGGCGCGGGCGAGGCGGAAACGTTCATGGCAAGGTAGGCTGAATAGGGCGTTCACAACGTGACCCCCACTGTGGCCGCCACCGGCGACCTTGTCATTGACGGTGCACGCCGCGTCATTGACCGCAGCCCCCGCCCGGAATTCCAGCAAAATCCAGGTTGAGATGAACGCGCCACAGACCGCTCCCCTCGGCATCCAGGCCACCTATGCCCGGCTCGTGGCCGACCACGTCCGCGCGTTGGACATCGACCCTGGCCCGGTGGTGGCCGCCCTGGGCTTGAGCAGCCTGGACGGCGACCTCACCGGCATCTGGGTTTCGCCCGAACAGGTGACCGACGCGCTGCACATCGCCGGCCGTTTGTGTGGTGACCCCCACATCGGCCTGCACATCGGCCAGGAGCTGCGACCGGCCAACCTGGGTCAGCTGGGCTACGCCTTGATCAGCTGCACCCGCTTCGAAGACGGGCTGGCCTTGTTCGAACGCCTGCAAGGGCTGGTGTGCACCACCTTGACCACCGAACACCGGGTGCGTGGCGACGTGCTGGAGAGCCGCTGGCGACCGCTCACCACCCTGCCTCGCGACGTGCAGTTCTGGAGTTTCACGGTGGTGTGTCGCCTGGCGTTTGCGCGCTGGGTGTGTGGCCGCCGCTTGGTGCCCCTGCACGTGGCCATGCCCTGCCCCGAGCCGGCGGACCCGCGGCCCTTGCTCGACTTCTTCGGCTGCCCCGTGCAGTTCGACGCCCCCGAAGCCATGGAAAGGGTACCCGCCGAGTGGCTGCAGTTGCCCAACCCCCATGCCGACCCGGCCATGCACCAGCTCATGAGCGCGCTGACCGCCCAGCAGTGGACCGCGCGGGGCAAGGACCAAGCCTCGGTGCTGCCCGTTTTGCAGCAGCACATCGCGATGCGCCTGCAGCAAGGCGAATTGCCGATGCTCGACACCTTGGCCCCCGAACTCGACGGCAGCCTCGGGCTGAGCGCCCGGCAGCTGCAACGCCGGCTGGCCGAGCAGGGCCAGACCTTCAAGGACCTGGTCGAAGACGTGCGCCGCGCTCAGGTCTTGCATGAGCTGCGCCACACCCAGTTGCCGCTGGCCGAAGTGGCCCGGCGGGCGGCTTACGCGGAAGCCAGCTCCATGCACCGCGCCGTCAAGCGCTGGACGGGGTTGACGCCCTTGGCTGTGCGTGAAGCGGGCGGGCCCGAAGCTTCGCCCTCAGCCTGATCAATCCTTGAACTCTGGCGTCTGCTTGGCCATCGAGGCCATCATGGCCGCCATCAAGTCTTGCGACATCAGCATGGCCGCGTTCCAGCTGGCCATGTATTGCAGGCCATCGGCCACGCTGTGGTCACGCGTGTGGTTCAAGATTTCCTTGGTGCCACGGATGGACAACGGCGACTTGGCCGCGATGTCTTGGGCGATGGCCATCACCCCTGCATACAAGGCCTCGCGGCTCTCGAACACGCGGTTGACCAGGCCAATGCGCTGCGCCTCCTCGGCCTCCACCTTGCGGCCGGTGTAAGCCAACTCGCGCACCAGGCCCTGGCTGCCAATGAGCTTGGGCAGGCGCTGCAGCGTGCCCACGTCGGCCACCATGCCGATGTCGATCTCTTTGATCGTGAAGTAGGCGTCGGCCGAGCAGTAGCGCATGTCGGCGCAGCAGATCAGGTCGACGCCACCGCCCACACAACCGTTGTGGATGGCCGCCAGCACGGGCTTGCGGCAGCGCTCCAGGCTGGTCAAGGTGTCTTGCAGCTCCAGGATCAGCTCGCGCAGCTTCTCGCGCATGCGGCCATCGCAGTCGTCCTTGATCTGGGCCTGCAGGCCCATCATCATGGTCAGGTCGATGCCCGAGGTGAAGTGCTTGCCCTCGCCTTGCAACACCACCGCGCGCACGGCGGGCGTGCGGTCGGCCCACTGCATGGCGCTGCGGATGTCCTGCCACACCTGCCAGTTCATGGCGTTGGCCTTTTCCGGGCGGTTCAGGCTCACCACAGCCACCTTGCCTTGCAGGCTGATGGCCACGGTCTCCAGCTTCGGGGTCTCGCTCATGGCATGTCTCCGCGTGGGTCAGATCGCTGCGGCCAGTTCCGTGCCTTGCTTGATGGCGCGCTTGGCGTCCAGCTCGGCGGCCACGTCGGCCCCACCGATCAGGTGCACGGTCTTGCCTGCCGCCTCCAGGCCGGCCTGCAAGGCACGCAGCGGCTCTTGGCCGGCGCACAGCACCACGTTGTCCACCGGCAGCGTGATCTGCTTGCCGCCCACGGTGATGTGCAGGCCCAGGTCGTCGATGCGGTCGTAGCTGGCGCCCGCGATCATCTCCACGTTGCGGTTCTTCAGCGAGGTGCGGTGGATCCAGCCCGTGGTCTTCCCCAGGCCATCGCCCACCTTGCTGGTCTTGCGCTGCAGCAGGTAGACCTGGCGCGGGGCCTTGTCCAGGTGGGGCGGCTTGATGCCGCCAGCCTGGGCGTAGCTGGTGTCGATGCCCCATTCGGCAAAGAACTTGGCGGCGTCGAGCGAGGGGCTGGTGCCCTCGTGCGTGAGGTATTCCGACACGTCGAAGCCGATGCCACCGGCACCGATCACGGCCACCGTCTTGCCCACCGGCTTCTTGTCACGCAGCACGTCCAGGTAGCCCATCACCTTGGGGTGATCGACGCCGGGGATGTCCGGGGTGCGCGGGCTCACGCCCGTGGCCAGGATGACCTCGTCGAAGCCGCCCTGCACCAGGTCGTCCACGCCCACGCGGGTGTTGAGCTTGAGCTCCACGCCCGTCAGCGCGATCTGCTTGCCAAAGTAGCGCAAGGTTTCGTAGAACTCTTCCTTGCCGGGGATCTGCTTGGCCACGTTGAACTGGCCACCGATCTCGCTGCCCGCATCGAACAAGGTGACGCTGTGGCCGCGCTCGGCGGCGGTGGTGGCTGCCGCCAGGCCAGCCGGGCCCGCGCCCACCACGGCCACGCGCTTCTTGGCGCCTTGCACCGGTTCGATCTTCAGGATGGTTTCGTGGCAGGCACGCGGGTTGACCAGGCACGAGGTGATCTTGCCCGCAAAGGTGTGGTCCAGGCAGGCCTGGTTGCAGCCGATGCAGGTGTTGATCTCGTCGGCCTTGCCTGCAGCGGCCTTGGCCACGAAGAAGGCATCGGCGAGCATAGGGCGGGCCATGGACACCATGTCGGCCTGGCCGCTGCTCAGGATCTGCTCGCCCACTTCCGGGGTGTTGATGCGGTTGGTGGTGATCAGCGGCAGCTTGACGTGGGCCTTGATCTTCTCGGTCACCCAGGCGAAGGCTGCACGCGGCACGCTGGTGGCGATCGTGGGGATGCGGGCCTCATGCCAACCGATGCCGGTGTTGATGATGGTCGCGCCAGCGGCCTCGATGCCCTTGGCCAGCTCGATCACCTCGTCCAGCGTCGAGCCGCCTTCCACCAGGTCCAGCATCGACAGGCGGTAGATGATGATGAAGTTCGTGCCCACGGCCTCGCGGGTACGGCGCACGATCTCCAGCGGGAAGCGGACGCGGTTGGCATAACTGCCGCCCCACTCGTCGGTGCGCTGGTTGGTGCGGGCAGCAATGAACTGGTTGATCAGGTAGCCCTCGGAGCCCATGATCTCCACGCCGTCGTAGCCAGCGCTCTGGGCCAGTTGGGCGCAGCGCGCGAAGTCGGCGATCGTCTGCTCGACTTCGGCCGTGCTCAGCTCGCGCGGCGGGATGGGGGAGATGGGCGCCTTGATGGAGCTGGGGCCCACCAGGCCCGGGTGGAAGGCATATCGGCCCGCATGCAGGATCTGCATGGCGATCTTGCCGCCAGCTTCGTGCACGGCCTGGGTCACCACCTTGTGGTGTTCGGCTTCTTCGGGGGTGGTCATGGCGGCGGCACCCATGGCCACGCGGCCGGCGTCGTTCGGGGCGATCCCGCCGGTCACGATCAAGCCCACTTGCCCGCGCGCACGCTCAGCGTAAAAGGCGGCCATCCGCTCGAAGCCATTCTTGGCCTCTTCCAGGCCCACGTGCATGGAGCCCATCAAAACGCGGTTGCGCAGCGTGGTGAAGCCCAAATCCAGTGGGGCCAGCAGGTGGGGGTAAGCGGTCATGTCTTCCTCAGGCGGGTTCTTGGCCTGAGCAATGTAGGGCATTTCCAGCAACTATGCAACTGGTTGCATAGTTGTCTTGGCCTCACCGGGCGCGCTGGCCCGCTCGGCCTCGGCGCGCCGGCGCAGGTCTTCCGTCGTCAGGCCTTGCCCGTCCGGGGCCCAGCCTGGTGGGCGCCAGAGGTAGCCCAAGGCTTCTCGCCAATCGCGGGCCCGGCACACATCGCGCCACAGCGGCAGGTATTGCCACAGGCACACCTTCAGCGGGTTGCGGCTGTGGATGGCGTCCACCCAGCCATAGCGGGCCTGGATGTCCTCTCGCTCCGCCACATAGGTGCCAAACAGCCGGTCGTAGATGATCAGCACCCCGCCATAGTTGGCGTCGAGGTAGGCCAGGTTGGCGGCGTGGTGCACCCGGTGCGCCGACGGCGTGTTGAGCACCCATTCCAGCCAGCCCAGCTTGGGGATCCATGCCGCGTGGATCCAGAACTGGAACAGCAAGTTGGCCACGAAGGCCGAAATCACCACCTTGGGCGTGAAGCCCAGCCAGCACAGCGGCAGGAACCACAGCAGCATGCCGGTGACTTTGCCCGTGATGCCAATGCGGTAGGCATTGGCGAGCGTGTACTGGTTGGGGCTGTGGTGCACCGCGTGGTTGGCCCAGAACCACCGGATGCGGTGGCTGGCCCGGTGGAACCAGTAATAGCAAAACTCCAGCCCCAGCAGCAGCACCAAGCCGCCCCACCAGGTGTCCAGCGGGATGTCGGCCAGCCGGTGTGCGTACAGCCACTCGCCGCCCGGCATGATGACCCACAGCGGGATCCAGTCGGTGGCGCCCCTCAGCAAGGTGATGGCCAGCGAAACATGGTGCTCGCCCCAGTCGTAGCTGCCTGGTT
>JBEEJT010000018.1:0-5137 GCA_041169085.1 Pseudomonadota bacterium | reverse complement strand
ACGCCTTTTGCTGCTCGCGGAAGAAGCCGTTCTGGTTCGGCAGCGCCAGGTGCACCCGGGCGCCTTGCACACCGGCAATCGTCTGGATCGACCGGGTCAACTCCCCTTCCAGACCACGCTGGAAGTTCAGGCGCTCCTGAAACTGGGTCACGCCAAACTTCTGGTTCTCCATCAGCTCGAAGCCCACCACCGAGCCCTTGGGCAGCCCTGCGGCGGCCAGCTTCAGCCGCACGTCGTGCACCTTGTCCGCCGGCACCAGGATGGCCGCGCCGCCATCGGCGTGCTTGTAAGGCACCTGCATCTGCTGCAACTGGGTCAGGATGGCTCCCCCGTCCTTGTCAGACAGGTTGGTGTAGAGCACACGGTATTCCCCTTCACGGCCCATCATCAGCATGGCCACGAAGATGGCCAGGAGCGCGACGATGCCCCCTGCCAGCGTCAACTTGCGCTGCATCGGCAGGGCCATGATCCGCTGGCCGAAATTGGGCTGAGCGGGGGTGGCCTCGATCACCGTGCCGGCGGGCACGGTCATTGGCGTTGGATTAGCGATGGTGACGTCCATGGGCTGTGGGTCTGGGCCTGCGCACCTGACAACCAAAGATGCCGCAAGCCCACGTGGTTCGGCCCATTATTCGGAGACCGGGTGGGCAAAAGTGCCGCAATGAGCCCCCCAAAACCCGGGCACTTCCGTCCATCGCGCCCGTGGCAAACCCCTAGAGTGCACCCATCGAGATGCCTCTTTGCGCCCTGTCACCAGGGTATCGGCCAGATGGACCTCAAACTCAAGCCCTTCGATTTCGCCCAAGCCGCCACCCGAGCCGGCATGGCCGACGTCGCCCGGCGCGTGGAGGCCAAAACCCGTGCCGGCGACGCCCAGCCCACCCAGCAGGTCGAGAAGCCCTCGTTCCAGACCGCCTTCAATGGGGCCTTGCAGAACATCAGCAAAGCCCAGGCAACGGCCACCTCCATGCAGCGGGAAGTCCAGTTCGACAACCCCACCGTCAGCCTGGAAGAAACCATGGTGGCCATGCAGAAAGCCCAGATCGGGTTCCAATCTGCCGTTCAGGTCCGCAACAAGCTGGTGCAGGCCTACACCGATATCATGAACATGCAGGTGTGACGGCGCCCAAAACCTGGCCGCTGCCACCGGCCAGACCGTCCACCGCCATGACCCACCCCAGCGCGCGCCCCCGGCTGCCCCTCACGCAGATGCTCCTGTGCGGCGCCATCGTCGTCACCCTGTCCATGGGCATCCGACACAGCTTCGGCCTGTGGTTGCAGCCCATCACGGCCGCCCACGGCTGGACCCGCGAGCAATATGCGCTGGCGATGGCCCTGCAAAACCTGGTCTGGGGCCTCACCGGGCCCCTGGTCGGCTGGTGGGCCGACCGCGATGGCGCTTTCCGCACCCTGCTTTTCGGCGCCGCCCTGTACGCCCTGGGCCTGCTGGGCATGGCCACCGTCAGCGGTCACCCCGCCTTCGTCCTGAGCACCGGGGTGCTCATCGGCCTGGCGCAGGCCTGCACCACTTACGCGGTCATCTACGGCGTGCTGGGCCGCAATGTCGACGGTGCCCAGCGCTCCTGGGCCATGGGCATCGCCGCCGCAGCCGGCTCGTTCGGCCAGTTCCTCATGGTGCCGGTCGCCAGCCAGCTCATTTTCCACCTGGGTTGGTCGGCCGCCCTCATGGGCCTCGCCGTCGCGGCACTGCTGATCATGCCCACCGCCTGGGGGCTGCGCGAGCAGATGCACCCGCCCGCAGAGCCGAGCGGGCCCAGCGACCAGACCACTGCCGCCGATGGCAGCCCCCTCAGCGGCCGTGCCGCCCTGCGCGAAGCCTTCGGCCACCGCGACTACCTGCTGCTCACCCTGGGCTATTTCGTCTGCGGCTTCCAGGTCGCCTTCATTGGCGTGCACCTGCCGGCTTACCTCAAAGACCACCAACTCGAGCCCGCCGTGGCCACCACCGCCCTGGCGCTGATCGGCCTGTTCAACGTGATCGGCAGCTACAGCGCGGGCGTCCTCGGTGGGCGCTGGCGCAAGCCCTGGCTGTTGTCGGCCATCTACGGGCTGCGCGTGGTGGTCATGCTGGCCTTCGTGCTCACCCCGCTGACGGCGTGGAGCGTCTACCTGTTTGCCGCCACCATGGGCGTCCTGTGGCTGTCGACCGTGCCCCCCACCAACGCCATCGTCGCCCAGATGATGGGCGTGCGCCACCTGTCCATGCTGGGCGGCTTCGTTTTCCTGTCGCACCAGGTCGGCTCCTTCCTCGGGGTGTGGCTGGCCGGCCGCCTCTACGACGCCACCGGCGGCTACGACGTGGTCTGGTGGATGGCGATGGCCCTCGGCCTGATGGCCGCGGCCATCAACCTCCCCATCCAGGAACACCGCGCCCCCCAACGCCAACCCTGGCCCCGGCCGGGCGCGGCCTGACGCGCCGTTCGCCATGAAGCACTGCAGGCCGACCTGGCGCCGTTTCACCTGGTGGACCCTGGCCGTCCTGGCCCTGGCCACCACCTTCGGGCTCTACGCCCTGCCCGATGTTGTCTTCGACATGGCCACCCGCCTGTGGACCTGCTTTTGACGCCGATTGGCACCGTTTGGCACCGTGGCGACGGTGTCGCCCACCGGCAAAACCCAGGTCTGCCCCGCACCGAGAAGCTGATCTCGGCCGCTAGAATTCACGGATCCAAGGAAGCAGCATGACAACCATCTCTGGCAGCATCGTCGCCCTCATCACCCCCATGCACCCCGACGGCAGCGTGGACTACGACAGCCTGCGCAAGCTCATCGACTGGCACATCGCCGAAGGCACGCACTGCATCGGTGTGGTGGGCACCACCGGCGAATCGCCCACGGTGAACGTTGAAGAACACCGCGAGATCATCCGCGTGGCCGTCGAACAAGCCAAGGGCCGTGTGCCCATCATGGCGGGCTGCGGCGCCAACTCCACGCAAGAAGCCATCGAGCTGAGCGAATACGCCAAGAAGGTCGGCGCCGACTGCACCCTGCAAGTCGTGCCTTACTACAACAAGCCCACGCAAGAAGGCATCTACCAACACTTCAAGAAGATCGTGGAGTCGGTGGACATCCCCGTGGTGCTGTACAACGTGCCCGGCCGCACCGTGGCCGACATGACCCCGGAAACCACCCTGCGCCTGGCCCAGATCCCTGGCGTCATCGGCGTCAAGGAAGCCACGGGCAACCTCGAACGCGCCGCCTGGCTCATCAAGCAGGCGCCCAAGGGCTTCTCGATCTATTCGGGCGACGACCCCACCGCCGTGCTGCTGATGCTGCTGGGCGGCCACGGCAACGTGAGCGTCACGGCCAACGTGGCCCCGCGTGGCATGGCCCAGTTGTGTGAAGCCGCCATGGCCCGTGACACGGCCCGCGCCATCGACCTGCACATGCAGCTGCTGCCGCTGCACAAGCAACTGTTCTGCGAGCCCAACCCGATCCCGGTGAAGTGGGCCTTGGCGAAGATGGGCAAGGCTGGTGGTACGCTGCGCCTGCCGCTGACCGAGCTGTCTGCGGCGGCCCAACCGGTGGTCGAAGCCGCGCTGCGCGAAGCTGGCGCACTCTGAGCCTCCCCACCTTTGCACCTCTTTACTGCATGGGCCATCCCGAACACGGATGGCCCGTCCTTTTGAAGCCATGAGATTTTCGAACCGCCGCCCTGCCGTCTCGGCGCTGGCCTCCGCCCTGTGCCTCGCCGGCCTGACCGCTGGCTGCTCTTCTTTGGGCGATGGGCTCTCGGGCGACAAAGTCGATTACCGCCAGTCTGGCGCCAAGGTCGTCAAGCTCGACGTGCCCCCCGACCTCAGCCAGTTGCCTGGACAAGTGCGCTACGGCCAGGTGGGCGCCTCCACCGTGACGGCCAGCAGCCTGGGCAACAACAACAGCGTGAACGACAACAGCGCCGACGTGGCCCTCACCCAGGCCGGCAGCTACAAGCTCATGCGCGACGGCCAGATGCGCTGGCTGTCGGTGGCCCTGCCTCCGGACAAGGTCTGGCCTGCCGTTCAGGAATTCTGGAAGAACCAAGGCGTTGAGCTGGTGGAAGACGATGCCCAAGCCGGCGTGTTGACCACGGCATTCGTGGAAAACCGCGCCAAGGTCCCGCAAGACGGCGTGGTGCGCAAAACGCTGGGCCGCGCGTTTGACATGCTTTACGACTCCGGCGAGCGTGACCAATACCGCCTGCGCGTCGAGCGCACCGCCACCGGCAGCGAGATCTACATCGCCCACCGGGGCCTGATCGAAGAATACGAAGACCGCCAGAAGGACCGCACCATCTGGCGTGGCCGACCGTCAGACCCGCAACTTGAAGCGGCCATCCTCTCGAAACTGATGGTGCAATTGGGCCTGCCCAAGAAAGACGCCGAGGCCGTGATGAGCAAGGAAACGGCACCTGCGGTGGCCATGAGCAGCTACGCCCGACTCAACGACGACAAGGCCTCGCTGACGCTGGACACCGACCTCGACACCGCCTGGCGGCGCGTGGGCCTGGCGCTCGACCGCGGCGGCTTCACCGTGGAATCGCGCGACCGCAAACAAGGCGCTTACGAAATTCGCCTCTCGGCCAGCGACGTGGAAGCCAACCGCCCTGGTTTCTTCGCCCGCCTGTTTGGGGCCAAGCCCATCGGTGACGGCCTCAGCCGTTTCCGCGTGACCGTGCAAACGGCAGGCAAGGCCACCCAGGTTCAGGTGCTGTCGGACACGGGCAAGGTGGTGGCCGACAACCCCATGGCGCAGCGCGTGGCCAAGCAATTGCTCGACGAACTGAGCTGACACCAGGCCCTCGGCCAGCCCCCGGCTGGCCCAGGCCCTTCACGAAGCGCGGCAGAGTCCGCGCTTTTTGTTTTGCTGGAAACCCGGCAAAAACACGCATAAAAAAAGCCGCTCTTGCGAGCGGCTTTTTTGTACCATCGACCTGAGATCAGTTCGAGGCGGCGCTGGCAGCGTCCGAAGCGGCTTCAGGAGCCGAAGCGGCCGAAGCAGCTTCCGGAGCCGAAGCGGCTTCAGGAGCGGAGGCTTCCGAAGCGGCAGCGGGAGCCGAAGCTTCCGAAGCGGCGGCGGGAGCTTCTTCAGCCTTCTTACCGCAAGCGGCCAGGGCCATGGCAGCGATCAGCGAAGC
>JBEEJT010000017.1:0-2881 GCA_041169085.1 Pseudomonadota bacterium | reverse complement strand
CGAGGTCCCAGCCCGTGAACACCCGCGCCAGGCCCGACACGTCTGCCTGGGTGTAGGTCTCCACCGGCACGCCGGCCGCGTCCTTTTGCACGGAGCCATCGACGTTGAGCTTGTGCAAGCCGATGGTGAAGAGCTGCATCACCTCCCGCGCGTAGTTTTCGTCCGGGGTGCGCACCACCTGGCCATTGCTCACCTGGGTTTTGACGTTGCCGCGCATCGACAGGTAGTAGCCCATGGCGGGCGACAGGGTCACCGCTTCCAGCAGGTCGCGGAAATTGCCGAAGGCATGGGCCTCCAGGGTGTCGAGGTAAGCCGCTCCCATCAAACCGTTGAAGCGGCCCGAAACGCTGAAGCCGTCGACCGACGTGACGAAGATCTGGGACAAGGCATAACCCACGCGTTTGCGCAACTGGTCCGGGTCGCTGAGGTAAGACGCCCAGATGACGTTGTCGAACAGCGATGCAGGCGCGTCTTTGATGTCTCGCGTGGTGCCAGTGGGCGCCTGGCTGACCCAATAGGCCTGCGCCTCGCGCATCCGGTCCCAATGGCTGGCCACGGGCGGCATGGCCTCTTGTTGCTGCAGCCAGCCCGCGCGCCAAAGTGTCGCCAGCTTGTTGACTTCTTCGTCGTTGGCGCCAAACGAGGCCTGCCCGAGAAAGCGCACGGCCGAACGCGCCGGCAAGGTGAGCGGCAAGCTGCCCAGCGGCACTTGGGCGTCAGCGGGCAAGGCGCGCGCCTCGATCATCTGCTCCTGGGCCACGGCGGGGTCGTCGGATTGGCCTTCGCAGGCGCTCATCAGGGCGGCGGCCCCCAAGGCCATCACCGGCCACAGCCTGCGTGAGGCGTGCACGTGATACATGGTCTCCTCCAGTTCTTGAATGGCAACATTTATGTGCAAATTACACATAAATAGATGCTAGAGGCAGATCGGGTGTCGGCGCAAGGCTTTCCAACAAGCTATTACAGAGCAGGTTGTTTGTTGCAGATGTCGTGACGGGCTCGCCAAAGACGGACGAGGCGGGCAGAATATGTGCAAATTGCACCCAAAATGAACACGCCACCAGATCAGGACGACGCCCAGCAGGCCACACGACAAGCCGTCATGGCGGTGCTGGAGCCTTTGGCTGCCCTGCTGATGTCAAAGCAGTTGCGCTATGGCGAGGCCGAAGGCCTGCTCAAAGCCGCCTTCGTGCAGGCTGCCATGGCCGACTACGAAGCCAAGGGCCACCAACCTTCGGCCAGCAACCTGAGCGTGGCCACGGGCATCCACCGGCGTGAGGTGACCAAGCTGATGGACGAGCCCCTGCCCGGTTCGCCCCGCAAAGTGCCCCTGGCCAGCCAGGCCAGGCTGCTTTGGGTCACGCACACCGACTACCTGGACAGCCATGGCCAACCCCGACGGCTGCCCCGTCAAGCACCGGCTGGCGAGCCCTCGTTCACCCAACTGGCCGCCCGGGTGTCCAAAGACATCCATGCCAAAGCTTTGCTCGACGAACTGGTGCGCATGGGTGCCGCTGAAGAAGATGGCGACCACGTGGTGTTGCGCCACAAGCTCTTCAGCCCCTCGCCCGAGCAGGCCGCCGCCATGCACGTGGCCGGCGCCAACCTGGGCGACCACATCGCTACTGTGGCTCACAACCTGAGCGGCACGGACGCCCCCCTGCCCGAGCGGGCCTTGTATGCCGATGGGCTCACCGAGGCCTCTGCACGTCGGGCCGCGGAATTCGCCCGTGACCTGTGGGCCCGGGCGCTGCCCGACATGCGCCAGAAGCTCCAAGCCTTGGTCGATCTGGACGCCGACGCCCCCGACCGAGACTGGCGGGTTCGCATTGGCCTGTACGGCCATTGCGCGGGTCAAGCGTCCCCCCAGTCGCCGCGCCAAGCACGCAAGGCCCGTGGCCGGCCACCTCGCCAGCCACGTCGCCCCGGGAGCGCGACATGAGCGCCAACCGCCCCGCCAGCCCCCCCCGGCAAAGCGCAGACCACAGGCTGTGGCCCTGGTTGCTGGCGTTGGTTGCGCTCTGCGCTTCGCTGTGCCTGACGGCCTGCACCGACGACACCACGGCAGGCCTGAGTGGCACGGGCGGGGTCGGGGAAGACGGCACCGGCGCCCCGGTGAAGGCCGCCAGCATGGGCGAAGTCACCGGCGTGGACGACACCACGCTCACCGTCAACGGGGTGACCTTCGACCGCCAAGGCGCACAGGTGCAAGACGGACAGGCCAGCCCGCTGGAGGCCCAATCGCTTGCCCCAGGCATGTGGGTCACGGTGAGCGGCGAAGCCCAGACGGACGGCACGCACCCGGTTGCCCAAACCATCCGCGTCCTGCCGGCGGCACGCGGGGTGGTGAGCCAGCTTGACCCGGCCAGCGGCACGCTCACGCTGATGGAGACCACCGTCCAGGTGAGCCCCAACACCTGGGTGGCCACCGACGACGACGGCAGCGCCCCCGAAGCGGCCCTGCTCGCTGGCTTGCAGGTGGGCGACCTGGTGGAAGTGCATGCAGCGCTGGGCGCCAGCGACGGCGCGATGGTGGCCAGCCGGGTGACCAAGCTCGCCGCCACGCCCGCCTTGTGGCCTTACCAGCTCAGGGGCCGCGTGACCGAATTGGGCGCCAACCACCACGTGCGGGTGGGCGACCAGTGGGTGGACACCCGTCAGGCGGCCGTGGCCCTGCCCCGCGCCTGGGCCGTGGGCATGGTCGTGCGGGTGGCGGCCATGACACCGCCAGAGACAGGCCAGGCTTGGCCTGTGGCCCGGGTGACCAGCGACACCGACACCCTGCCCGCCAACGCTGCCTTCGTCTACCTGGCAGGCGTGGTGCGCCACTGGGTGAGCGGGCCCCAGTTCGACGTCGAGTCGGTGCCAGTTGACGCCACCG
>JBEEJT010000016.1:0-2664 GCA_041169085.1 Pseudomonadota bacterium | reverse complement strand
CAACGCTTCTCACTGGGGTCAGTGATGTGCATGTACTCCGCGCCGATGCTGCCGCAATACGTTTCACGCAATGCTTGCAGAATGTCGCGCAGAGTCATGTGCTCTGCCTTGGTGAAGTAGGTGTTCGTGGCGCTGAACGTGATGTCCATGTCCGACTCGGTGAAGTCGTAGAAGGACGGCTCAAGTTCAGGGATCTTGGGGCGCTCTTGCCGCTTGAGCGGGTCAAGATCGGCCCAGCGGGAACCGAGGAAGCGATAGGCAGCAATCAACGACTGAACGTGCACCTGCTTGCGAGCCACAGCCAAGTCAGCCGAGCTGGTCTTGACCATGAAAGCGTTGGCTTTCGCGCGCTGGGCAAACGATTCCACCACGGGCGCATGGGCCACATCGCGGTGATCGGTGCCATCGGTGGCGGGGACGTTCTGGAGGGCGTCGAAGTACGAACGCCAGTTGTCGGGCACGGAGCCGGGGTTGTCGAGATACGCCTCGTACAACTCTTCAACGTATGGGGCGTTGCCCCCGAACAGGTACGAGTTCGACCTGAACTGCTGCATCATTTCGCTCACCTCGCTCCCAAGTTTCTTGGGACATTGGCTGGTTGAAAACCTTCCGCGACACGGCTTGACCGGTTGGCGGATTGCGACCCGCCTTGCTGACTGCTGAGGACAAGACCAGCAAGAGCGACGGGAAGGGCCTGAAAGAGAACCGTCACCACTGTATCACCGAAAGTGCGTCTTACAGCGACTCCGGACGCAGCAACAGCGGAAGAACCTCAGCCATTGGACGCCGCGCGGCGCCCATCCAGGCGTAAAAAAACCGGGCAAGGTGCCCGGTTTTTGGCTTTTGCTCGACAGCGACACGCGCCGCTGTCGGCCGGCGCATCAGCCGAAGTTCTTGGCAGCAAAGTCCCAGTTCACCAAGCTGTTCAGGAAGGTCTCCACGAACTTGGGGCGGGCATTGCGGTGGTCGATGTAGTAGGCGTGTTCCCACACGTCGATGGTCAGCAGCGCGGTGTCGCCGGTGGTCAGCGGGGTGCCGGCAGCGCCCGTGTTGACGATGTCGACCGAGCCGTCGGCCTTCTTCACCAGCCAGGTCCAGCCCGAACCGAAGTTGCCCACGGCCGACTTGGTGAAGGCTTCCTTGAAGGCAGCGTAAGAGCCGAACTTGGCGTTGATGGCAGCAGCCAGGGCACCGGTGGGCTCACCGCCGCCAGCCGGCTTCATGCAGTTCCAGAAGAAGGTGTGGTTCCACACCTGAGCGGCGTTGTTGTAGACGCCACCGCTGGACTTCTTGACGATGTCTTCCAGCGACAGGTTTTCGAACTCGGTGCCCGGGATCAGGTTGTTCAGGTTGGTGACGTAGGCCTGATGGTGCTTGGCGTAGTGGTATTCGAAGGTTTCCTTCGACATGTGCGGAGCCAGGGCGTCCTGAGCGTAAGGCAGGGGGGGAAGCGTGTGGGCCATGTTGCTTGTTCCTGAGTCAGGGGTTGGGAATGTGTTGACGGGCGATTGTAGGCATGGGCGATGGGCCAGTGGCGCGCACGGTCATTGCCCCGCGCCCTGGGCAGGTTTGGCCGGGCCGCTCACGGTCAGTGGCAATTGGCCGTCTTGCAAGACGGCAGTCAAGGCTTGACCGGCGTGAGCCTGCTCCGCCCGGGTGACCGCCTGCCCCTGGTCGTCCTGCAACCAAGCGTAGCCCCGTTGCAACACCCGCTGGGGGCTCAAGGTCTGCAAGTGCTGCTGGTGCCATCGCAGCGTGTCTGCCTCACGCTGCAAGCGCTGCCCCAGGCCGCGCCGCAACCGGTCGGCCAGGGTGCCGAGTGTGGCGCCAGGCTGGCGCAAGCGTTGTTGCGCGGCCTGCTGCATCCGGTGCGCCCACATGCGCAAATCATGCTGTTGACGCCCCAGCGCTTGCGATGGCCGCGACAGCTGCATGCCCAGCCGGTCCACCCGTTGGGCTTCCCGCCACAACAAGTGCTGGGCCGAGCGCGTCAGCCTGCGCTGCTGGTGCGCCAGGGCTTCGGCCAGCTCGGCCCGCGCCTCGGCCACCATCTCTGCGGCGGCCGTGGGCGTGGGGGCCCGCAAATCGGCCGCGAGGTCCGCCAGCGTGACGTCGGTTTCGTGCCCCACCCCACACACCACGGGCACGGCACAAGCGACGACCGCCCGAACCACCCGCTCGTCGTTGAAGGCCCAAAGGTCTTCCAGCGAGCCGCCGCCACGGCAGAGCAGGATGGCGTCAAGCGCCACGCCCGACCGATGAAGCTGCTGCAGCACGGCCAGCGCTTGCACCAACTGCGGTGGCGCCTCCGCGCCCTGCACCGATGCCGGCGCCAGCACCACCTCTACATGCGGCGCCCGACGCGACAGCGCCGTGACCACGTCGTGCAGCGCCGCCCCCTGGGCCGAAGTGACCAAGCCGATGCGGCGTGGGTGGGCCGCAATGGGCCGCTTGCGGTCGGGGTCGAACAAGCCCTCGGAGGCCAGTTGGGCCTTGAGCCGCAAGAAGCGCTCGAACAGCGCGCCCTCGCCTGCCCGGGCCAATTGCTCAACGATGAGCTGCAGCTCACCCCGGGCTTCGTAGACACCTAGGTTGCCACGCGCCTGCACCAACATGCCTTCGGTCGGCTTGAAATCCACCTGAGACAAGGCCCTGCGGAACATG
>JBEEJT010000015.1:0-40892 GCA_041169085.1 Pseudomonadota bacterium | reverse complement strand
AGCCGCCCACCACCATGCCTGCCGCCCCGCAAAGCATGTAGCCCGTCACCACGAACGCGGTGGCCGCGGCGGGCAGGCCGTAGAGCTGCCCCAGCGCCGGGCTGGCGAAGTTCTGGATGGCACACAAGGCCACCGTGCTCCAGAAGAAGAAGGAAAAACACAGCCACACCGAGGGCAGCTTGAGGAAGGCCAGCGGGTGTTCTTGGGCCATGGTGCCAGCCGCGCCGGCCTGGGCTGCCGGGCTGGCCTGTGCTATCTGGCCTGCCGCTGGCGACCCGACTGGGGCCTCGGCGGGGCGGTCGTTCACGTGGGCGCGGCCCCACCACAACACCGCCATCACCCCCAGCCCCATGGCGGCCGAAGCCGCATAAGCCAGGCGCCACTGGCCGCTCGCCTCGCTCACCCCGATCAGCCACACCGGCGCCAGCGCCCAGCCCAGGTTGCCGGTGATGCCATGCACCGAAAAGGCGTGGCCCAGCCGGGCCAGCGACACCCGCTTGTTCAAGATCGTGAAATCGACCGGGTGGAACGACGCGTTGCCCAGGCCCGCCATGAGCGCGGCAGCCAGCAAGCCACCCCAACCCTGGGCCACCGAAGCCAGCAGCGACGCCAGCACGAAACAACCCAGGCTGAAGAACAACACCGGCCGTGCGCCCACGCGGTCCACCACGAAGCCCGCCAGCGCCTGCCCGCCACCCGACACCACGAAAAAGGCGCTCACCAGCAGGCCCAGCTCGGCGTAAGTCAGCCCGAATTGCCGCATGAACACCGGGAACAGCGGCGCGAGCAGCAGGTGGTGAAAGTGGGAGGTGCCATGGGCCAGGCCCACCAGGGCGATGGTGGAGGCGTCTGCGCGGGCCGAAGACGCGGGCGCGCTGGTTGAGGCTGCAGTCATCGGTGCACTGTACGCTGTCGCCCCACCTTGGTGCCCGTTCCAACCCTGATGCGTGAACATCACACACGTGCTAGCATTGTAGTTTGCCCCATATTGCGGGCAATGCTGGCGTGCGCCTGGTTCGGGTGCCGGTCAGCCCTCAGTTTCACACCGCTGCGCCCTTGTGAAGGACCAGGGCGCGGTCTGGGCCTGCGGCGCAGTGCCTGGCTGTCACCAGGCAACGTTTGCGCCTTCGGCCTCTAGGAACCCTCATGGCCAAGGAAGAACTCATTGAAATGAACGGTGTCGTGAACGAAGTCCTGCCGGACTCGCGTTTCCGCGTCACCCTGGACAACGGTCACGTGCTGGTGGCTTACACGTCCGGCAAGATGAAGAAGAACCACATCCGCATCCTGGCGGGTGACAAGGTCTCTCTCGAACTGTCGCCCTACGACCTGACCAAGGGCCGCATCACCTTCCGCCACATCGAGCGCACCGGCAACTACACGCCGCCCCCGCGCCGCCATTGAGGCGACCTGAGCTGTGGGCTGGCGACGACGCTCGCCGCTCGCCCCGGTTTCTCCCGCTGATCGCCCGTTGACTTGCCGCGAGGCTTTGGCACACTGTTTGCCAGAAGCCTCGTCATGCACGAACAACGCAAACCACCCGTGGTGCTGGTGCCCGCCTGCCAGCGGGTGCTGGGGTCACACCCCTTCCACGTCGCGGGCAAGAAATACGTCGAAGCCGTCCGCTTGGCAGGCTGCATGCCGCTGGTCGTGCCCACGGTGCTGGTCAACGACATCCCGGCCTTGCTCGACCTGGCCGACGGCGTGCTGCTCACCGGCTCGCCTTCCAACGTCCACCCCAGCCATTTCGGCGAAGCCGTCCACGACGCGTCGCTGCCGCTCGACCCCGAGCGCGACGCCTGGACGCTCCCCCTCATCCGCCTGGCGCTCCAGCGTGGCCTGCCCCTGCTGGCCATCTGCCGCGGCTTCCAGGAAGTCAACGTCGCCTTGGGCGGCTCGCTGCACCAGGCGGTGCACGAACAGCCCGGTCACCTCGACCACCGGGGCGACAGCAGCCTGCCTGCCGAAGCCGAATACGCCCACGACGCCCACCCCGTGACCCTGGTGCCCGGCGGCCGACTCGACTCGGCCCTCCATGGGCTGGCCGCGCCCGTGGTGCAAGACGGCCGCTTCATGGTCAACAGCCTGCATGGCCAGGGCGTCAAGCAACTGGCGCCGGGCGTGCGCATCGAAGCCACCGCCCCCGACGGCATCGTCGAAGCCTTCACCTGGACGCCGCCTGGTCAGGCGCAGCCCCAGGGCTTCAACCTGTGTTTGCAATGGCACCCCGAATGGCAGGCGGCCAGCAACCCCGTTTCCCTACAGATCCTCCAGGCCTTCGGAGCCGCCTGCCGCGAGTGGCAGGCTGGCAAACCGGGGGCCGACAAACTCCTCAGGTGACACCATGACGGCCAAGGTACCCGGCAATTTCAGTGACCTCGAACAATGGCTCAACGAGCGACGTGTGACCGAGATCGAATGCCTGGTGCCTGACCTCACGGGCGTGGCGCGCGGCAAGATCCTGCCGCGCGAAAAGTTCACCGAAGACCGCGGCATGCGCCTGCCCGAAGGCATCGTGGCCATTGGCGTGACCGGCGAGTTCCCGGCCTCGGGCCCGTACTACGACGTCATCACCCCGACCGACCGCGACATGCACCTGCAGCCCGACCCGCAGACGGTGCGCATCGTGCCCTGGGCGACCGACCCCACCGCGCAGGTCATCCACGACTGCTACGACCGCGAAGGCCGCCTGATCCCGTATGCGCCGCGCTCGGTGCTCAAGCGCGTGTGCCAGCTCTACGCTGACCAAGGCTGGGTGCCTGTGGTCGCGCCCGAACTGGAGTTCTACCTGATCGAGCGCAGCACCGACCCCAACCAGCCCTTGCGCCCGCCACGGGGCCGCAGTGGCCGCTTCGAAACCTCGCGCCAGGCCTACAGCATCGACGCCGTCAACGAGTTCGACCCGCTGTTCGAAGACATCTACGCCTACTGCGAGAAGATGGGCCTCAACGTCGACACCCTGATCCACGAGGTGGGCGCGGGCCAGATGGAGATCAACTTCTTCCACGACCACCCGCTGGGCCTGGCCGACGAGGTGTTCTTCTTCAAGCGCACCATCCGCGAGGCCGCGCTGCGCCACGAGATGTACGCCACCTTCATGGCCAAGCCCATGGCCAACGAGCCGGGCAGCGCCATGCACATCCACCAAAGCGTCAACGACGTGGCCACGGGGCGCAACATCTTCTCGGCCGACGACGGCTTCCCGTCCAACCACTTCCGCTGGTTCATCGGCGGGCTGCAGCGTTATGTGCCGGCGGCCATGGCCTTGTTCGCGCCTTATGTGAACAGCTACCGCCGCTTGGTGCGCTCGAACGCCGCGCCCATCAACATCCAGTGGGGCACCGACAACCGCACGGTGGGCATCCGCTCGCCCGTGGCCTCGCCAGCGGCGCGCCGCATCGAGAACCGCGTGATCGGCTCGGACGCCAACCCCTACGTGGCCATGGCGGCCACCCTGGCCTGCGGCTACTTGGGCATGATGAACCAGATCGAGCCGCGTGCCGAGTGCCGGGGCGACGCTTACCTCGGTGAATACGAGTTGCCCCGCAGCCTGGGCGAAGCGGTCAACCTGTTGCGCGACGAGGCGGACCTCGCCCAGGTGTTGGGCCAGGAGTTCATCACCGTCTACACCGAGATCAAGGAAGTGGAGTACGCGGAGTTCATGAAGGTGATTTCGCCGTGGGAGCGCGAGCACCTGCTGCTGCACGTCTGACCCTTGATCCACACGACCCACCAGGACACCACCATGCCCGGCTTCGAACACAGCACCGCAGAATGGCAACGCCTCGACGCCGCCCACTTCCTGCACCCCTTCACCGACTTCCAGGCCCTGGCGGCCAAAGGCAGCCGCGTCATCACCCGGGGCGACAACGTCTACCTGTGGGACAGCGAAGGCCACAAGCTGTTCGACGCCATGAGCGGCCTGTGGTGCGTCAACGTGGGCTATGGCCAGCAGGCTCTGATCGACGCGGCCGTGCAGCAGATGCAGACGCTGCCCTTCTACAACGCCTTCTTTCAGACCACCACGCCGCCGGCGGTGGCCCTGGCGCACAAGCTGGCGCAGGTGTCGCCGCCGCAGTTCCAGCACGTGTTCTTCAGCGGTTCGGGCTCGGAAGGCAACGACACCGTGGTGCGCCTGGTGCGCCGCTACTGGGACCTGCAAGGCCAGCCGCAGCGCCACACCCTCATCAGCCGCTTCAACGCGTACCACGGCTCGACCATGGCGGGTGCATCGCTGGGCGGCATGACCGACATGCACGCCCAGGGCGGCCTGCCCATCCCGGGCATCACGCACATCGACCAGCCTTACTTCGTGCAGCACGGCCGCCCGGGTGAAAGCAAAGACGAGTTCGGCATCCGCGCCGCGCGCTGGCTCGAAGCCAAGATCCTGGAAGTGGGCCCCGAGAACGTGGCGGCCTTCATCGGCGAGCCGGTGCAGGGCGCGGGTGGCGTCATCATCCCGCCTGACACGTACTGGCCCGAGGTCCAGCGCATCTGTCGCCAGTACGGCATCTTGCTGGTGTCCGACGAGGTGATCTGCGGCTTCGGGCGCACCGGCCACTGGTTCGGCTGCGAGCGCTTCGGGTATGAGCCCGACCTGATGACCTTCGCCAAGGGCGTGACCTCGGGCTATGTGCCGCTGGGCGGCGTGATGGTGGGCGAGCGCGTGGCCAAGGTGCTGATCGAGCAGGGCGGTGAGTTCGCCCACGGCTACACCTACAGCGGCCACCCGGTGGCCTGTGCCGTGGGCCTGGCCAATGTCGAGCTGATCGAGCGCCTGGGCCTGGTGCAGCAGGTGCATGACGACACCGGCCCTTACCTGGCGCAAGGCTTTGCCGAGCTCGCCTCGCACCCGCTGGTGGGCGAGGCCGAGACCTGTGGCTTCATGGGCGCCATCCGCCTGGTCAAGCGCAAGGCTCAAGGCGACAAGCCGGCCGTGGCCTTCGACCCCAGCTTGTCGGTGGGCATGGTGTGCCGAGGCCACTGCTTTGGCAACGGCCTGATCATGCGCGCCGTGGGCGACCGCATGATCATCGCGCCGCCGCTGGTCATGACCCGCGCGCAGATCGACGAGCTGGTGGGCCTGATCCGCTCCTGTCTGGACCTCACCCTGGCTGATTTGCAGGCGCGGGGCTGGTGGGGTTGATGGGGTTGATGGGGTTGATGGGACCGGCGAGACAGATGGGCCACCACAGCGTCACGCACGTGCCTTGGGGCGAGCTGCTCAGGGCCACCCGGCCGCCCAGCGCCTCGGCGCGGGCTTGCAGGTGGTTGAGCCCCCGGCCTGCGCGCACCGACGCCACGTCGAAGCCCTGACCGTTGTCGCGGATGTCGAGCCGGGCCTCGGTGCCCACCGTCTGCAAACGCATGTGCACTTCTGTGGCGCCGCTGTGCTTGAGCGTGTTGCCCAGCGCTTCCTGGGCCAGACGCATCAGGTGCAAGGCCTGCGCGGGCGTCAGTTCTGGCAGCTCGGGCAAGTCATCGGACACATCCCAGCCAAGGTGCAGCCCCAGCGACGCGAAGCGCGGGGCCATGCGGTAGCGCAGGGTGCCCAGCAGGGTGAGGGGGTCGCGCTGGCTGGTGTCCAGGGCGTCGATGGCCACGCGCAACTCGTCCAGCCCGTCTTGCAGCGTGCCCACCAGCGTGTCCGGCTGGATGGCGCCCGCACGCACCTGCCGCATGGCGCTGACCAGGTGCAGGCCCAGGCCGTCGTGCAGATCACGCATCACCCGCGATCGCTCCTGGGTGCGGGCCTGTTCGCGCTCGGCCTCGCGTTGGCGCTCGAAGTGGCGCTCCAGTTCAAGGCGTTGCGCGTCCACCTGCGCCTGCAGCGAGTCGGACAGCGCACGCGCTTGGCCCAGCGCCCGCCAGTAGCGGTGGGCCAGCATCCAGCCGGCCGACAAGAACAGCGGGGCCGACTCGTATTGGTGGGCCAGGTGCGAAGCAAAGGGCGAACGTGTCGGGTCGCCCGCATGCGACCACGCCGCCAGGCCCACGTAGACCACGATCAGGATGGCGGGCATCCACAGCTCGATGCGGCGCAGCTTGAGCGCCAGCGCCCAGATGCGCCACTGCCCCCACAAGGTGAGCGCCACCCCCAACGCCACGGCCCAGCGCATCTCGGGCCCCTCGATCCAGGCGGGCGGGATGACGCACACCAGCGCACTCAAGCCCAAGCCATACGCGGTGAAGGCCCGGCCCAGCCAGGGTGGGGCGCGGTAGTGCGGGTCTTCGGAGCGCGACAGCATCAGCGCGAACAAGGCGAACAGCACCACCGACCAGGTGCCCGCCAGGCCGCGCACCACCAAGGCGAGGTCGTTGGGCAAGGGCAGGGCTGTCAAGCCGTGTTGCAGCGTGCGCATGCCCCAGATCACGAAGATGAGCCCGAACCAGGCAAATTCGGTCAGGTTGCGTTGCCGCGACCAACGCAACAGCACATACAGCCCCAGCGCGATGCCCAGCGTGCCGGTCAGCAAGGTGGCGGACTCCTGCCGCAGCAGCTGCGGCCAGGGGACGTCAGCCAGTGGCGGCGTCAGCGGGTTCATCGGCGTGGGGCATGGTGCATGGCCCCAGTGTAGGCAAGCGCCATGGGGGCTCGGGGGCGGTCATCCCCCATGCGAGGGTCGCATGGCGATGCGATGGGCAGGCCGGGGGCCTTGCCCTAGTCTTGCCGCACCGACCCACGGGTCCCCACGCTTTCACATTCAGGAGCCTCCATGTCCTTTGTCCTTCCTCGCCCGGCGCTGGCCACCATCGCGGCCCTTGGCGTGGCGCTGTGCACCAGCCTGCCTGCCCATGCGGCTTACTTTGAGGCTTACGCCTCTGTCGATGGCGGCAGCGCGCTCGGTGCGCCAGATCAAATCGCCTTCAACGCCACGGGGGCCATGCTGCCTGCTGCCGTGAGCGGGGCCTCGGCCACCACCACGCTGTTCAACCAGACCCTGAGCGTGGCCGACAGCACCCACTGGACGCTGGGCCCTTATGCCGCCACCCGCAGCGACGTTCGCTTCTCTGTGGCGGGCGGCGGTGAGGCCGCCACGGTGAGTTTCACCTTCGAAGTGCTGGGCGCCATGGACCTCTCGCTGGACGCCAGCCACAACGCGGGGGCCAGCTTCGGCCTGGAGCTGTATGGCCAGGGCGCCGACGCGGCCGGCGGCGGCATCTCCGACGTCAACTGCCTGGGCTGTGGCGGCCACATCTCGATGGGCTCGCTCTACAGCCATGGCGTGTCGACGCCGTGGGATGGGACCTCGGTGAACGCCGTCTACACGCTCACCACGACCGTCGACACGGGCCGCCAGGACGCCGGTCGCCTCATCGCGAGTGCCAGCATGGGCGCGGGCAGCACCCATGGCAACATGGCCATCCGCTTGACGTCGACCTTGCTCAATGGCCAGGTGGCCACGCTGGTCGACAACGGGGCAGCGGGCTGGAGCGTGTCGGCCGTGCCCGAGCCGTCGACCTGGGGCCTGGCCTTGGCTGGCCTGTGCGTGGCGGGCCTGGCGCGACGCCGCCGGGCTTGAGCCCCGCCCCCCCACGCGCTCAGCAGATGGGGGGCAAGCCTTGCGCCGATTGGCGGCGGTTGTATTCCATCAAGGCCTCGGTGCGCGAGTTCACGCTGAGCTTGTCGTAGATGTGCCGGATGTGGGTGCGCACGGTGTTGGTGGACATGCCCAGCATCTCGCCCACTTCGCCATAGCTGAAGCCCTTGGCCACGCCGGTCAGCACGTCCACCTCGCGGGTGGACAGCGCGGGCTGAGGGGCCTCTGCCTTGGCAGGCGTGGGCACAGCCGGCGTGGTCGGTGCCGGTGAGCTGACCGGCCCTTGTGTCCGGTAACGTCGGATCAGGGTGCGGGCGATGCCCGGCGAGAGGGGCGAGCCCCCTTGACGCAGGCAGGCCAGGTGCTCGCGCAGGTGGTTCTCGCTGCCGTCCTTGAGCAAGTAGCCGCTGGCCCCGGCATCCAGCGCCGCCAGGACGTTCTGCTCGTCGCCAAAAATCGACAGCACCAGCACATCGCAGGGCGGCTGCAGGCTGGCGGCGCGTCGGATCACGGTCAGGCCACTGCCATCGGGCAGGTTCAGGTCGACCAGCGCCACGCTGGGGCGGTGCCCCGACAGCCAGGCCATGGCTTCACGCACGCTGGCACAGCACTGCAGCGTCATCTCGGGAAAGCTGGACTGGACCTGTGCCGCCAGCCACGCGCAGGTGTCGGGTTCGTCTTCGACGAGCAGCAGGCTGTCCATGGGTGGCGAGGGGCAAGGCAAGGGTGCCCGAGTGTAGTCAGCGCACCTGCCCGCGACACCCCTGCACGCAGGGGGCGGCGCCCCGCTGCCCTGCTAAAGTGTCGCCCCAAGAGCCCCGGTGCACACGATGCCGAGGCCAGCCACACACACCAGGGAAATCGGATGCACCGCCTCGCACGCACGCTGGCCCAGCCCTTGCATGTCGACGGCAGTCCGTGTTCGGGGCCGATTTGCAACATGCACCGAGGGCATGCGTCGACGCCTGGCCCCCGGCGACTCACAATAGCCCACTGACCCTGCCCACATCCGGCGTGTCGTTGCGCCGGCCAGCCCTCGCTTGGAGGAAACGTCACCGATGAAGCGCAACCGCACCCCGTCTCACCAGCCGCGTCTGACCCACCTGACATGGGCCGCCCTGGCCGTGGCCTCGGCCATCTTTTCCCTGCCCGCACGGGCTGAAGAAGAGAAGGTGCTCAACGTCTACAACTGGTCGAACTACATCGCCCCGGACACCATCGCCAACTTCGAAAAAGAAACCGGCATCAAGGTCCGCTACGACAACTTCGACAGCAACGAGATCGTTCACGCCAAGCTGGTGGCGGGCAAGACGGGCTACGACATCGTGGTGCCGTCTTCGTATTGGGCCAAGATGCAGATCGACGGCGGCCTGCTGCAAAAGGTCGACAAGTCCCAATTGCCGAACTTGAAGAACCTCGACCCTGGCTTCCAGGCCCAGCTGGCGCGGCTCGACCCGGGCAACCAGTACATGGTCGACTGGATGTGGGGCTACACCACCGTGGGCATCAACGTCGACAAGGTCAAGGCCGCTTTGGGCGGCACGCCCATGCCCGACAACGTGTGGGACCTGGTCTTCAAGCCCGAATACATCAGCAAGCTCAAGAGCTGTGGCGTGTCCTTCCTCGACTCGCCCACCGAAGTCATCCCGGCGGCCTTGCACTACCTGGGCAAGCAGGCCTATTCGAAGAACATCGCCGACTACAACCTGGTGCCCCCCTTGCTCAAGGCGATCCGGCCCCACGTGACCCTGTTCAGCTCCAGCGGCTACATCAACGACCTGGCCAACGGCCAGCTGTGCGCGGTGTTCGGCTATTCGGGCGACATCAACATTGCCAAGAACCGCGCCATCGAAGGCAAGACGGGCCAGAACATCCAGACCCTCACGCCCAAGACTGGCGGCGTGGTGTTCATGGACGTGATGGTGATCCCGGCCGACGCGCCTCACCCCGAAAACGCGCACAAGTGGATGAACTACATCATGCGCCCCGAGGTGCACGCGGGCCTGACCAACAAGGTGTTCTACGCCAACCCCAACGCGGCGTCTCGCAAGTTCATCAAGCCCGAAATCGCCAACGACCCGGCCGTCTACCCGCCCGAATCTGAAATGAAGAAGATGGCGATGCCAGAGGCGTTGAACAACGACATCCGCCGTCAGATGACCCGCATCTACACCTCGTTCAAGACGGGCCTGTGATGGCGGCGGTGTTGCCTGGGGCCAAGCCGGTCGGCGAACCGGCCTTCCTGCGCATCGACGGGTTGGTGCAGGAGTTCGGCGCCGCCGATGGCCACGCCTTCCGCGCGGTCGACCAGATCAGCCTGGACATCGCGCGCGGCGAGATCTTCGCGCTGCTGGGGCCTTCGGGCTGCGGCAAGACGACGCTGCTGCGCATGTTGGGCGGCTTCGACCAGCCCACCAGTGGCAGCATCTCGCTGGGTGGGCGCGCCATGTTGGGCCTCGCGCCTTATGAGCGCCCCATCAACATGATGTTCCAGAGCTACGCGCTCTTTCCCCACCTCACGGTGTGGGACAACATCGCCTTCGGCCTCAAGCGCGAGGGGCTGCCCCGCGCCCAGGTGGCCGACCGCGTGGAGGCCATGCTCAAGCTGGTGCAGCTGGGCAAGTTCACGCAACGCAAGCCCCACCAGTTGTCCGGCGGGCAGCAGCAGCGCGTGGCGCTGGCGCGCAGCCTGGCCAAGCAGCCGCAACTGCTGCTGCTCGACGAGCCGCTGGGCGCACTCGACAAGAAGCTGCGCGAAGAGACCCAGATCGAGCTGGTCAACATCATCGAACAGGTGGGCGTGACCTGCGTGATGGTCACCCACGACCAGGAAGAGGCCATGGCCATGGCCACCCGCATCGGCGTCATGCGCGACGGCCGCATCCAGCAGGTGGGCACGCCCCGCGAGATCTACGAAAGCCCCAGCAGCCGCTTCGTGGCCGATTTCATCGGCAACGTCAACCTGATGGACGGCACCCTGGTGGAAGACGAGCCCGGCCATGTCCAGATCCAGTGCGCCGATGTGCGCCACCATGTGGGCCATGGCGTGAGCGGCCACGAAGGCATGCCCGTGGCCGTGGCGCTGCGCCCCGAGAAGATCCGCATCTCGCGCCGACCGCCGCCCACCGACGACCCCGAACTCGCGCCTGCGCCGCTCAACCAGGTCAAGGGCGTGGTCAAGAACATGGTCTACCTGGGCAGCGACACCGTCTACCACCTGGCCTTGCCCAGCGGCGTGTTGCTCAAGGTCAGCCAGAGCAACACCGAGCGCCACCCCGACGACGCCCTCACCTGGGACGACGAGGCCTACGCCTGGTGGACGCCTTCCGCCCACGTGGTGCTGACGCAGTGAGCCCCCAACCCTGAGCCCCCAGCCGTGAGCGCCTCCTTGCCCACCCCCGAACTCGCCGCCACCGCCGCGCCGCGCCGTCGCGGCCTGCGCTGGGGCGAGCGCAGCGTGGTGGGCCTGCCTTTCGCGTGGCTGCTGCTGTTTTTCCTGCTGCCCTTTTTGATCGTGCTGAAGATCTCCGTCTCCGAGATGGAGATGGTCACCTTCAAAGACCTGTTCACCTGGGCCGACGGGGTCTTGCAGGTCCAGGTCAAGCTGGGCAACTACCTCTTCCTGTTGCAAGACGATCTGTACTTCCGGGCCTACCTGGCCAGCCTGAAGTACGCCGCCATCACCACCGCCTGGTGCCTGTTCATCGGCTACCCCTTCGCCTACTTCATGGCGCGGGCCAAGGCCGCGATCCAGCCCGCCTTGCTGATGATGGTGATGCTGCCCTTCTGGACATCCTTCCTGCTGCGGGTCTACGCCTGGAAGGGCCTGCTGGGCGAGGGCGGCTGGGTGGCCGAGGTGCTCAACACCCTGCACGTCGACAGCCTGTTGCTGGCGCTCGACCTCATCCCCGGGCCTGGGCAATACATGAACACGCCCTTCTCGCTGGTGCTGGGCATGGTCTACACCTACCTGCCGTTCATGGTGCTGCCGCTTTACGCCAACCTCTCCAAGATGGATGTGCGCCTGCTGGAGGCGGCTTACGACCTGGGCGCCACGCCCTGGGTGGCGTTCTGGCGTGTCACGGTGCCGATGTCCAAGGCGGGCATCGTGGCGGGCTCGATGCTCGTCTTCATCCCGTGTGTGGGCGAATACGTGATCCCCGAACTGCTGGGCGGCCCGCAGACATTGATGATCGGCCGCGTGCTGTGGGACGAGTTCTTCGCCAACAACGACTGGCCCATGGCTTCGGCGGTGGCGGTGGTGATGATCTTGTTGATCCTGGTGCCGCTGGCGCTGTTCAACCGCGCCCAGGCGGAAGCCCAGGCCAGGCAGGGGGCACGCGGATGACGCCGAGCCGCACCGAACGGGCCCTGGGCCGCAGCTGGCTGGCCGCAGGCTTCGCCTTCCTCTACCTGCCCATCCTGGCGCTGGTGGTCTACGCCTTCAACGCCTCGCCCCTGCCCACGGTTTGGGGTGGGGCCACGCTGCAGTGGTTCGTGCAGCTGGCGCACGACGAAGAGGTGTTGCAAGGCCTGTGGCTGTCCTTGCGCATCGCCTTCTTCAACGCCTGCGCGGCCGTGGTGCTCGGCACCATGGCGGCCTGGGCCCTGGTCAAGTACAAGCGCTTCATGGGCCGCACGCTCATGGTGGCCATGGTCAACGCGCCGCTGGTCATGCCCGAAGTCATCATCGGCTTGAGCCTGCTGTTGATGCTGGTGTCGCTGCAGCGGGCGCTGGGCTTTCCCGAGCGGGGCCTGGTCACGATCTGGCTGGGCCACTTGCTCGTGGGGCTGGCTTACGCCACGGTGGTCATCCAGGCTCGGTTGCAGGCGCTCAACCCGCAACTCGAAGAAGCCGCCCAAGACCTCGGGGCGCGCCCATTGCAGGTCTTCTTCCTGGTCACGCTGCCCATGATCGCGCAGTCGCTGGCCTCGGCTTTTTTGCTCACCTTCACCTTGTCGCTGGACGACGTGGTCGTGGCCGCCTTCCTGTCCGGGCCGGGCTCCACCACCTTGCCGCTGGTCATCTTCTCGCGCGCCCGACTGGGCGTCGACCCTTCCGTCAACGCGGTGGCCACGGTGGTCATCGCCGTGGTCAGCGTCGTGATCGTGGGGGGCAGCTATGCCCTGGCCCGAGCCGAACGCCGACGCGCCCGCGAGGTGGCCGAAGCCGCCCACAGCCATTGAACCGCTTTCACACCCCATTCCAGGAGACCCACCCATGACGCCAGCCGCCTTCGATCGCCGTGCCGTTCGCCCCAGCCTTGCGCCGTCCGCAGTGGCCGCACGCCTGTGTGCCCTGGCCTGTGCCGGCGTGGCGCTGTGGTCGCCCCTGGCCCAGGCCCAGTCCCAACCTGCAGCCCAGGGCGACGTGAGCAAGGAAGTCAAGGCACTCAAGGAGCGCCTCGCCGAGCTGGAAAAGAAGGTGGAAGCCCAGCAGGCCCAGCCCGCTTCGGCCGGCATGACGCCTGAGCAGCAACAGGACTTCAACCGCATCGCCGTGAAGACTGAGGCGCTGGAAGACGCCCGCGACATGTCGGGCTTCAAAGGCTTGAAGGTCTCGGGCTACATGGACCCGACCTTCATCTACAGCCAACGACAACACCGCGCGGGCTTCCAGTTCATGAACGCGGTGTCCGACAGCCCCTACACCTTCGACAACTCCTACATGGGCATCGCCATGTTGGACTTCATCAAGGAGACCGACAGCGGTTCGCGTTGGCGCCTGACGCTGGTGCCCCAACGCAGCACCCAGGCCGTGGCCGAGGGCAGCAACTCGCCGCTGCACGAGGCCTCGGTGTCGGTGCCCCTGACCGATTTGCAGACCCGCTTCATCGCCGGCCACATCCCAGACTGGTCGGGCTACGAGATGCTGCAGGCCACGCTGACCAAGACCATCACGCACAACCTGTTGTTCGACACCACGCTGCCGGCGTCCTACACCGGTGCGGGCATGGAGCTGGCGCGCGAGAAGTGGCTGATCAAGGCCATCGTGGCCAACATGGCCGCCAGCAAGCGCCAGCCCAATGAGAAGACGCCGGTGCTGGCCTACCGGGTGGACTACGCCAAGGGCGAGTTCCAGGGCTTCGGCTTTGCGGGCATCCATGGCCGGGCGGCCAACAATGGCGCTTACGACGCCGATGGCGAGCGCATCAACAACCCTGCCACCGGCCAGCCTTACCCCACCGATTCGCGCGTCGACACCTTCGAGTTCGACGCCTATTTCATCCGCGGCGACTTCACGGCCCAAGGCCAGGTGAGCTTCGGGCGCCAGGTGCGCGCTTCCACCATGGCGGCCGAAGACGGCAGCCTGCGCACCGCCTATTGGCAAGGCCTGTCCGGCCTGCTGGCCTACAAGTTCGAGCCGCGCTTCGAAGGCGTGGTGCGCATGGACTACATCTTCAACAAGCGCAACGGTGGTGGCTTGCTGACTTACGCCGCCTTCGATGGCGACAACGGCATCGGCCCGGGCAAGCAGCAAGACGAGAACGGCGACTGGGTGGACGCGGACCGCAACAAGGGCGTCAACCGCGGGGCGCTCACCGTGGGCTGCAACTACCTGTTCAACCTCAACACCGTGCTCAAGCTCGAATACCGCTACGACTGGGCCACCGGCAAGGTCTTCGAGAACAAGAAAGACGGCAGCTACGCCAAGACCAACCAGTTGCTCAGCACGGCGGTGGTGGTGAGCTTCTGATTCAGGCCTGGTTCAGCCAGGCCACGATGGGCGCCCACTGCGCCAGGTCCTTTTCCACCTTGTTGGCGGGCACGTCCCACAGGCTCAGGCCGTGGGCGGCCAGGTGGGCGTAGTTCTGCGTGTCGCGCAACTGGCCGAGCAGCGGCACGTCCAGCGTCTGCAAGAACTCGTGCAGGTGGGCCGTGGCCTTGGTGTGGTCCTTCACGCGGTTGGCCACCACGCCCAGCTGCAGCTTGCCGGGCTTGCGCCGCTCGGCCAATTCGGCCAGGAAGCCTTGCGTGGCGTGGATGTCGAACACGCTGGCCTGCAGCGGCACCACCACCTTGTCGGCCAGCTTCATCACGGCGTCCAGGCCAGGGCCGTGCAGGCCGGCGGGCGTGTCCAGCACGATGTGGGTCGTGCCTTTGGGCGGACGCGCCATGTGGTCTTCGGTGATGTCCCAGCTCAGGATGGTGGGCAACGTGGCCGGTCGCCATTGCAACCACAGTCGCGAAGACTGCTGCCGGTCCACGTCGCCCAGCATGACGGTGTGACCTTGGCGGGCGAAATGGCCCGCGATGTTGCTCGACAGCGTGGACTTGCCCACGCCGCCCTTGGGGTTGGCGACCACGATCACCGGCATGTCTGCCTCCTCACTGGTGGGATGAGAAAGCCATTGTGGCCCAACGTGGCCACTTTGCGCTCAGAGCTTGGCCACGCTGGTTGGCACCGGCAGGCCACTGCGGATCAGGCGCAGGGAGTTGGGCACCAGCGGGCGCACGCTGACGAGCGCGCCATGTTGCGTGCCTTGGGCGTCTTGTGTGAGCAAGTCAAACAGCAAGGCGTCGCTGCTGTGTTGCCCGGTCAGGCGAGGGGCCACCCCGATCACCTGCTCGCCACTGATCTGCGGCAAAGGCCCCCAGTCCACTTCGTTGGCGGTCTCGTTTTGGTAGCCCCCCAGTCGTGCGTCGGTCAGCACGGTGGCCATGCCACTGGCGAAGGGGTAAACCGCGAAGCCGGTGGTGGTGGGCGGTCGCAGGAAGGGCAACCAGCTCTGGCGGCCCGTGTCGCTGAACCAAATCAGCGGGGTCAGCGGGGCCACGCCGTGAACGACCACGTTGCTCATGCTGGTGGTGCAACTCACGCGCGTCAGCGACTGCAGCGGCGGGGTGTCGGGCAACTGCACCCAGATCAGGCCGTCGCTGGGGCTGGGGCGCATGGGCGTGGTCGACGTTTGAGGCGGCGTGGGCACGCGCGCGCCAGTGGCCGGGTTGAGCGCGAAGGCCTCCAGCAGCGAAGCCTGGAAATTGGCCGCCAGCGTGGCGCCGTGTTGCACCAGCGTGCAACCCGACTGCGGCCACGCCAAGGTGGTGTCCGAGCCGCGCACGTAAGCCGCGCTCAACACGGGGTTGAACGTGGCCAAGGCGGTGGCGCGCGCCAGGCCCTGGTTGTCTTGCGCCAGCGGGCTCAGGCCGATCACCTGCAAGGGCGTGGACAGCAGGAAGTCGCCGCCGTGGACCCCCAGCAGCGTGGCAGAAGCGTTGGCCGTGGGGGCGATGCTGCTCACGCGGGAAGCCAGCTGGGGCCCATGCCAATCCAGCACGATGAGCTGGCCATTGGCCTGCAGCACGCCTTGTTGCCAAGCCACCTCCGGTGCGGTCTGGAAATGCAAGGGCAGGTTGGTGGCCACGTCCATGAAGGCCAGGGGCGAGGAGCCACTGGTGCCCAAGGCCCCGCTGCCGCTGGGGTCCAGCACCGCCAGTTTGGCGTCGCCCCGGAGGTAGATCAGCACGGGGCCAGCCCCGCCCTTGGCGCCCGGCAACATGCCCATGACGGCCACTTCGTTCCACAAGCCCGCGTCCACGCCCATTTGCGTCGTGCTGGCGCTGAGGCCCACCAGCCGTTGCCGGGGCGCATTCGCGTCGTTGCCGCAGTTGCCCTGGCCATCGGCCAGCTTCACCAGCAGCCAGCTGTCTTCGCGGGCCCATTTGTCGATCGGGCCGGCTTCGCACACGTTGGTCAGCCCGGAGACCTGGATGGGCGTGGCGTTGAGCGCGCCTTGGGCGGGCAGCCGGTAAATCCGGCCTTGCTTGACCCACACCACCTGGGACATGGGGGCCGGCGACAGCGGCTGCGCGCTGGGCAGCCCACGCATCAGGAAGAGGCTGCGGCCGCTCACCTGGCGCGTCGTCTGAGGTTGGCTGGGCGACATCAAGGTGTAAGTCACCTGGTCGGCGTTGACGCTGCTGTCGGCGCGTGTGGCGCCGGCGTACACCTGCAAGGCGCCACTGTCGCCGTCGAGCACCGTGGTGGCCGAAGGGGAGGCCGACGGGTCGCCACCGCCGCCGCCGCCACAGGCGGCCAGGGCCGCCAATGCCGCCAGGGCGCTGGCCTGGGCCAGCAGGCGCCAAGTGCGCCGACCGGCGCGTGTAAACGGTTGTGCTTGAACCTGAAGCGTGCGTCCCTGAGTCTTTGGCATGGTTGCCCTGTCTGTTTGTTGTGCGCGCAGTCTACCCAGTCCTTCGGACAGCGGCATCCCCGGCTGCGGGGGGCGCCCCGCTCAAGGCTGCAAGCGCGCCACGGGCCGCAGTGAAGCTGCCGAATTGGGGTCCATCCAGAGCAGCACGGCCTGGTCGGTCTGTCGGCTGGCCCCCGAGGGCAGGGTGTCGCTCAGGTAAAGCATGGCGGTGACCACCGAGGGGAGCCCTCCAGGCTGAAGTGGGTCGTAACTCAGCAGGCCCCAGGTCCAACGCTCGTCGGGCACCGGGTTGCCCAAGGTGACCGTGGGGCCGTTTGGCAGCAAGTGGCGTTGCAAGGTGGCACCCGTGCAGGTGCGGGCTGCCGCCTGGGGCAGGCACCAGACCAAGGCTGCCGGCGTGTTCAGGTGGGGCAGCGTGAACTGGCTGGCGGGCAGCACATCGGCGCCATTCACGTTCGTGGCGATGGTGGTGTAGCCCTGGCCATCGGGGGCCATGCGGACAATCTCCTGCAGGCCGGTGGCGGATTGGGTGCGCGAGAACCAGACCTGATCTTCAGTCACCGCCAACAAGGCGATGTAGGACTGGTCGCCATCGCCCATCAAGAGCGCGGGCGCGCTGTCTGTGGCGCGCAAGGACAGCACCGTGGCCTTGCCCGGCGCGGACCGCTGACGCAGCGTGACGATCACCCGGCCAGCCGCATAGGCCAGGCCTTCGACCGATTCGGCGCCTGCGGTGACTTGCCCCACGTTGCGCACGTCGCCTTGGGCGTTGATGGCGATGATCGACATGCCGTCCACCAGGAAGCGCTCGGTGTCGCTCTGGGCCAGCTTGATGAAGCTGCCGGGCCGCAGGGTGCGCAAGGTCTTGAGCACGCGCAGTTGGCCTTCTGTCACCTCTGCCAAGCTCAGCGTGTCGCCCACGCGCAGCAGCAGCCTGGCCGGGTTGCCGGGCATCCAGGGGTAGGTTTCGACGTCCTCGTCTGGCCCCACCGGCCGCCCCAGGGCCACGGTGGACAGCCGGCGTTGCAGGTCCAGGCTGTAGACGCCCAGGCTGCCCTCCTGACGGTCGATGGCGAGCACCCCCGCAGCGGTGGCGCCCCAAGCGCTGGCCAAGGGCCCCACCAAGGTCTTGGCGCCAGGCCCCTCAGCCTGCAAGCCCTGGGCCGCACCGGGGACGCCCGTGGCCACCCACAGGCGGGTGTTGTCGCGCTGTTCGCGGCACAGGCCGTCCGGCCCAGGGGTTTGAACCAGCAACCAGGCCTGGCTGCCGGCCAGGTTCAAGGGGTGGAGCTGGTCGATGCCGCACACCTGCTGCGGGCCGCTCACCGCGCTGGGGGCGCCCAGGCTGGTGTGGTCCAGCGCCAGTTGCATGAGTTGGCCTTGGGCCACGTACAACACCATCGACGCGCCCAGCCGCCGACCCTGGGTGGCCGAAGGCGCGTCGTAGCGGCCCACGGCCTGCCATGCGCTGCCGCTGACGTCGGCGTCCAGGGCGATGCGGCGCACCTCGGTGCCCGTTTCGAGGTCGACGATGGCCAAGGCTTGATCGAGGCTGTTGCCGGAGCCGTCCGACGTGGTCACGCGCCGAGTGACCTCTGCCGCCTGGTACCGCGAGGCCCCCTGGCGCACGGGGTTGGGGTCTTCGCTGCCGGAGACGCTGGCCGAGGGCCCGCCTCCGCCGCCGCAGGCGGTCAGCCACAAGGGCAGGCAAAGGCTCAGCAGCAGGCCGCAGCGGCGGCCCGAAAGGCGGTCGTTCATGGGTGTCCCTGATGGTTGTTTTGGCGGGAGTTTAGGGGAGTGCTGCGCCGCGCCACCACCACCTGCACCGGGTGGGTAGACTCCAGGCTTCAAGCTGCACGGAGCCTCACCCATGCCCACATCGCCCATCTGGCACGACCGCGCCCACGCCCTGATCGCCGACGGCCGCCTCCACGGCCAGCTGTTCATCGACGGCCAGCGGGTGGACGCCGCTGCGGGCGAAACCTTTGCCAGCACCTCGCCCATCGATGGCCGCCACCTGGTGGACGTGGCCCGTGGCCGCGCCGACGACGTGGACCGTGCCGTGCGTTCGGCCCGCTCCGCCTTCGAAGACGGCCGGTGGTCAAAGCAAGCCCCGGCTGCACGCAAGAAGGTGCTCCAGCGCTTTGCCGAATTGCTGGTGCAACACAAGGACGAGCTGGCCCTGATCGAAACCCTGGACATGGGCAAGCCCATCCAGTACAGCCTCAGCGTGGACGTGCCCCTGGCCGCGCGCTGCATCAACTGGTTTGGCGAAGCCATCGACAAGGTCTACGACGAGATCGCGCCCACGCCCCACAACGCCCTGGCGCTGATCCAGCGTGAGCCGGTGGGTGTGGTGGGCGCCATCGTGCCGTGGAACTACCCGATGCTCATGGCTGCCTGGAAGCTGGGGCCCGCGCTGGCCAGCGGCAACTCGGTGGTGCTCAAGCCTTCCGAGAAGTCGCCCCTCACGGCCCTGCGCCTGGCGGAGCTGGCCATCCAGGCGGGCCTGCCTGCCGGCGTGTTCAACGTGGTCACCGGCTATGGCCATGAGGCTGGCGAAGCCCTGGCCCTGCACATGGACGTCGATGCCCTGGGCTTCACCGGCTCCACCCGCGTGGGCCGCCAGATGTTGAGCTACGCCGCACAGAGCAACCTCAAGCGCGTGTTCAACGAGCTGGGCGGCAAGTCGGCCTTCGTGGTGTTCGACGACGTGGCCGACGTCAAACGTGCCGCCGAGACCGCCGCCGGCAGCCTGTTCTTCAACCAGGGCGAGAGCTGCAACGCCCCCTCGCGCCTGCTGGTGCACGCGTCGATTGCGGACGAGGTGGTGGCCCACATCCAGGCCATGTTGCCCGCCTTCCAGCCCGCCGACCCGCTGGCCCCCAGCACCGTGATGGGCGCGCTGGTCGATGCCCGCCAGATGCACACCGTGCTGGACTACATCGCCTCGGGCGACGTGCAGGGCGCGCGCTGCGTGGCCGGGGGCAAGCAGGCCCTGGCAGACAGCGGCGGCTTCTACGTCGAGCCCACGCTGTTCGACCAGGTGCAGCCCGGCATGAAGATCGAGCAGGAAGAGATCTTCGGCCCGGTGCTCAGCGTCATCCGCTTCAACGACGAGGCCGAAGCCATCCGCATCGCCAACGGCACACCCTATGGCCTGCAGGCCAGCGTGTGGAGCGACAGCCTCGACCGCGCCCACCGGGTGGCCCGTGCCCTGCGCGCCGGCACCGTCCACGTCAACCAGTACGACGAGGACGACATCACCGTGCCCTTTGGCGGCTACAAGCAGTCAGGCAATGGCCGCGACAAATCGCTGCACGCCCTGGACAAGTACACTGAACTCAAGACGACCTGGATCCGCATCAACGCCGCATGAGCACCGCGCCTGAAGTACCTGTCGCGCCCGAGTTGGCGGTCGTCTGCCTGTGCGCCGAATGGTGTGGCACCTGCCGCGACTACCAGGCCACCTTCGCTGAGCTGCAAGCCGCGCTGCCGGCGCACGCCTACCGCTACATCGACATCGAAGACGAGGCCGACCTGGTCGGCGACGTGGACGTGGAAACCTTCCCCACGCTGATGGTGACCCACCAGGGGCACGTGTTGTTTGCCGGGCCGGTGTTGCCCCGCCTGGGCGACGCCCAGCGCCTGCTGGAAACGCTGGTGGGCGCGCTGGCCGCTGGCGCCCGGCTCACCCCGCAGGTCGATGCGGAGCAAGCCGAGGCTTACGACGAGCTGGCGGCCAAACTGGGCCGTTGAGCGGCCGTCAGGTGCCGGACCATGGCTTCGGTCAAGCGGCCCTCACAGGCCTGGTCGAAGCGCACGAACATGGGTGAGGTGTTGAGCTCCAGGAACACCCATTCGCCCGTGTCGGGGTCGGCCTTGAAATCGGCTGCACCGAAATCCATGCCGAAATCGGCCAGCAAGCGCTGCAGGGCCGGGGCACAGGCCGGCACCTCGGTGGCGGTGACCTCGGCGTCCTGGTGCACCCGGTAATCGAGCGAGGGGCTGGCCACATCGAAGGCAAACAGCGCCGAGCCCACCGCGAACACCCGGCATTCGGCCGGGGCCAACCTGGGTTGGATCAAGGCCGGCTTGGCGCTGCACGCCAGCTCGGGCGCCAGCGGGCCCAAGGCCTCTTCCAGCGTCTGGCAATGGCCGCCCCCGGCCACGGGCTTGGCGATGCTGGGGCGGGCCAGCCTGGCGCGCAGTCGGGCCACGTCGTTGCTGACCCAGGTGGGCGGCGTGCGCAGGCCAGCGGCACGGGCGCGCAACAAGGCGGCGGGCTTGTTGTAGGCCACGGGCCGGATGTCGGCATTGAGCGTGCGCACCTCGGGGTGGGCGAGCAGCCAGCCTTCGATGGCGGCTGTCCAGCCGGTGGCGCGCTCGCTGACCACCGGGCGCGGGTCGTCCATCGGCCCGAACACGTCGTGGCGATGGAAACAAGCGGTGGGGGCGGGGCCATCGCCCCAAGGCATGTCGCTGGCGTCGTCTTCCAGCGACCAATGGAACAGCGGGCTGCTGGCGGGCGGCAAGCGGCCGTCCAGCCAGGGCACGCCCAGGCGTTCGGCCGCCTGGGCCAGGGCCGCGAGGTTCGGGTCAGCGAGGCCGCCGGAAATCCACAACATGCAGCGACATCAGGCGGCCAAGGCGCCGCCTCAGAACGAGCCCAGAGCGGTGGTGTCGGTGCCGGTGGGGTTGGGCGGGTTGCCTTCTTCGCCCAGGGCCATGGTCGTGGCCATTTCTTCGCCGGTCACCTTGGTGGTGGTCACGGTCTCCTCACCCACCATCATGGTGGTGAGCTTGGTTTCTTCGCCCACCATCATGGTGGTGATCTTGCGCAGGGCGCCGCTGACTTCCTGGGTTTGAGCGGGGGTCAGTTGTTTCATGGGGTCTCCTGAAGGGTGTGTGCGAAACGTCGCAGCCTAGAGGCCCTGGCGGCGACTCGTCAAGCAGGCTGACCAGGGGTGCGACGCACGTTACACCCCGTTGCATTGATACCCCCTGTAGGTGGATGGCCCCGTTCGGCCGCCCAGGGAGAATCGGGGCCATTCATCACAAAAATTTCAGGGGTCCCTTCATGGGTCTGGGTGTGGCTTTGCCCGAGTCGCTGTCGGGCGTGTCTTCGTTCGCCAGCGCGCTGCCTTCGGCGCTGGCCGACCAACTGTCGGGCCTGATCGCCCAGTGGCGCAGCGACACGCGCCTCTACAGCCTCGCCAGCCCGGCAGCCAGCCAGCCGTTGCCGGCAGACCTGATGGTCGAAAGCTTCGTGCTGCACGAGGCCGTCTCCGAACCCTTCTTGCTGAACCTGCACGCCCTGGTGCTCGACACCCACGTGCCCCTCAAGTCGCTCGTGGGCCAGGCCATCACCTTGCAGGCCACCCTGGCCGACGGCTCGCGCGTGGCCCGCAGCGGCTACATCACCGAAGCCCAGGCCCTGGCCGCAGACGGCGGCTTGTCGCGCAAGGGCTTGCTCATCCAGCCCTGGCTGGCCATGTTGGGCCACAGCCTGCACAGCCGCGTGTGGCAAGAGCAGTCCGTCATCGACATCGTCGAAGACGTGTTCGCGGCCCACCGCAGCGTGGCCGCGTGGCGCTGGGACACCGACGTCAACACCTGGGTGCAGCAAGGCCTGTTCGCGCGCAACCAGGGCCGCCGCAGCCATTGCGTGCAGTACCGCGAAACCGACCTGGCCTTCGTGCAGCGCCTGCTGGCCGAAGAAGGCATCGCCTGGCGCGTCGAAGAAGACGCCGAAGCCCCGGGGGGGCACACCGTGGTGTTCTTCGTGCGCAGCGACGCCCAGCCCGAAGACCCGACCAGCGCCAGCAGCCTGGGTGGCGCGGGCATCCGCTTTCACCGCAGCAGCAGCCAGGAAGCGCAAGACAGCGTCCAGGCCATGGCCGCCATGCGCCGCCTGGGGCCCACGGCCACCGTGTTGCAAGGCTGGGACTACAAGGCCCACGCGGCCATCACCACCGAGGTGCCCACCGCGCGCCAGTGGGGCGGCGAATCTGCCCAAGGCCTGCAAGCCTGGCTCACGAGCTACGACCCCACGGGCGACTACCTCTTTGGCAACTCGGCCGAAGCCCAGTTCGCCGCCACCTGCCTGCAAGAAGCCTGGGAAGCCCGCTACAAGACCTGGCTGGGCCAGGGCAGCGTGCGCACCTTGCGCGCCGGCACCTGGCTGGCGCTCACCCAGTCCACGCTCGACCCGCTGGCAGCCTTGGGCCTGGGCGACGGTGACAAGCAGTTCTTCACCACGGGCGTTCAAGCCGTGGGCATCAACAACTTGCCCAAGGACTTCAGCGCTTCGGTGGCCCAGCGCCTGGGCGACAGCGACCTGGGCCAGGCCCTGGCCGACGCCCTGGCGCGCGCCTGGCCTGAAGCCGCCGCCGAGGCCGACCGCGACCCTTGGGGCGACACCAGCCCCCAAGGCATGGCCGAGCTCGACACCGCGCCCATGCTGGCCCGCGCAGCCCAGACGGGCTTTGCCGCTCAGTTCCAGGCCTTGCGCCGCAACGTGCCCTGGCGCCCCGTGTTGCTCGACGGCACCGGCCTGCGCCCCCGTCCGCGCCCCACGGCGCTGGGCCCGCAAACCGCCATCGTGGTGGGCCCCGGCGGCGTCACCAGCCCCAGCGGCGCCGACGAGCTCTACACCGACGCCCTGGGCCGCGTGAAGGTGCAGTTCCACTGGCAGGCCTCTGCCGTGGGCGCCGAAGACACGGGTGCGGCCAGCAACCACAGCTGTTGGCTGCGCGTCATGCAACGTGCAGCCGGGCCGGGCCTGGGCCACCAGTTCATCCCGCGCATTGGCCAGGAAGTGTTGGTGGGCTTCCTCAACCACGACATCGACCGGCCCTATGTGCTGGCCAGCCTCTACAACGGCCGTGGCGAAAGCGGCGTGCCGCGCACCCCGGGTGGCGCCGCTGCGGCGGCCGACACCGCCGCCCTGGCCCGGTCCAGCGACCACACCCCCAGCAGCCAGATGAACCTGGCCAACGCCGGCTCTGGCGGCCACAGCCCCGCTTGGCACGGCGCTGCGCCCGGCGTGGCCGCTGACGGCGCCGAGGCCCAGGCCAACGCCGCAGCGCTCAGCGGGGTGAAGAGCAAGGAATTTGGCGGGCGTGGGCACAACCAGCTGGTGTTGGACGACACACCCCAGCAACAGCGCCTGGCCCTGCACACCACCCAGGCCCAGACCTGGCTGGCCATGGGCCACCTGCTGCACCAGGCCGACAACCACCGCGGCAGCTTCCGGGGCCAGGGCTTCGAGCTGCGCACCGACGCCTGGGGCGGCGTGCGCGCCGTGCGCGGCGTCATGCTCAGCACCTTTGGCCTCAACAACGGCCTGGGCCAGACGGCCGAAGGCGCTGGCGACAACGCCGCCGGCATGGCCCTGGCCAAGCAGATGCAACAGCTGGCGGCCACCTTCCACCAGGCTGCCGGCACGCACCAGACCGTGGGCCTGGCCAGCGCGGCCGGCAGCTGCCAGGCCAACGCCTGTGCGCTCGACGACGCGGCCGCCCCGGCGCCCGCGCTCACCAAGAGCCTGAGCGGCATGGTCAGCCGCGCCAGCCTGGGGCAGGCCCTGGCCGACACGGCTGGCAAGGCCACCACCGCAGGCGCCGACAAGCTGCCCCACATGGCCGACCCGAACATCGTTTTGGTGGGCAAGGCCGGCCTGGGCCTCACGGCCGGGCAAGACCTGCACATCAGCGCCCAAGACACCGCCACGCTGGCCGCGGGTCAGGACCAGCACTGGGCCGTGGGTGGCGCCGCGCGCGTGCACACCGGCCAGGCCATTGGCGTGCTGGCCGGCGCCATCCAGCCGGGCACCGAAGCGGCCGGCAAGGGCCTGACCCTGATCGCGGCGCAAGGCGCGGTCGACCTGCAAGCCCAAGCAGGCGCGGCGCAAGTGGCGGCCAAGCAGACGCTGGAGTTGAAGACGGCCAGCGGGGTGGTGAACATTGCAGCGGCCAAGAAGGTGGTGCTGGCCGTCTCAGGTGGTGCGAGCATCACCATCGAAGGCGGCAACTTCACGGCGCAGTGCCCGGGCAAGCTCAGCGTGCTGGCGGGGCAGAAGTCGATGGTGGGTGGGGGGACGCAGTCGCATGCGATGCCCGCGTTGCCTCAGTCCACCATGCCAGACACCCCGGTCAAATTCAAATTGCAGTTGGCCGACATCCCCGGTACAAGCGGGCAAGCCCGTGCCGCAGCGCCATGGTCTGCGGTGGTCGTCAAGTCAGCCAGCTTGTCTCCACTTGACCCAGACAACTTGCGTCTCAACTTGGCCCAAGGGCAAACCGATGCACGCGGGGAATGCAGCCTCAATGAAGCGCAATCCAAACAGCTTTGGGCTGCCGTCAACCAGTTCCCTGGCCAGGTCTATCTGGTGAGCGGCGTGGACGCTGTACCGATCACCCGGCGCGACGCCGCGGCAACGGCGACAGAGCAGCAACAACGCACGGTGCTGGACGCCTTGAACATGGCAGCCGATGGCGTGGAGATGGACGAGGCCCACCGCCGCTTCCTGACCCTGTGGGCAGAGTACAACCACCAGGCGCGCCTGCAAGGCGAGCCCAAGAGCAAAACAGAGGTTTGAGCCGGATGAACGAAGCCCCAGCCATGCCGGTCATCGACAAGGTGGCCCACACACACGACACCGTCGTCAACCTGACGCCTGATACGCGGCACACGCTCAGTGGCCAGTACTTCTGCACCGATCGCCCCTTTGCCTACCCCAAGTTGGGCAACAAGGTGACCATCCTGAACTCGGGGCAGGAGGTCTTTGAGGCGGTGCAGGCGGCCATTGAAGCGGCAAAGCATCTCGTCTGCATCGCCGACTGGCAAATGGCTTTTGACGTGGAGTTGAGCGGTAGAGCAACAGCGCAGCACCATGGCAGGCTTTGGTTTGTCATCGAGCAGCTCGTCAAGTCCAAGCCTGTGCGCGTCCAAGTATTGTTGTACCGCTCGCCTGCTGATTTCGTGCAGCCTGGCACCAAGGACGGCATGGTCATGGACAGGTTGTACGACATCAACAAGAAGGGATACCCCGGCCGGGTTGAGGTGAACCTGCAATCGGCCACCAGCAGCCAGATCGACAACCTCGACTATTCCCACCACCAGAAGTTCATCGTCGTCGATGGCAAGGTTGCGATCCTCGGTGGCATCGACCTGACTTACGGCCGATGGGAGACGCCCAACTTTGACGTGGTGATCGACCCGGCGCTGCACGTGATCAACGACATGTACAACCCGTGCATGGCGGCAATGCGGGGCGTCTCACCGGACGAACGCAAGCTGATCGACGAGTTTGACTTCGCCAAACCTTATGGCAGCTTGCTGGAAGAGGGTTGTACGCCCCGCATGCCCTGGCAAGACGTGCAAGTGCGATTCGAAGGCCCTGCGGCTGTCGACGTGTTTCGCAACTTCAGCCGACGATGGAATGCATCACTCGACAACATGTGGTTCTTGCGCAAGTTCAAGAACTGGGTTTCAAACACCTTGCCAGAGCGCATCACCTCCGAGGAGCTGAACAAGATTGGCGTGTGGGATGCCATCAAGAATGCGCAGAAGGAAGGCGTGGGCCAGGCCGAGGTGCAAATCGTGCGTTCGGTGTCCAACCATGAATTGAAACTTGAAGGCAAGAGCCCGGAAGACCTGGCCTTGATCGACAGCCCGACCGAGCGGTCGGTGATGGAGTACTGCCTGGATCAATGGCAAGGGCAGCACCAAGACAACATCCGCAAGGCGATGTTGAACTGCATTCGCAATGCGCGCAGCTATGTCTACATCGAGACCCAGTTCTTCATCTCTGCCTTTGGCACATGGGCGCACAACGGTGGCAAGCCCTACGATTCAGCCAAGCATGGCAACGAGAGTTCGGGCATTCAGAATGGCGTGTTGGACGCGTTGGCGCAACGCGTGATTGACCACATCCAGGCTGGCTTGGGCTTCCATGTTTACCTGGTCATCCCGGTGCACCCTGAGGGCCCGATTTCCAGTGGCATGGTCTACAAGCAGCATGTGCTGGGGATGGCCTCCATCAAGCATGGCAGCCAAAGCCTCATCCGCCGCATCCAGGCTGCACTGAAGTCCAAGGGGCGGGCCGAGGATGATTGGGTGCAGTACCTCACGGTGCTGAACATGCGCAACCACGGCGTGACGGTGCAATACGCCCGTGACCCGAAAACCAATGCGGAAGATTTCTCGCGCGAGTTGGGGCGCTACGTGATCACCGAACAGATCTACATCCACTCCAAGATGATGATCGTGGACGATGCGGTGGCGATCATTGGCACCGCCAACACCAATGACCGCAGCCTGTCTGGCAATGGTGACTCAGAGATTGCTGCTGTGATCGTGGACAACGAGGGGGTGGAGGCTCGCGACCTGGGCAACGGGGTGAAAGTGTCGACCCGCAAGTTTGCTCGCGAGTTGCGGCAATCGCTGTGGCGAAAGCATTTGGGGTTGATGGTCACGCTGACCGACATCACCAGTGACACAGGGTACTTTTACGCGCTCAAACGAGCAACACGGAAGGAGTTCAGCCCGCCGGCGGACTTGCCATCTCCGCCTCGCAACCCGATGTCCGATGTTGACTTGAATGGCGTGATGAAAATTGCGAAGGTCGCTGATTTGATGTCACAGCCGTGTGGGGCCAAGACGGTGGCTGCCATCCAGGCCTTGGCCATATCGAATGCAGCCGCCTATGAGCGCGTTTTCCTGCACACGCCTCGTGATGCCTTCGAGACCTTTGAGGAAGGGGGGAAGCACTGGACGCTGAGTTACCCGATGTTGACGGTGTCTGCCGAAGAACTGGCCTTCGAGGAGCAGGCGAACGAAGGGCAACGCCGTTACCGGCCTCCGAGTGAAGGCGTGGTCCCTCCTCCGCTGCAGGCCGCATTCATGACAAATCAATTGTTGCCTCATCAGCAGGCGGCCCTTCAGGAGTCGGACCCGAAGCGCAAGGGCGTGACTTATCCAGGCGGGCATGTGCATGACGTTGCCAGGGCCATCAAGGCCCTGAGGGACTCTGTTCACGGGTTCTGGATCGCGGCGCCCTTGGATTGGGGCATGAAGTCCGAAATCAAGGGCTCCCCTGACAAGTTCTCTACAGTGGACGTTGCAGCCAGCCAAGAAGCAGGCAAATCTTCACAGCCAGTCCTTGATCAGGGAGCCGGCGCTGTGACAATGGCTGGGCTGAAAGACAAGAACTCGCCAACGACCTGAGCGAGAGTTTGGAAACAGATGACGCACTTGCTTCGTGATCTCTGCATGTATTGTGCGGTAGCGCTGATGACAGCGACCACATCACACGCGGCTTGCAATGGCCCCGCTGACTGGTCTAGGGGCCCGGGCACCGATGTGCTGATGGTGGTTGGAAGCCCCACGCCAGGCGATGAAGAGCCGGGCAAATACGGCACGATGACAGTCGCGTCCAGCAAACTGCTGACGAGGTATCTTCCAAAGGTTCTGGAAGGCAAGGTGCCGTCACGACCTCCACTGGTCATTGTCGGCAACACAACCTCTGGGCGAGGCTTACCAGAGCGGCTGCTTGACGATGACCTCGAGGTCAATTTCTACGAGCGAGACGGCCGAGGCGGCTGGCGATGGTGTCGGCAAGACAAGTGGTCACGTTGGGACAGTCAGGACCACTGGCCGCAGGCTCAACAAGCGGCCGCAGCGGAGGTCACCAGATCTCTGTTGGCAGGCTATCCCTCGCGTCAGGACCTGTTTGCCGGCATGGTGATGCGGAGTGGCTACCTGTTCACCCATGGCCCTGATGGCTTGTTCAGCGGCCGGTACCAGTACTTCTTTGGTGCGCCCGTGGATGCGCCATTGAAGTTGGAAACGTGCATGCGCTTCGATGCGCAAGGTCACACCATCTTGTATGTGGAAGCCAAGGCCAGCAAGTCGTGCCCCACTGGCGAGCCCAGCAAAGACGACTCGTGGCAAGCCTTCCGGTGGGGGCCGGGGCCGGAGCAGCGGCCGGAAATCAAGCTGAGGGTTCAACACACCGTCAGTGATAAGTTGCCGGGGGGGTGGGGAGAAGAGGTCAACGTACAGAACTCCGATTCGCACAAAAATCGCTCGGCCGGCGTAGGCACCGGCAGCGATGAGGCGGGCATCCAAAAAATCTGGGGCTCGAACATGGGCCAGAAGGATGACAACCCTGTCAACCTGATGTACCGCAGAGACGGCGCGGTGGCGGTGAGGGAATACCACTTCCTGGACGCCGACCGTGTGCCCTTCTCGGCGATGGACAACCAGGAATTGATCTACCAGTTTGACCGTCGAAGAGAGTCCTGGTTGGACGAATCGGGCGTGACGATCGTGGCGGAGTTCTTCAAGGCCAATGAACACCGGCCTCGCCACCGCTATTACCTGGTCAACAAGTTCGTCAAGCGCCAAGAGCAGTTTGACGAGACGGGGCGCATCAAGCGGGTGATCACGGTGGACCGCTGGACGTCACCCAACCCGCAGCCCAACCCGGACCTGGACGAATCGAAGCTCAAGGAAGACGTGAGCTGGCGCTTGCTCTTGCACCGCGTCTACCACCGCGTGTACGACATCGACGCTTCCGGCAAGGCCAAACTGGTGGCGGCGAGTTGGGGCGAGAGGACAAAGTTCACGGATCTGGGCAGGGCCAGTCTGTACAGCATTGGTGTCTCGTCTCACATCGTCTTCGGCACGCCAGATGGCCAGGAAGTGTGGAAGACAGAGGAGGCGTTTGAGCAGGCGTTTGATTTCAGCTCGAGCGCAGATGAGGTGTTCCCAGACCACGCTGCGTACTGGGCGAATCGGCGCAGGAAGGCCGATGTCACGCGAAACAAGGGTTTGGCATCCGACAAGGCTTTCACAGCAACCCTGGCCAAGACGGGAGATGCCAGGCTGGCAAGTCAGGCCGCCGCCGCTGCGGCTGCCGCTGTGGTCGATGACACCCAGGTCATCCCTCCCAAGCGCCCCCCCATGGCGCCCTACAAGGTGTTCACGCCTTGAAGTTGTCTGGTGGCAAGTGCCAAGGATCGCCGTCGCCGGCGGCCGCGCCCTCTAGTGAAGGCCATGCAAGCGCCTGATGGTCTGATGCACGGCCTCAAGCACAATGGCCATCACCATGGACACCTTCGCCATCCTGCCCCTCGCTTTGCGCGACACCTTTCGCTCGGGCCTGATCACCTTCGTGTTGCTGGGCGTGGTGGGCCTGGCCTTGGGGTGGCTGGCGCTGTTCTCGGTGTTCGACGCCATGCACTGGTGGACGATCAAGCCTGACCTCTGGGGCCACGTGAAGCCGGGCTCCTGGCCTTCACGCATGGCGGCGGTGGCCATCTGGGTGCTCACCTATGTGTTGACGGTGCTGGTGTCCCTGGCGCTGTTCATGTCGTTCGTGGTGATGCCACGGGTGCGGTCGGTGTGCCTGGTGCAGTACCGCATGTTGGTGCCGGTGGCCGAGGGCAGCTTCATCGCCCCTTTGCGCCATGCGTGGCAACAGGTGCGCCAGATGGGAGGCGTGGCCTTGCTGATCTTGTGCGTGCCCATGTTGGGCGTGCTGATCGCGCCCTTCCTGGCGGCTTACTTCAATGCGCGCAGCCTGGTGCTCGACGCGCTGGAATCGCTGGCCACCGACGAAGAGGTCCGGGCCGTGATGGTCCGCAACCGCCTCCCGCTGTTTGGGCTGGGGGTGTTCACCCTGGTGTGGGCGCTGATCCCGCTGTTGGGCCTGACCGCGCCGCTGTTGATGAGCGTGGGCGTGTGCCACGTGTCGATGCGGGGCTTGGCGCGTTTGCGCGGCTACACCGTGTGAGCCTGCCCGCCGGGCGGGGCCTGCGGCGTCAGATGATATCGGCGAAGTCGGTGGGCAGCCGCTCTTGCGTGGTGTCGGGCGGCTGCCAGTCGGCCAGCCAGTCGGCAAAGTGTTCGCCGGGCATGGGCTTGGCGATGTAGTAGCCCTGGGCTTCGTCGCAGCTTAGGGTCTCCAGCAGCTTCCAGGATTTGATGTTCTCGATGCCTTCTGCCACCACGTTGAGGCCGAGGTTGTGGGCCAGGTCGATCGTGGAGCGCACGATCTTGGCGTCTTGCAAGTCGTCCTGCATGTTCATCACGAAGGACTTGTCGATCTTGAGTTCGTCCACCGGCAACTGCTTGAGGTAGGCGAGCGACGAGTAGCCCGTGCCGAAGTCGTCAATGGACAGCTTCACGCCCAGCGCGTGCAGCTTGTTGAGCGTGGTCAGGGCGCGTTGGGGGTCGTCCATGATCGCGCTTTCGGTGATCTCCAGGATGAGCAGCCTGGGGTCGATGCGGTGGCGTTGCAGCACGCGGTCGACCTTGGTGGGCAGCTCCTGGTCCATGAGGTCACGCGTGGACAGGTTCACCGCCAGCTTCAGGCGCAGGCCACGGTCACGCAACTCGGCGGCCTTGATGGCCACCTGCTCGATCATCCATTGGGTGAGCACGCGCACAAAGCCCGTTTGCTCGGCAAACGGGATGAACTTCATGGGCGGCACCAGGCCGCGCGTGGGGTGGTGCCAGCGCACCAGGGCTTCGGCGCCCAGCACCTGGCCCGTGCGCAAGTCGACCTTGGGCTGCAGGTAGAGGTGGAGCTGGTTCTCGTCGACGGCGTGGCGCAGCTCGCTGAGCATGGTCAGCGACTCTTCGCTGGTGCTGTCCAGGCCGGGGTGGTAGACCACGGTGCCCGACTGCTGGTGCTTGGCCGCGTACATGGCCAGTTCGGCCCGAGACAGCAGCATGTCGGCGTCGACGCCGTGCAGCGGGGCGCTGGCCACGCCGATGCCGGCACCGAGGTCCACGGTGTGGTCGTCGAGCGTGATGGGCCGCTCGAAGGCGGCCAGGATGCGTTGGGCCACGGGCAACGCGGCTTCGGCGTCGGTGTCGCGCAGCAGGACGGCAAACTCGTCGCCACCCAGTCGGGCCAGCACGTGGTTGGGTACTTGCACGCTTTGGCGCAGGCGCTCTGCCACGGCGCGCAACAGGCGGTCGCCGAAGCGGTGGCCCAGCACGTCGTTGACGTGTTTGAAGCGGTCCATGTCGAGCAGCAACACGGTGCATGGGCGGCCTTCGCCGCTGGTGCGGGCGATGGCCGCACGCAGGTCGTGGCGGAACTGCTCGCGGTTGGGCAGGTCGGTGAGGGCGTCCTGGAAGGCCAGTCGGCGGATCTCGCCTTCGCGGGCCTGGATGGCCTGGCGCATGGTTTCGAACGATTGGGCCAACTCGCCGATTTCGCCCTTGTATTGCAGCCGCACCTCGGCGCCGTAGTCACCGCGCTCGAGGCGGCGCGCCGACGTGGACAGCACGCGCAGTGGCGTGGTGATGCGGCGGGCCATCAGCAGGCTGCCGCAACCAAAGGCCAGCAAGCTCAATGCGGTCAGGCCCAGCAGCGACAACTGGAGCTGGTGGTAAGGCGCCAGCGCCGCGTCGATGGAGCGCAGCAGCAGCGCCGTGGTGGGGGGCTGGTCCTTGCCGCCAGGCAGGATGACCGCGCGGGCGTTGTAGTCCACGTTGGCCACGCTGAGGTCGACGCCTTCGCTGTCGTTGTGGTCGCGGGGGTGTTCCCAGGCGCGGCCGAGCACCGGCCAGATGGGCAACTCCAGGGTCGAGACGGTGACCAGCCAGCTGTCGTCGCGCTGGTGCATGAGCAAGGCCACGTCCAGGCCAGACAGGCCGCTCATGTCTTGCAGCAGGCGTTGGTCGATGCGCACGCCCATGGCCACCCAACCGACCACGGCGGGGCTGCGCACGGGCATGGCCACCACCTGGTAGGGCTGGCCGTCGATGACGTCGATCTGGTGGGCGTCGTTGCCGCCAGCGGCGCTGCGCGCGGCGTAGCGGCGGATGGCGGCGAGGAAGGCTTCGGCGCGCGGGGTGGTGCCGACGCGCAGCTGGAAGTTGGCGTCGGTGAGCAGCGAGAAGTCGGCGTGGTGGTGGCCGTTGCTGGCCAGCAGGGCGGCTTCCATGGCGGGGGCGTCGCCCTGGGCGATGGCGCCGCGAAAGCCGTTGTCGGCAGCGAGCACGCGGGTGGCCTGTTCCAGGCTGGTGTGGCTTTGGCCGAGCAACCGCAGGAAGACCTTCTCGCCAGTGCGCAGTTCGGCCTGGATGGCGTGGCGGGCGTTGTGGTTGATCGAGTCGCGGATGAAGGCCAGGCTCACGACCTGGATGACCAGCAGCATGCCCAGGAACACCGCAACGATGCGGGTCTGGATCTTGTGCAGGTTCGGGCGTCCGAGCATGGGGTCGTCTGGGCGGCTTTCAGTCGTCGGTGGCCCTGGCCGCCGACGCTCAGTGGGCGGGCGAGTGCGGGGGCGTGTCGTCGTCTTCGGGCGCCAGCCAGATGGCCATGGCCTGGCTCAGCCAATTGCCGTTGCTGGCGTGGCCGGGGCGCGGCTCGCCCGGCTCGACACCGGCGTCGTGGTCACGCGGGGTGGCGGGCAGCCCTTGGGCCACTGCGGGCAGGGCTTCGTCGGGCATGAAGGCCGAATCGGGGCCGAAGGCGGTCGTGGTCATGGTCAGCCAGTGGGTACAACACGCGGATGCGCTGTTGGTATATCGGCTGACGGGGGTGGGGGATGTAGCCACCCCGGGGCGCCACAGCGGCGCAACAGCGGGGTGCTTCGTGCCCAATTGCACGCTTGGGCGGGGTTTTCAGGCCGCGACTGGCAGATGCGTCACGCTGCGATGAGCTGGCGCAGTTGGCCGTCCAGGGCGTGGAGGAAGGCCTCGACGTCGGCGACGTCGGTTTCGTCGTCTTGCGTGGTGCAGGCCATCAGCACCTTGTCGCCCAGGGTGACCAGGCCGAAGACGGGGGTGGTGCCCATGGACACGGGCCAGACTTCCGCGATGCGAACTTTGGCGTCCTTGGGCTGGATGGCTTCGGCCATGCCCAGGTTGCTGAAGTGGCAGCTCATGGGCGGGATCTTGCCCTTTTCCTTGGCGTTGAGGATGAGCTTGCTGAACAGGCGGCGGCCCAGCAGCGGCAGGGCTTCGAACAGCAGCAGGGGCAAGGCGTACTCGCGGCGCTCGTAGCGGGCGATGTTGTCCTTGACCTGGGCGTCGATGGCGGCGATCTGCGCTTTCAGGTCGGGCTGAGGCCGGGCGTACACCGCAAACGACGACACGAAGTTGCCCACCTCGGGCGCGGTGCCTTCGGGGAAGTGGCGGCGCAGGTCGAACGAGATGCGGATGCCGGCGGTGGCGCCCGGCTTGCCCTGGGCCTGGGCCAGGAAGGTGTTGGCGATGACGGCCGTCAACAAGGTGTTGACGGTGGTGCCCATCTGCTTGGACAAGGCCTTGACCTGGGCTGGCGTGCAGGGGAACAGGTGGTGGCGGATGGTGCTGGTGGTGAAGTGGGTGCTGCGCCGCGTGGCCAGCGTGATGACTTCGGCACCGGCCTTGATGGCCTGGTCCTTCTTGCTGTTGCGCCACCAGCCGGCGATGGAGGCGGGCCAAGCGGCCAGCGATTTGGGCACGAACGACGGCACCATGGAGGTGGCCTGCAGCGAGCGCTGGGCGATGGGTTGGTCGCTGAGGTGGCCCAAGATGTCGGTGATCATGCCGATCAGCGAGCGGCCGTCGCCCACGATGTGGTGCAGCGCGAAGATCAGCGCCGGCCGGGTGGGGTGGGCGATCCAGCGGGCCTTCCAGGGCAGGCCGCGTTCGAGCTGGATGGGCTCGTTGAGCACGCGGGTGTGCCAGGCCTGGACCTGGGTGGGGTCGTCGAGGTCCACGCCATGGTCGACCTTGAAGGCGCCTTCGACCAGTTGGTCGATGAGGCGGTCGTCGGGCAGGATGCGCAGCTTGTAGGTGGTGCCGGTGGGCACGATCACGCCGCGCAGCCGGGGGTGGGCGCTGGTGAGCTCACGCAGGGCGCGGCGGACACGGGCCTCGTCCACGTGGCCTTCGAGGCGCAGCAGGTAAGGCTGGATGATGCCGCCGATGTAGCCTTCGGTGGCCCAGAACATGTGCTCGGTGCGGTTGAGGTCAACCAGCACATTGGCTTGACTGCGGTCTGCGGTCATGCGGTGCGGGGCTCAGGCGGCCACGGGCGGGTGCAGGTCGGCGTCGAACGATTCGACCTGGATCTGCACGAGCTTGCGGTTGCCTTGCTTGCCGTTCATGCGCCAGTGTCCCATGCGGACGTTGTCGACCACCGCCACATCGCCCTTTTGCCACTTCACCAGGTAAGCGTGCTTGAACATGTCGTCGAAGAATTCACGCTGTTCGGCGTCCGTCCAGGACACGTCGCGGCCTTGCTCGTCGCACAGGTCCCAGATGTAGTTGGTGCCGTCGGCGTTGGGGCAGCGGTCGATGTGTCCGCGCGTGTCGCCATAGCAGGCCTTGGCGGCGGCGTGCACGTGGGTGTTGGTGTTGCGCGCAAAGGCCCAGGGCTGCAGGCACAGGTCGCCCGTTTCCGGGTGGGTGCTCACCGCGTGGGTGGGCTTGGTGGCCAGCTTGGCACGGCCGTCGGGCAGCGTGTCGTAGATCTTCATCGGGCTTTGCGACAGGATCAAGCGGTCGAGCAGCGAGAGCTTGCGCGCGGTGATGAAGTAGAAGCGGTTGTAGGCCTTGAAGTACTTGTCTTGCAGGGCCTTGGGCAGGCGCTGGTAGGCGGCATGCAGATCGACCACGGCCGTTTCGGCCAGGTGTTCCGAAGGCTCGAAGCAGCACAGCGTGAGGAAGCGGGTGCGCTTGGGGCTGCCGCCGCCTTCCACGTGGGGGCCCTGGATCGAATCACCAGCCGGGCCGAGTTGCACGGCGTCGCGGTCGAGGTAGCGGCGGTAGTCGCCCGAACCCATCAGGCCTTCGGCGTATTTGCGCAGCCAGTTGCCCACGAAGCCCGGCAGGCCCTTGAGGTTGAAGCCGTTCCAGGGCGTGAGCGCCATGCCCTCGTTGACGAGCTGGTGGAAGTCCTGGGTGTCGGCCGGGGGGAAGCCACGGCACAGCAACACGCCACGGCGCGTGACTTTGTCCATGAACCAGGCGCGGTGGGCCTTGAACAGCTCGGTGAGCTTGGGCATGGTGGACACGCCCACCGCCGGCGTCACCAGGGTGACGAACGGCAGGTCCTCGTTGACCTGGATCTGGTCGCGCAGCGCGGCCGGCATGGGCACGGGGCCCGCGTCGCGGCGGGGGGCGGTGGCCAGGGGCGACGAGGTGGCGGAGGCGGTGGTCATGGCGGTACTTCCGAAGGGGCCGGGCCAGGCCCGGCAGGGGCTCAGAACACGTAAGGGATCAGGCGCTTGCGAGTTTGCTTGAACTGGCGGTATTTGTCGCCCAAAGCGGCTTCGAGGGCGGCTTCTTCGACCGAGATGCGGTAGGTGTACATCAGCGCGGAGCCGATGGTGATGACGGCCACCGAGGCGTAATTGCCCATGCACAGGCCCAGGCCCACCAGGTTGAGCAGCGCGCCGCTGTAGGAGGGGTGGCGCACGAAGCGGTAGGGGCCGTCGTTGATGACCTGGTGGTCACCGGCGATGGTGACGGTGTGGGTGAAGAACTTGCCCAGGGCGGCCCAGCAGCGGATGCGCAGCAGCGTGCCCGAGGCCATCACGGCCAGACCGACCCAGAAGAAGGCCTGACGTTGGTCTTCGGGCACGGCGCCCGGTTGCCACAGGATGGCCAGCGCAAAGGCCGACGCCTGCAGGATGGTGGAGCCCACCGAGATGACCAGGCCGGAATACTTGTCGTCGCCCTTGTAGTCGCCCGAGACTTGCTTGCGGCGCTGCAACTGGCGCCATTCCATCAGGTAGAGCCAGGCGAACACGGACCAGAAGGCGATGGCTTCGGGCCAGACCAGGATGAGGGGGTGCAATTCAGGCATGAGCAAAGACGACGAAGGTCACTGTGAAGGGAACAGAAGACGTCGCTGGGGAGGGATCGTCGGCCTGAATTGTCAAGGAGCGTTGAACGGGGGCAAGGGAGTGGTTTCCCCGGAAAGTCGCCGCCTGACAAGCGTTTGTGAACATTTCCGCCCATTTGAGCGGGCACCCGTTCGGGGTAGCTTGAGGCAGGTCAGGGGGGGCGCGGCCCGCCCCCTGGTTCCGGTTGCGGGAAGACCCGAGTGCTCAGGCCACTTCCGTGAGCATTTGCGCCAGACGGCGCAGGGCGTCCCAGGGGTCGTCTGGCCATTGCGGGTGCTTGAGGCCTTTGACCACGCCGTCGACGATGCTGGCCGCCGCCAGCAGGCGCACGGTGGCGGGGGTGCGCAACTTGGGCAGCAGCCGCTCCAGCAAGCGCTCACGCGGGCCCCAGACACGGGCTTCGCGCAGGGCCATGGCCACGGGCTTGCCGTCGTCCATGAGGGTGCGGCAACGGTAGAGTGCCTGGATGTCGTCGGCCAGGGCCCACAGCACCAGGTTGGCGGCTTCGCCTTCGGCCTGCAGGCCGTCGATCATGCGCAAAGTGCGTTGCACCTGGCCCGACAACACGGCTTCGCTGAGCTTGAAGACGTTGAAGCGGGCCACGTCGACCACGGCTTCTTCGATGTGTTCGGCCGTGAGCACGCCCGGCGGGTGCAGCAGGCCCAGCTTGACGATTTCCTGGTGGGCCGCCAGCAGGTTGCCTTCGACGCGGTCGGCGAAGAAGGCCAGGGTGCGCTGGCCGGCCTCGCCGGGCTCGACTTGCTGGCCCTGGGCGCCCAGGCGCTGGGCGATCCACATGGGCAGGGCCTGGCGTTCGATCGGGTCGCAGCGCAGGCTGATGCCCGCGCCGTCCAGCGCGGTGAACCAGGCACTGCTTTGCTGGGTCTTGTCCAGGCGGGGCAGGGTGACGATGGTGAGCAGGCCGTCGTTGCCTTGGGCGGCGCCCACGTACTGTTGCAGCGCGGCCGAGCCTTCCTTGCCCGGCTTGCCACCCGGGATGCGGACTTCAACGAGCTGGCGGTCGCCGAACAGCGACATCTCGCTGGCCGCGCCGATCAGGCCCGACCAGTTGAAATGGGCCCCGCTGACGGTGTGCACCTGGCGTTCGGTGTGGCCGGCGGCGCGGGCCGCGGTGCGGATGGCGTCGGCCGCTTCCTGCGCTTGCAGTGGCTCGTCGCCGTGCAAGGTGTAGATGGGCTTGAGCGGGCCCTTGGCCAGGTGGGCTGCGAGCTGGTCGAGGCGCAGTTGCATGGTGGGCGGCTCAGCGCGGGGTGGCCGAAGCGGCGTCGGAGGCGGGCTCGGCCGCCTGGCGGGCCGCTGCGCGTGCAGCTTCCCACTCGCTGAGCGAGACGGGCGCGGCGGGCCGAGGGGGCACGGGTGGCGCCACCAGCTGCTCGGCCCGGATGGCGGCCAGCCGACGCATGACCTGGCCCACGATGTCGCCTTGCATGGCCTGGTTCAGCGCGTCGGCCTCGTCTTGCTTGGCCAAGGCGTTGGCTTCGTTGTAGCTCATGACCCGGTTGAGGGCCACGGCGGTGGGCGGCAGCAAGGTGGAGCCGTCGCCACGTTTGACCTGGAAGCGCAGGGTGTTGCGCACGGTGAAGTCGCGCACCTGGCCATAGGCCGTGGTGGTGGACACCACCATGTCGCGCTTGTCGCTCATGCCGTCGATCACGATGTGGGTGATGGGCACCGTGGCGCTCGACGCCGCTTGCGCGGCCGACAGGGTGCTGTCGACCACGTTCACCCCGCTGGCTTGCAGCGCGCGGGCCAGCTCCTGGGCCAGGGGCGAGTTGCCCGCGAAGCCCGTGAGCTGGGCGCTGTCGAACACCATGGGCTGCGCGCTGCGCTGGCGAAAGCCACAGCCCGGCAGGGCCACGGCCGTGGCCAGCACGGCGGCGAGCAAGGTGGGGGCGAAGCGCATGTCGAGCCGTCAGACCACCACGTTGACCAGGCGGCCAGGCACCACCACGATCTTCTTGGGCGCACGGCCTTCGGCGAACTTGAGGTATTCCTCGTTGGCCAGGGCGGCAGCTTCGATGGTGGCCTTGTCGGCCTGCGGGCTGACCTTGATCGAGCCACGCAGCTTGCCGTTGACCTGCAGCATCAGCTCGATCTCGTCTTGCACCAGGGCCGAGTCGTCGACCTTGGGCCACGGGGCATCGAGCAGGTCGCCCAGGCGGCCGGCATAGCCCAGGGCTTGCCACAGGTCGTGGGCCACGTGCGGCGTGGCGGGGTAGAGCGCGCGCAGCAGGATGCCGAAGCCTTCGATCAGCGCCACTTGCCCATCGGCCGTGTCGGTGGCCTTGAAGCCTTCCAGGGCGTTGAGCATCTTCATGCCGCCCGACACCACGGTGTTGTACTGCATGCGCTGGTAGTCGTAGTCCACCTGCTTGAGCACGGTGTGCATCTCCAGGCGCAGTGCCTTCGCGTCCTTGCTGAAGGCCACTTCAGCCAGGCTGGACTTGCCTTCGGTGGCTTGCGTGGCCAGCGACAGGTCCAGCCCTTGCAGCTTCATGCCGAAGTTCCACACGCGGCGCAGGAAGCGGTAGCTGCCTTCCACGGCGGCGTCGTTCCACTCCAGCGTCAGCTCGGGCGGCGCGGTGAACATGGTGTACAGGCGGGCGGTGTCGGCGCCGTACTTCTCGATCAGCTGTTGCGGGTCGATGCCGTTGTTCTTCGACTTCGACATGGTGCCCACGCCTTCGTAGTCGATCGCCGTGCCCACAGGCAATTGGCCGTCGGCGCTGTCAACCGCGTTGATCAGCTTGGCACCCGTGACCTTGCCGGCTTCGTCTTGCACGTGCTCGACGTCGTGCGGCCAGAAGTATTCCTTGCCACCCTTGGCCGTGCGACGGCTGTAGATGTGGTTGAGCACCATGCCTTGGGTGAGCAGCTTCTTGAAGGGCTCGTCGACCTTGACCAGGCCCAGGTCACGCATCACCTTGGTCCAGAAGCGGGCGTACAGCAGGTGCAGGATGGCGTGTTCGATGCCACCGATGTACTGGTCCATGCCCCCGTTGGCCATCCAGTAGTTGGTGCGTTCATCCACCATCGCGCCGTGGTTGTCGGCGCAGGTGTAGCGCATGAAGTACCAGCTCGAATCCACGAAGGTGTCCATCGTGTCGGTTTCGCGCTGGGCGGGCTTGCCGCACTTGGGGCAGCCCACGTTCAGGAAGTCAGGGCGCGACTTCAGCGGGTTGCCGCTGCCATCGGGCACCACGTCTTCGGGCAGGCGCACGGGCAGGTCCTTCTCAGGCACCGGCACCGGGCCACAGTCGGCGCAGTGGATGATGGGGATGGGCGTGCCCCAGTAGCGTTGGCGGCTGATGCCCCAGTCGCGCAGGCGCCAGGTGGTTTTCTTCTCGCCCACGCCCTTGCCGATCAGGATCTCGGCGACCTTGTTGACGGCTTCCTTGTGGCCCAGGCCGTTGAGCTCGCCCGAGTTGACGCACTTGCCCTTGAGCTTGTCGCCGTACCACTCTTGCCAGGCGTCGGTGCTGAAGGTTTGGCCTTCGACAGCAATGACCTGCTCGATGGCGATGCCGTACTTCTTGGCGAACGCGAAATCGCGCTCGTCGTGGGCGGGCACGCCCATCACGGCGCCGTCGCCATAGCTCATCAGCACGTAGTTGCCCACCCAGACCTCGACCTGGCGGCCGGTGATGGGGTGGCTGACGAACAGGCCGGTGGCCATGCCCTTCTTTTCTTGCGTGGCGAGTTCGGCCTCGGTGGTGCCGCCCTTTTTGCACTCTTCGATGAAGGCTTGCAGGGCGGGGTTTGTGCTTGCTGCGTGCACAGCCAGCGGGTGCTCAGGGGCCACGGCGCAGAAGGTGACACCCATGATGGTGTCGGCGCGGGTGGTGAACACCCACAGCTGGCCGGCGTTGATCAATGCGCCTTGGGCGTCCTGGATCTCGTGGGCAAACGCAAAGCGCACGCCTTCCGACTTGCCGATCCAGTTTTCCTGCATCAGGCGCACGCGCTCAGGCCAGCCCGACAGGTAGTTCTTGTCTTCAGGGTTGGCCACGGCCGACAGCAGCTCGTCGGCGTACTTGGTGATGTTCAGGTAGTAGCCGGGGATTTCGCGCTTTTCCACCAGCGCGCCCGAACGCCAGCCACGGCCGTCGATCACCTGCTCGTTGGCCAGCACGGTCTGGTCGACCGGGTCCCAGTTGACGGTCTGGGTGCGGCGCTCGCAGACGCCGGCTTCCAGCATCTTGATGAACAGCCACTGGTTCCACTTGTAGTACTCGGGCTGGCAGGTGGCGATCTCGCGCGACCAGTCGATCGCCAGGCCCATCGCCTTCATCTGCTTCTTCATG
>JBEEJT010000014.1:0-7155 GCA_041169085.1 Pseudomonadota bacterium | reverse complement strand
CATGTTCCGCCTGGGTCTGTCCGCGCAGGCCGCCGATCGCCTGGCTTCGCTGTCGCCGGCCCAGGTGTTGAAGATCGCTTCGGGCAACACCCTGGTGTGCCGCATGAGCGTGGACGACGACCTCGTCTGGTCGCTGTTGACCCACCACGGCAAGGGCGCCGGCAGCGATGGCGCTTCGCGCATCCAGGCCGCCCTGGACATGGCCCGCCAAGCTGGCCACCGCGCCGCCGCCTGATTCCGCCCCCGCCCCCGCCCTCGCCCCCCACACCCCACCCGATTCCAGGAGCCCACCATGCGCAACAAGAGCCTGTTGACCGAAGCCAAGCAGATCGACCGTGCCATCACCCTGATCAACCTGGGTGCCCGCCTGCAGGTGCTGGAATCGGAAACCGACATGTCTTACGAGCGACTGCTGCGCCTGTACAAGGAGGTGTCGGGCAAGTCGCCTTCCAAGGGCCAGCTGCCGTTCTCGACGGACTGGTTCATGACCTGGCAGCCCAACATCCACTCGTCGCTGTTCCTCAACATCCACGAATACCTGAACAAGGCTTCGGAGATGGACGAGATCGACGTGGTGATCAAGGCCTACCAGCTCTACCTGGAACAAACCCAATCGCAAGGGCTGGAGCCGCTGCTGTCGGTGACCCGCGCCTGGCGCCTGGTGAAGTTCATCGACAACGGCATGCTGACGATGACCAAGTGTTCCAAGTGTGGCGGCCACTTCGTGAGCCACCCGCACGAAATCTCGCGCCACTTCGTGTGTGGCCTGTGCAACCCGCCGGCCCGCGCCGGCAAGGGCAAGGCCAGCGGCGCACTGCACCTGCACTGATCGCCCGGGGCCTGACCACGGGCCTGCGGCACACCGGAGCGCAGGGATGGACATCTACCTGGACCGCACCTTGGAGCTGGGGCAGAAGCTGCCGTATGGCGCGCCGAACTTCAGCATCCCGACGGGCGAATTCACTTACTACATGGGCAACCCCGGCCGCGTGGGGGGCAGCTTTCCGGTTCTGCTGAAGGCTGCGCTCTACTGCGCGGACACCGATGAGCTCAACCTCGTGGCCGAGGTGCAGCCGCAAACCAAGGCGGCCGACCTGGGCTACGTCTTCAAGTACGAGACGGCCTTGGCCGCCGGCGAGCCCGACCGCATCCTGGCTTGCATGGGCTCTGCGCCCGACGCCGCGCCGGTGGGGGTGTTGAGCTACCAGTCCAATGGGGCCTACCTCGTTGACGACGAGTTGCATGTGGCACCGGAACACCGCCGCCGGGGCATCGCCACGGCCATGTTCCAGCACGCCGAAGCCATCACCGGCCGCGCCTTCGTGACCCGTGTGGGCGAGCCCTTGCCCATCGACGCCGCCGGCTTCTGGGCCGCCCCCGATCGCCCTTTCGGTGTGGACGCGCTCTACGCCCAGCCGAGGCGGCTGTTGTGGGTCAACCTGCAGGATTTGATGCCCGCGCCTCTGCGCGAGCTGCCCCTGGTCGTGTTCGACGGGCTCAAGTTCACGCGCTCCCACCATGGCCAGGCTTGCCTGGACGCCCTGAGCCGCGCCACCAGCCCGGTGAGCCTGTTGCAAGAGGCCCGTTTGCGCGGCCTGGCGCCCAAGGCCCGGGCCGGCCAGGTGGACGGCTTTGTGCCCGACCCGCACGCGCCACCCAAATTCGTGCGCGCGCTGCAATGCAACCTGGCGCCGATCCGGTTGCAACTGTGCACCGCGCGCGGGCTGGCCGACGCCACCGTGACGCCCACCCTGGCCGCGCTCGAAGAGTCGTCTTACGACGATGTGCTGGCCTTCATCGGTCGGCACCTGGGCGCGCTGGTGGAGTTGCAGGCGCTGGAGCTCTTGCACGCACAGTGCCGCGCGGCCCAGCGTGGCCGCGACGGCGTGTGGGACCGGGGTGACCCGGCGCCCCTGGTGCGTGCGCTGGAGCACGCTCAGAGCCAGTCGCTGTCCCTGTTGACCGACATCGTGGAAAAAGACACGGAGTGGCGACACACCGCGTATTGACCTGGGCCGACAAACTCGGCCCTGGCGTGGTTGGTGCCCTTCAGCACCCTTCAGAAACCGCCCCACATGCCGAAAGCAAGGCATCCAGTCGCGCGGGAGTGGTCGTCAATGGGGGCGACGCTTGACCGGTCAGGTGACTGACCCACTCGCCCACAACATGAACATTCGAGACATGCGCATCGGTCAGCGCCTGACCCTGGGGTTCGGGTTGGTGATCGCCTTGCTGATGCTGCTGGCGGGGCTGGCCGTGCTCCGCATCCAGGGCCTCAATCACGAAATCAACGCCTTGGCCAACGAGGTCTACCCCCGTGCGGAGCTGGCCCAGGCCGTCAAAAGCGACCTGCACGACATCTCGCGCTCGATGCTCAGCGTGCTGGTGATGAACGACGCCGACCAGATCAAGGCGGAGTTGGCCGCCATCGAGAAAACGACGGCCAGCCACGAAGAGCACCTCAAGAGCTTGTCTGCGCTGCTGCACGACGAGGCGGGCCTGGCGCTGATGAAGCGCATCGGTGAGTTGCGCGCCAAGACCCTCAAGCAGCAAAAGACCTTCGTGGGCCTCATCGAGGCCGACGCCAAGGACGACGCACTGACCAACTACCTGATCTTCGTGCGCGCAGGGCAGGGCAAGTATTTCCAGGTGCTCGACGAACTGGTGGCCTTGCAGCAAAAGGAAATGGCCGCGTCCGGTGCCGAATCGGCGGCGGTGGCACGTCGCGCCGTCGGGGTGATCCTGATGCTCACGGGCGCTGCGGCGGTCTTGAGCATCGGCGTGGCCGTGTTCGCCACCCGCAGCATCACCGTGCCGCTCAACCGCGCCGTGGCCGTGGCCCAGCGGGTGGCCAATGGCGACCTCACCAGCGACATCCAGACGCGCAGCAAGGACGAGACGGGGCAGCTCATGCTGGCGCTGTCGGACATGAACCAGTCGCTGCAGGCCATCGTGGGTCAGGTGCGCGAGGGCACGGTGAGCATCGAATCGGCATCTGCCGAGATCGCCTCGGGCAACCTCGACTTGTCGCAGCGCACCGAAGAGCAGGCCTCGTCGCTGCAGCAGACGGCCGCCTCCATGCATTCGCTGACCGACATCGTGCGCCACAACGCCCAGAATGCCCACCACGCGGCCGGTCTGGCCCAGACGGCCTCCCATGTGGCCGCCGAGGGCGGGGCCGCCGTGAGCAAGGTGGTCTCCACCATGGGCGAGATCGGCGCGTCTTCACGCAAGATCGTCGACATCATCTCGGTGATCGACGGCATCGCCTTCCAGACCAACATCCTGGCGCTCAACGCCGCCGTGGAAGCCGCCCGCGCGGGCGAGCAAGGTCGGGGCTTTGCGGTGGTGGCCGGCGAAGTGCGCACCCTGGCGCAGCGCAGCGCCAACGCCGCACGCGAGATCAAGACCTTGATCAGCGAGTCGGTCGAGAAGGTGCAACACGGTGGCTCGCTGGTGGAAGAAGCCGGCGACACCATGAACAAGGTTGTGGCCAGCGTGCAGCAGGTCAGCGACATCATCCAGGAGATCACCCAGGCCAGCCAGTCGCAAAGCATGGGGATCGAAAGCATGAGCGAAGCCATCCACCAGATGGACGCCGTCACCCAACAGAACGCGGCCCTGGTCGAGCAGGCCGCTGCCGCCGCCGAATCCATGCGCAACCAGGCCCAGATGCTGGCGCACACGGTGAGCGTGTTCAAGCTCGAAGGGCACGCCTGAGGCGCCGCCTGTCCTCCCACACCATCAGAAAGCCCGAACCATGTCCCGCCAGATCGCCCGTTCCCTGCCTCGTCCTTCCGCCCTGATGGCCTTGATGGCCGGGGCCGCTTTGGTGGCGGCGCTCGCCAGCCCGTCGGCCCACGCCCTGGAAGTGGTCGGGGTCAAGCTCGACGATGGCGCCAAGGTGGCTGGCCAGTCGCTGGTGCTGTCGGGCGCAGGCCTGCGCACCAAGGTGATCAAGCTCTACGTGCTGGGTGTGTACTTCAACAAGAAGGAAACCAGCCAGGCGGCGGTGCTCGGCAACAGTGGGGCCAAGCGCTTCCAGATCGTGATGTTGCGCGACTTCAGCGGCGACGAGTTCGGCGTGGCCTTCCTGGCGGGCATCAACAAGAACCTCGACAAGGACGAAAAGGCCAAGCTCTTCGGCCCGCTGGCCAAGCTGGGCGAGGCCTTCGAGCGCATCGGTGGCCTCAAGAAGGGCGACGTGGTCGTGGGCGACTGGGTGCCGGGCCATGGCACCACCATGACGCTCAACGGCAAGCCTGTGACCGAGCCGTTCACCGACCCCTTGTTCTACAACGCCGTGCTGCGCATCTGGTACGGCGACAAGCCCGCCGAGGTGTCGCTCAAGAAGTCGCTGCTGGGCGAAGAGCTGAACTACTGAGCCCAGCCCTCGCCCGTGCGCTTCAGCGGTTGACGTCGACCACGACGCGGCCGCGCACCTGGCCCGCCAGCAAGTCGGGGGCCACGGTCAACGCGTCGGCCAGGCCGATCACCTGGCTGCCAATGCGTTGCAGCTGCTCGGGGGCCAGGTCGGTGGCCAGGCGCTGCCATGCCACCAGCCGTTCGGCCTTGGGGCACATCACCGAATCGACCCCGACCAGCGTCACCCCGCGCAGGATGAAGGGCGCCACGGTGGCGGGCAAGTCCATGCCGCCAGCCAGGCCGCAGGCGGCCACCACCCCACGGTATTTCAGCGCCGCGCACACATTGGCCAGCACATGGCTGCCCACGGTGTCGATGGCGGCGGCCCAGCGCTCCTTGGCCAAGGGCTTGCCGGGGGCGCTCAGCTCAGAGCGGTCCACGATGGTGGTCGCGCCCAGCGCCTTCAGGTAGTCGGCTTCTTGCGGCCGGCCGGTCACCGCGGCCACGGTGTAGCCCAGTTTGGCCAGGATGGCCACAGCCACCGAGCCCACGCCGCCAGCGGCGCCCGTCACCACCACCTCGCCCGAAGCGGGCGTGATGCCATGGCGCTCCAGCGCCAGGACGCACAGCATGGCGGTGTAGCCCGCCGTGCCAATGGCCATGGCCTGTTGCGCCGAGAAGGCCGCAGGCAGCGGCACCAGCCAGTCGCCCTTCAGGCGCGCACGCTGGCCCAGGCCGCCACTGTGGCCTTCGCCCACGCCCCAGCCGTTGAGCACCACGGCGTCGCCCGCCTTGAATTCGGGGTGGCTGCTGTCGCGCACGGTGCCAGCCAGGTCGATGCCGGGCACCAGCGGGAACTTGCGCACCACGGGCGACTTGCCGGTGATGGCCAGGCCGTCCTTGAAGTTCAGCGTGGAAAACGCCACGTCCACGGTCACGTCGCCTTCCGGCAGGTTGTCGTCGTCGAGTTCGGTCACGCGGGCCTGGTAGCCGTCGGCGTCTTTGGTGATCTGGATGGCGCGGTACATGGGTCTCCTTCGGCTGCATTCAGGGGGCAGGGCCGCAGCATACGTCAGCCAGCCCGATATGCTTGCGTTCATGTTGCACATCCAAGGCCTCAGCAAGCGCCACGGCGACCAGCCGGTGTTCGAACAGGTGGACCTGTCCGTCGCGGCGGGCGAGTTCGTGGCCATCGTGGGCGAATCGGGTGTGGGCAAGTCCACGCTGCTCAATGGCATCGCGGCGCTGGAGCCCATGGACGGCGGCAGCGTGGTGCTCGACGGGCGCGACTGGCTGCGCCTGAGCGAGCGTGAGGCTGCGTTGATGCGCCGCCAGCAGCTCGGCTTCGTCTTCCAGGCCTTTCACGTGTTGCCCCACCTGGACGTGGCCCAGAACGTGGGCTTGCCCCTGGTCTTGTTGCAAGAGCCCGATGCGGCGGTGGCCCAGCGCGTGGCGCGCGCGCTGGCCGAGGTGGGCCTGGACGGCCTGGGCGGGCGCTTGCCCCAGCAGCTGTCGGGCGGGCAGTTGCAGCGGGTGGCCATTGCGCGTGCCCTGATCCACCGCCCACGCCTCATCCTGGCCGACGAGCCGACGGGCAACCTCGACCCGGACACCGCCGCCGCCATCATGGACTTGCTGCACCGCCAGGCCCAGGAGCACGGCACGGCCTGTGTGATGGTCACCCACTCTCAAGTGGCCGCCGCCCGCGCCGACCGGGTGTGCCGGCTCACGCGCAATGGCTTGCTGGCTGTGGGAGGGGCTTCAGCGTGAGCTGGGGCCTGACCTGGCGGCTGTGGCGGCGCTACAGCCTGCCCGAGTGGCGGCAACACCCGTGGCGGCAGGCGGTGGCCGTGTTGGCTGTGGCACTGGGGGTGGCCTTGGGCTTGTCGGTGCACCTGATCAACCAGTCGGCCATGGGCGAGTTCAGCGCCGCCATGCGCACCGCACAAGGCCAGGCCGATGTGAGCCTGCGTGCCAGCCGTGGCCCGTTGCCGGAGGGCCTGATGCGCCAGTTGGCGCGCGACCCCGACGTGGCCGTGGCCAGCCCGGTGCTGGTGCGAACGGCCGAGCTGCAAGCCGAAGACGGCAGGCGGGTGCGCGTGACGCTGTGGGGCCTGGACGCCCTGGCCGCGGTGGCCGTCACGCCGATGCGGGTGCCGCAGGTGGCCGAAGCCCCGGCGGGGGACGACAGCCAGCGGGCCGGGCTGACCTGGCTGGACCCTCATGCCGTGTTCCTCAACGCGGCGGCGCGTCAGGCGCTGGGCTGGCGAGAGGGTGGTGCCGGGCGGCCAGTGCAAGTGAGCGTGGCCGAAGGCCCGCAGGCAGCGGTCGTGGTGCGCGGCGACACGGCCCAAGGCCCCGAGCCCACGGCGGTGATGGACATCGCCGCGGTGCAAGACCTGGCAGGGGCCTGGGGCCAACTGAGCCGCATCGAGGTGAGGCTGCGGCCCGGCGTCGACGCCACCGCCTGGGCCCTGGCCCACACCCGCTCACCCGCCTGGCCGACGGGCGTGTTGGCCGAGCGCGCGCAGGACAGCGGCCAGCGGGTGTCCGAGCTGTCTCGTGCCTACCGGGTGAACCTGACCGTGCTGGCCCTGGTGGCCTTGTTCACGGGCGGCTTTCTGGTGTTTTCGGTGCAGGCCTTGTCGGTGGCGCGGCGGCTGCCCCAGTGGGCGCTTCTGGGCGTGTTGGGCCTGGGGGCCGCAGAGCGTCGGCGGCTGGTGTGGCTGGCAGCGGGCGTGCTGGGCGGGGTGGGGGCGGTGCTGGGCGGGGCCGGTGGCACGGCGCGGG
>JBEEJT010000013.1:0-8186 GCA_041169085.1 Pseudomonadota bacterium | reverse complement strand
GCCTTCGGGGGCGGCGGCATCCGGGGTTTCATCGTCACTGCTTTCCGTGACATCGGTCTGGGCGTCGTTCTCGACGATGCGTTGCAAGCCGATCAGCTTGGCGCCTTCGTCCAGCGCGATCAGGGTCACGCCTTGCGTGGCGCGACCCAGTTCGCGGATCTCGCCCACGCGGGTGCGCACCAGCACGCCCGTGTCGGTGATCAGCATGATTTCATCGGCCGGGCGCACCAGGGTGGCCGCGACCACCTTGCCGTTGCGCTCGGACTGCTGGATGGCGATCATGCCCTTGGTGCCACGGCCGTGGCGGGTGTACTCGATGATGCTGGTGCGCTTGCCATAGCCGTTTTCGGTCGCGGTCAGCACGCTCTGCGTTTCGTCTTCGGCCACGAGCATCGCGATCAGCGACTGGCCGTCTTCCAGCATCATGCCGCGCACGCCGCGGGCGCTGCGGCCCATCGGGCGCACGTCTTCTTCGTCGAAGCGCACGGCCTTGCCGCCATCGCTGAACAGCATCACGTCGTGCTTGCCGTCGGTCAGCGCGGCGCCGATCAGGATGTCGCCCTCGTCCAGGCCCACGGCGATGATGCCGGCCTTGCGCGGGTTGCTGAAGTCGGTCAGCGGCGTCTTCTTGACCGTGCCCATGCGGGTGGCCATGAACACGTAGTGGTCTTCAGGGAAGGTGCGGAACTCGCCGGTCAGCGGCAGCACCACGTTGATCTTCTCTTCGGGCTCCAGCGGGAACATGTTGACGATGGGCTTGCCGCGCGAGTTGCGTGAGCCCTGCGGCACTTCCCAGACCTTCAGCCAGTACACGCGACCCCGGTTGCTGAAGCACAGGATGTAGTCGTGGGTGTTGGCGATGAAGAGCTGGTCGATCCAGTCGTCTTCCTTCGTGGCGGTGGCCTGCTTGCCGCGGCCGCCGCGCTTTTGGGCGCGGTACTCAGACAGCGGCTGGCTCTTGATGTAGCCGGTGTGCGAGAGCGTCACCACCATGTCGGTCGGGGTGATCAGGTCTTCGGTGCCCAGCTCTTGCGCGTTGTGCTCGATGGTCGAGCGGCGTGCGCCCAGCTTGGTCTGGCCGAATTCTTGACGGATGGCCAGCAGCTCTTCGCCGATGATGGCCGACACGCGTTCCGGCTTGGCCAGGATGTCCAGCAGGTCGGCGATCAAGGCCATCACTTCCTTGTATTCGCCAATGATCTTGTCTTGTTCCAGGCCCGTCAGGCGTTGCAGGCGCATCTGCAGGATTTCGCCGGCCTGGTCTTCGCTCAGGCGGTACAGGCCATCGGGCTGCATGCCGAAGTTGGGCGACAGGCTCTCGGGGCGGTACTGCTGCGGGTCGCCGTCCACGCGGGCCAGCATCTCGCGCACCAGTGACGAGTCCCAGCTCTTGCTCATCAGGGCCATCTTGGCCACCGGCGGCGTGGGGCTGGTCTTGATGGTTTCGATGAACTCGTCGATGTTGGCCAGCGCCACGGCCAGGCCTTCGAGCACGTGGCCACGGTCGCGGGCCTTGCGCAGCTCGAACACCGTGCGGCGGGTCACCACCTCGCGGCGGTGCTCCAGGAACACCGTCACCAGGTCTTTGAGGTTGCACAGCTTGGGCTGACCGTCGATCAGCGCCACCATGTTGATGCCGAAGGTGTCCTGCAGCTGCGTCTGCTTGTACAGGTTGTTCAGCACGACCTCAGGCACTTCACCGCGCTTGAGCTCGATCACCACCCGCATGCCCGACTTGTCGGACTCGTCCTGGATGTGGCTGATGCCTTCGATCTTCTTTTCGTTGACCAGCTCGGCGATGCGCTCGAGCAGGTTCTTCTTGTTCACCTGGTAGGGGATCTCGTCGACGATGATCGCCTGACGGTCGCCCTTGCCGATGTCTTCGAAGTGCACACGGGCGCGCATGACCACGCGGCCACGGCCGGTGCGGTAGCCCTCGCGCACGCCGCTCAGGCCATAGATGATGCCGGCGGTGGGGAAGTCGGGTGCGGGGATGATCTCCATGAGCTCATCGACCGTGCACTCTGGGTTCTTCAGCGCATGCAGGCAGGCGTCCACCACCTCGTTGAGGTTGTGCGGCGGGATGTTGGTGGCCATGCCCACCGCGATGCCGGCCGAGCCGTTGACCAGCAGGTTGGGCAGCCGCGTGGGCAGCACATGTGGCTCTTTGTGGCTGCCGTCGTAGTTGGGGCCGAAGTCGACGGTGTCCTTGTCGATGTCGGCCAGCAACTCGTGCGCGATCTTGTCCAGGCGGATTTCGGTGTACCGCATGGCGGCGGCGTTGTCACCGTCGATCGAGCCGAAGTTGCCCTGGCCATCGATCAGCATGTGGCGCAGGCTGAACGGCTGCGCCATGCGCACGATGGTGTCGTAAATGGCCGAGTCGCCGTGTGGGTGGTACTTACCCATCGTCTCACCCACGGCCTGCGCACTCTTGCGGTACTTGGCGTTGTAGGTGTTGCCCATCTCGTTCATCGCATACAACACGCGGCGGTGCACGGGCTTGAGGCCATCGCGGGCGTCAGGCAGGGCACGGCCGACGATCACGCTCATCGCGTAATCGAGGTACGAGCGGCGCATCTCCTCTTCGAGGCTGATGGGCAGGGTTTCCTTGGCAAATTGGGTCATGCGGACTCAACTAACAGACGGGGAGATCCCACAGAGACGCCACATGGCGCGCAGGCTGGGCCCAGCCCCTCCGAGATCAATCGGGCATTGTAATTGGGTGGGGGCTGTCGCCCCAACGCAACAGCCAGCGCTTGGCCGGGATACGCCTCAGGGGAAGCCCGGGGGAAGGGGGCTGCTATGGCAGAATCGTTTAAGACACTTTGGATCCCCCCTGTCCGGGGTAAACCGGGCGACACCGGCATGCGTTGTCATGCGCGTCGGTGCGGGTCCAGGTCACGAGTCCGTGGTCAGCCCGGCCACCCGCAGCAAATGCTGCGTTCAACTTGCGAGGATGTGCATGATCAAACTGAACAAGATTGCTGCCCTGGTTGCCGCTACCCTGCTGTCGTCTGCTGCCATGGCTCAAGCCATTGACAACTGGCGCAACAACGACAGCTCGAGCGTCTGGAAGAGCAACTACGACCTGTGCTGGCGCGACAACTTCTGGACCCCGGCCACCGGCGTCCAAGGTTGCGACGGCGTGCCTGCTGCTGCCGCTGCTGCCAAGCCGGCTCCGGCTCCCGCTCCTGTGGTGGCTCCGGCTCCCGCTCCTGTGGCCGCTGCACCTGCCCCGGCGCCCGCTCCGGCACCTGCCCCGGCTCCCGCACCCGCTCCGGCCCCTGTGGTGGTGCCGGCTCCGGTCCCGACGCCTGCCCCGGCGCCCGCTCCGGCCCCGGCTCCTGCCGCTGCCCCGGAAAAGGTGAGCTTCGCTGCTGACGCCTACTTCGACACCGACAAGGCCGACCTGAAGAAGGACGGCATGGCCAAGCTGGCCGACATGGCCGACAAGGTCAAGGGTCTGGATCTGGAAGTGGTGATCGCCGTGGGTCACACCGACTCGCAAGGCTCTGCCGAATACAACCAGAAGCTGTCGATCAAGCGCGCTGACGCCGTGAAGGGCTTCCTGTCGTCGAAGGGCATTTCGGCCGACCGCATCTACACCGAAGGCAAGGGCCTGTCGCAGCCTGTGGCTGACAACAAGACCGCCGACGGCCGTTCGAAGAACCGCCGCGTGGAAGTCGAAGTCGTCGGCACCCGCAAGTGATGACGACACGCCGAGGCTGAGGCCTCGGCACGGGCTTTCGGCGTTTGCCGATGAAGCAATGAAAAACCCGCCCGGGCAACCAGGCGGGTTTTTTGTTGGCCGTGCGCCGGGATCAGGCCAGGGCCACGTCCTTGCCCGTCAGGCGCTTGGCCAGCTGCGTGGCCATGCGGTTGACCGTGCCGTAGATGGACAGCTGCGGGTTGGCGCCGATCGAGGTGGGGAACACCGAGCCATCGTGCACCGACAGGTTCTCGATTTGCCAGTGCACGCCGTCCGGGCGCACCACGCCCTTGCTTTCCTTGCCCGCCATGCCGCAGCCACCCATCACGTGGGCGCTGCCGGCGCCAACCAGGTAAGGCTTCATGTCAAAGGCGGCGATGCCGGCCTTGGCTTCTGCCCAGCTGGTGAAGGCCTTGGCCTGCTCGTGCATGGGGATGACCTTTTTGGCCCCAGCCGCGAACTGCACTTCAGCCATGGTCAGCAGCGCAGAGCGGAAGCCTTCGAGCACGTAGTCGGTCAGCGGGTAATGCAGCATGGCCGAGCCGTCGACGTTGACCATCGCGATGCCGCCTTCCGACTCCGGGTGGAAGCCATCGCGCAGCAGCGACAGCATCATCTGCGTGTTCGGGTAGTCCTTGAAGCGTTCGGCCAGCGTTGAGCCGTGGCCGCCAATCAGGATGGACATCAGGCCCGGGTGGATGGGCGTGGCTTCCAGCTTGTAGCCGATGGGGCCGTTGTGCGGGTTGTTGTGGATGAAGTGGTCGGAGTAGATGGACTGCGGCGCACCGGCCCAGCCTTCGACCTTTTCATTGAACACGCCGCCTGAGAACGCCACCGGGTGCAGGAAGGTGCGCTTGCCCAGCAGGCCGTGCGGGTCCGGGGCGTTGGAGCGCTTGAGCAGCACGGGCGAGTTGATGGCCCCGCCCGACAACACATAGTGCCGAGCGGTGACCTTCATGGTCTTGTCGGAGACGCGCTTGCCGTTGACCTGGATGCCGGCGCACACCAGGCCCGTCACCTTGTTCTTGTCGAACTCGAAGCGTTCCACGCGGGTCTGGTGGAACAGGCGCGCGCCCGTCTCCAGCGCCGTGGGCACCGTGGTCACCAGCATCGACTGCTTGGCGTTGGTGGGGCAACCCATGCCGCACGAGCCCAGGTTCCAGCAGCCCTTGACGTTGCGGGGGATCACCTCTGCGCCGATGCCGATCTTCTTGGCGCCTTCGCGCAAGATCTCGTTGTTGCGGTTGGGGGGCGCTTCTTCCCACTTGTGCATGTTCAGGCGCTTTTCGGCCTGGGCGAACCACGGGGCCATGGCGGCCTCGGTGAAGTCGGCCAGGTCGAAGGTGCTGCGCCAGTAGTCCAGCGTGGACGCCGGTGTGCGGAAGGAGCTGGTCCAGTTGATGACGGTGGTGCCGCCCACGCATCGGCCTTGCAGGATGGAGATGGCGGCATCCATGGTCTTGCGACCTGCGCCGTCCTGGTAGAGGTCGGCGTAGGCTTGCGATTCGCGCTGGTTGAAGTCGGTGCTGGTGCGCAGCGGGCCTTCTTCGATCAGCACGACGTTGAGGCCGGCGCGGGTCAGCAGTTCGGCCGTGATGCCGCCGCCAGCGCCCGTGCCCACGATGGCCACGTCGCATTCGATGGCGTCAGGCAGGCCGTCGGCGCCATTGCTGGCCTTCCAGCCCTTGGACAGGCCTTCGCGGAAAGGATCGGGGAGTTTGCTCATATTTCAACGGGGCCAGGGTAGCCGGTGAGCGACCAGTTCTCGCTCTGGGTGAAGAAGGCCATGCAGGTGATGCTGCGCAGCACCTGGTAGACAAGCCGGGTGCTGGGCAGGTCGTGCAGGCGCATGGCGTCGAGCGCCTGGGACAGCTCTTGCGGGCTGGCTTCGTGCAGGCCCACCGACACGCCGGTGAGCAGCTTGCGCGTGGCCACGTTGCCCAGCAGGCCGAGGATGGCGTTCACCTCGACTTGCAGCACTTGAGGCAGCGAGTTCACAAAGCGCTCGACCTTGGGCAATTGCGAGTCGATGTGCGCTTTGCGCTGGGCTGGGTCGGCAGGCAGCAAGTCGCCCACGAAGCCGGCGAGCAGCCCGCGGAAGACGTCTCGGCCCGATTCGGTGAGCTGGCCGTCGCTCATGCCGCGGCGCCAGTAAACGAGCCCACCGAGGGCGCCGCCCACAGCCCCGATGACCAGGGCGGTTTTGAGGAACCAGCGCCGCTTGGGGCCCAGCGGGTGGTGGATGTCGGGATCGACCATGGAAGCAGTCTTGTGTGTTGGGTTGGCTCGCAGGGACACGTTTTGGCGCGCCGCGACGATTGACAACATTGTGAGTCAAACTGCACGGTGGCCGTGTAGGGGCATCTGCAGGTGAGGGCTGGCTGAATGGCGTTTTGCTGGACGTGACGCCGCTGTGCAGCGTTTTGCGCATGCCTTGCGGCGTGTGGCGCTGCGGGATTACCCTTGTTCTTCTATGTTGCAGAATCTCTGTAGGGCATCATTCACGCCAATGCAGTGGCCTGCCTGTGCGGGTGCTTCCTCAACGACAAGGAAAACAGACATGAACGCGATCGCCAAACCCTGGCTGCAACACTACGAGCCGGGCGTGCCTCCTCAAATCAACCCCGATGAGTACGACTCGTTGGTGGACTTGCTGGACCAGGCTTTCAAGCAATACGCCAGCCGTGACATGGCTTCGTTCATGGGCGCCCACATGTCGTTCGCTCAAGTCGACGAGATGTCTCGTTCGCTGGGCGCGTGGTTCCAGGCACAGGGTCTGGCCAAGGGTGCCCGCATCGCGCTGATGATGCCCAACACGCCCCAGTACATGGTGGCGATCGCCGCCGTGTTGCGTGCGGGCTATGTGGTGGTCAACGTCAACCCGCTGTACACCCCGCGCGAACTCGAACACCAACTCAAGGACTCGGGGGCCGAAGCCATCGTCATCCTGGAGAACTTCGCCGTCACGCTGCAGGAAGTGGTCAAGCGTTCGCCCGTGCGCCACATCGTGCTGGCCGCCATGGGCGACCTGTTGCCTGGCCTCAAGGGCCCGCTGGTCAACTTCGTGGTGCGCAATGTCAAGAAGATGGTGCCGGCTTTCACGCTGCCCAACGACGCCCACATCCGCGTCACGCCGTTCAAGAAGGCCTTGGCCGACGGTCGCAAGGCCACCTACAAGCGCCCGGCCTTGAAGGGCCAGGACATCGCCTTCCTGCAGTACACCGGTGGCACCACCGGCGTCTCGAAGGGCGCCACGCTCACCCACCGCAACGTGGTGGCCAACATCCTGCAATGCGAAGCCTGGTTCAAGCCCGAACTGGCCAAGCTGGGCCAAGGCCAGCTGGTCAACGTGTGCGCGCTGCCGCTGTATCACATCTTCGCGCTGACGGCCTGCTACATGCTGGGCGCCCGCCTGGGCACGCTCAACATCCTGATCGCCAACCCGCGCGACATCCCGGGCTTCGTCAAGACGCTCAAGCCGTACAAGGTCAACCAGTTCCCGGCGGTCAACACGCTGTACAACGCGCTGGCCAATGACCCTGAATTTGCCAAGCTCGATTTCTCGGGCCTGAAGATCTCCAACGGCGGCGGCATGGCCGTGCAGCAAGCCACGGCAGAAAAGTGGAAGCAAGTGACGGGTTGCCCGATCGTTGAAGGTTATGGCTTGTCGGAGACGTCGCCCGTGGCCACGGTCAACCGCCTCGACAGCGTCGGCTTCAACGGCGCCATCGGTTACCCCGTGCCCTCGACCGACATCGCCATCCTGGACGACGACGGCAACCACCTGCCCATCGGCGGCGTGGGCGAAATCTCGATCCGTGGCCCTCAGGTGATGGCTGGCTACTGGAACCGCCCGGACGAAACCGCCAAGGTCATGACGGCCGATGGCTTCTTCCGCACCGGTGACATCGGTGTCATGGACGACGCCGGCCTGGTGAAAATCGTGGACCGCAAGAAGGACATGATCCTGGTGTCGGGCTTCAACGTGTACCCCAACGAAGTCGAGCAGGTGGTGAACATGCACCCCGGCGTGATGGAGTGTGCGGCAGTGGGCATCCCCGACGCCAAGTCGGGCGAAGCCGTCAAGCTGTTCGTGGTGCGCAAGGACAGCACGCTGACCGAAGAGCAGCTCAAGGCTTACTGCCATGAGCAGATGACCGGCTACAAGTGCCCCAAGCACATCGAGTTCCGAAACGACCTGCCCAAGACCAACGTGGGCAAGATCCTGCGCCGCGAACTGCGCGACGAGAAGAAGGCCTGATCAGGCTTCGGCCTCGCTGGCCCGCAAGGGCGGCGAGGCTGCTGGCTGCGCAGGGGCCGCAGCTGGTGGCAGGTGCCGCTGGATGACGGCATTCAAGGCCTGGCTGTCGTAGGGCTTGCCCAGGTAGTCGTTCATGCCTGCGGGGGCGCCGCGAGATTCGTAAGCGTCCCGCCCATTCGCCGTGACGGCGATGATGGGCACGGGCGGCGAGCC
>JBEEJT010000012.1:0-8436 GCA_041169085.1 Pseudomonadota bacterium | reverse complement strand
CGCGTGAAGCCACCAACATGACCATGGGGCCACCCAAGCCGGCCTTCAAGTTGGGCGGGTAGGCAGACGCCAGACCACCTGCGTTGAACGTCTCGGTCTGGGCCTGAGCCATCGACCCCGCCACGACCAAACCGGCCACCAGACACATGCCTGCTCGCAGCCACACCAAGGCACGGGACACCATGTTCTTCACCTGTTTCATGTGCATGTTCTTCAAAGGGCCGGCACCTGGAAGTAAGACTGCATCACCACCTCCGTGCCTGTGCGGTAGCCAAAACCTCGGGCCGTGATGCGGTAGATGTCACCCGTCTTGCTGTCCTTGCGGAATTGCTCGATGAGGTATTCGGGCTGGCGCGCCACGCCAGGGATCTTGCTGGCACCGGTGTACGTGCCCAACGGCACCGCACCCGTGAACGACGCGCAATCGATGTCACCATCGTTGTCGCCCCACTTGCCGCCTTTGGCTGTCGGCCACCAGGCCGCCCCCTTGGCGCCTGCCACGACCCCGGCCTTGCTGTAGTCGAGGTTCAAGCGATCGGCCATCGACTGCCCTGGGTCACATTGCCCACGGTCACAACTGACCGTGAAATAGGCAAAGCCCTGGCTGACCGGGCGGCTCTCACCCCGCGAGCAGGTCGCGCCGGCACGGGTGACGCTGTCCGGTATGGCCAAGTCCACCTCCGCATCACGCAAAGCGGCCTCCGCAGCTTGCCTGGCAACCTGGTTGTCCAACTGGTTGCGGGCCATGCGTTCGCCCAGCAAGGCTGAACGCGCGCTGTACAAACCGCCAACACCCAAAGCTGCCATGAACAGCAACACCACGATCAGCGCCACACCGCGCTGCGAATCCACAGTTGACTTGAGGGGTTCAGACATGGGCATCTTCAGAAGGCTGCACTGATGGTGTTTTGGTGCCGGTTCTTGATGGCAAACGTGCGGGTGAAGGTCTCGGTCACCATCGAGGTGTCCGTGACGTTGCCCCCCAGGCAATTCTTGGCCTGGGTCCCACTCACTCGCCGCGTCACGGCATTGAGGTTGCGCACCATCACGCACACCCGCACCATCGTCACCCTGGACCAGGCATTCGCCGTGGTCACGGCGTTGGCGTCCATGTAGCGCTCAGGCGTGGCATCGGATTCGTTGACATACCTATCCTGATTGGCCACGCCATAACGGATCACCATCTGTTCGACCCCAGGCAACAGGCCGATCGCGTACATGGAACCGCTCGATTGCCCACCGATCCCACGGCAAGCCAATTCATACGCATTGATCGACTGACCCGCGTCGTTGAGGATCGCCCGGGGCACCGGTCGCAGGAAGAACTGGTTGACCCCCAACAAAGGCAGCTTGGGCGGCAGGCCCTCGGCCGCCGTGCGGCTGCCGGCAGCCACCCCCAAGATCTTGGGGTCGAGTGCGGCGTTCGCGCGCGCCGCATTGATCCACGTGTCGCCGGCAATGTCGTGACGACCGCAATCGGCCCGCCAACCCAGGTCGTCGGACATCGCGTCGTCGGTGAAGTAGGCCACGGTGATGCCATCGGAACCCGCACGGCCCAGCGTCGTGGAGGTCGCATCGCAGCCCGACAACTTCAGATTGGCCTTTGGCACACCGCTGTGGCAGCCATGCAAGCCATTGGTCAGCGCATCCGAACGCTCAGTCGGGTCCGAGGCCGCCGCAGCGATCGCCTTGGCGTAAGTGCCCGGCATGCCGGATTGGTAGGCCGCGCCAGGCAGGCCCTGCTCCTCAGCGGCTGCGGGGTAAAAGCCCGCATTCGCGATTTGCCGCCCCAGGATGTCCAGCGCCATCAGGCCCGTCTCCCGCATCTGGCTGCGCTCGTCGGTGCTGCGCTGGGAGACCCGCGTGTTGAGAAACAGCATGGACACAGCGGCCACCAAGGCCATGGCGATGGTCATCGCCACCATCAACTCGACCAAGGTCATGCCAGCCTGAGTCTGTCGAGCTGCACGACAGTGAGTGAGAGGCATCCTGCTCATGGCTTCACCGTGAAGTTGGCACAGCGCACCCCGGACATGTCCGCGGACAGTTGCAGGCTGGCCGGGCAACACGTGTCATTGGCGATGCCTTCCAAACCGGAAGCACAGGTTGTCGGTGCCGCTGTGTGGTCCTTGTCACGCCAGGCCAAGGTCACGCGCAGGCCTTGGGCCGTTGTGCCACTCACTTGCGCCACCCCGCCCGGCAGCATCTTGCGCACCTGCGCACGCCAGACGGCCATGTCGAACTCGGCCAGTTCATCGGCGGTGCAGGCGGCGCTGTCGCAGTCTTTGGACGCGGTAGGGGGCGTGCCTTGCATGGCGTCCCAGGAATAAGCGGGGGTTTCGGCGTCTTCAGCGTCTTGCATCAGGTACCTCGACCCATCGATCTCGCCAGGCGCCACCTTGAGGTTGGCCCGCACCCGCTCCGCGAAATCGGCCAGCAACAACGCCACGTTCGAACGCTCGGTCGACCCCAACTGGTAGCGCATCGTCGATGTCTGCAAGCCCGCGATGCCCAGCAAACCCAAGGCCATGACCATCATGGTCACCAGCACTTCCATCAGCGTCAGGCCGCGTTGCCGCCGCACCCTCGAATTGAGCAAGGTCTTTTGCATCATTGGTTCTCACGTCCAGCTGCGGCAGCCACATCCGCCTCACTCAGCACCTGCGCCAGCACCCGACCTTGAGGACTGACGACCATGCGGCGGCGGTGCACACCACCGCTTTCCGAATGGGCGTCCATCAACCACAAGGTCGTGCCGTCGCTGAGCAGCAGCCCCCGCGAGTTGAAAGTCAGGTCCAACTGAACGACAGACGCCGTGCTGAGCTCATAACGAGGGTTGCCCGGCTCCCTCACCCGCAAGATCGAGGCGCCACTGGGCAAGGCCGTGTCGTCCGAGCTCAAGCCCTTGCAGGACGGGTTGGTGAACATCACCCACCCTTTGTGCCAATTGCCCGCCGCCGACTCGCTGAATTCACAGCCCGCCACCGAATTCGTCTTCTTCAGCTGGCAGACGCTCACGCAAGTGTTGCGGTTCACCGCCTCGGCCCGGGCCTGCTGCATGGTTTGAGAAAAATCGGCCTGCAGACTTTGCATCGACGATTTGGCCAGAAAGGCCTGCATCGCCGGGGCCGCCATCATGCCCAGGATGACCATCACGGAGATGGTGACCATCAGCTCCACGAGCGTGAAGCCCTGCGCGGAAAACCGGTACTTTTTCATGAAACCAGACTGTACGGACCACGCCAGATCCGACAAGACCGCTGGTCGGTGCCCGCGCGCCGTTCATCGCCACCAGGCGAAAACGGGCCCGTTTGCGTCGGTTTCACCCCACGTTCACGGGGGAGGTTTTTTACCAGTTTCCTTGATGGCCGCGACGAATTCCGAGACATCGTCAAAGCTGCGGTACACCGAAGCGAACCGCACGTAGGCCACCTTGTCGAGCTTGCGCAGCTCGTGCATGACCCACTCGCCCAGGCGGGTGGAATCGATTTCCTTCTCGCCACTGCCGCGCAGCTTGGCCTCGATGGCCTCGATGGCGCCTTCCAGCGCCTCGGCACTCACCGGCCGCTTGCGCAGCGCCACCATCATCGACGACTTGAGCTTGGCGCGCTCGTAGTCGGTGCGTCGGCCGTCGCGCTTGACGATGGCCGGCAGCTCGATTTCAGCGCGCTCGTAGGTGGTGAAGCGCTTGTCACAAGACGGGCACTTGCGGCGTCGGCGGGTGGAATCGCCTTCGTCAGAGTCGCGTGTCTCCACGACCTGGGTGTCGGCATGTCCGCAGAAAGGGCAACGCATGGGGCGCTTTCAAAAAGGCAAAAGAGCAAGTGGGGCCAGCCAGAAACAACAAACCCGGCCTGACGAGTGTCGAAGCCGGGTTCGTGTCATGCGTTCATGGCTGGAACGCGAGGATCAACGGTAGACCGGGAACTGGCGGGTCAGTGCCGACACCTGCTCGCGCACGCGGGCGATGGTGGCCTCGTCGTGCGGGTTGTCCAGCACGTCGGCGATCAGGTTGGCCACAGCCACGGCCTGCTCTTCCTTGAAACCACGCGTGGTCATGGCCGGCGAGCCCAGGCGGATGCCCGAGGTGACCATCGGCTTTTGCGGGTCGTTGGGGATGCCGTTCTTGTTGCAGGTGATGTGTGCAGCGCCCAGGATGGCTTCGGCTTCCTTGCCCGTCAGGTTCTTGGGGCGCAGGTCCACCAGCATCACATGGCTTTCGGTGCGACCGCTGACGATGCGCAGACCACGCTTGGTCAACGTGTCGGCCAGGGCAGCAGCGTTCTTCACCACTTGCTCTTGGTAAGCCTTGAACTCGGCCGATGCGGCTTCCTTGAAGGCCACGGCCTTGCCGGCGATGACGTGCATCAGCGGGCCGCCCTGGATGCCAGGGAAGATGGCCGAGTTGATCTTCTTGGCCACTTCTTCACCGCGCATCAGGATGATGCCGCCACGCGGGCCACGCAGGCTCTTGTGGGTGGTCGAGGTGACGACGTCGGCGTGCGGCACGGGGTTGGGGTACACACCCGCGGCGATCAGGCCGGCGTAGTGGGCCATGTCCACCATGAAGTAGGCGCCGATTTCCTTGGCGATCTTGGCGAAGCGCTCGAAGTCGATGCGCAGGGCAAAAGCCGAGGCGCCAGCGATGATGAGCTTGGGCTTGTGCTCGCGCGCCAGGGCTTCCATCTTGTCGTAGTCGATGTCTTCAGCGGCGTTCAGGCCGTAGGACACGACCTTGAACCACTTGCCCGACATGTTCAGCGGCATGCCGTGGGTCAGGTGGCCGCCTTCGGCCAGGCTCAGGCCCATGATGGTGTCGCCAGGCTGCAGCAGACCGAAGAACACGGCCTGGTTGGCTTGCGAGCCCGAGTTGGGCTGCACGTTGGCGTATTCGGCACCGAACAGGGCCTTCAGGCGGTCGATGGCCAGTTGCTCGACCACGTCCACGTGCTCGCAGCCACCGTAGTAGCGCTTGCCGGGATAGCCTTCGGCGTACTTGTTGGTCAGCTGGGAGCCCTGGGCTTCCATGACGGCCGGCGAGGTGTAGTTCTCGGAGGCGATCAGCTCGATGTGGTCTTCCTGACGCTGGTTCTCGGCCTGGATGGCGGCGAACAGTTCGGGGTCGACGTTGGCGATGGTGTGCTTGGCGCGTTCAAACATGGATGGCAGTCCTCTTCAAAAACGAAGTCCCATGAGCCGGCAGGCGCGCAGAAGAGCGCATCAACCAGATGTGAGGGCTGCCCAGGCGAACGGCTGAAGACCTGGGCGAACCCAGGCCGACTGCGCTCCCCGGTGGTGCACCACCTCAGGTTGGCTCGTCTGCCCCGACGGACGGATGGGACAAGGCGGCAACCGCTGTATCGCCAGTTGCGCAGCGGGCCGCATTGTAGCGAAAACGCGGAGACCGTGTCAGGGGGCGACGTTCGCGCTGGCGTCGCCACCAGCTTGCGGCTCCAGCCAGGCCACGCGTTGCGGGGCCAGAGGGGTGTGGGCACGCGCCACCGGGCCCACCACCGTGGCGGCCTCGCTGGCCGCCGGTGCCGGCTGCGGCGACGACGAGCCCGAAGGCGACGCCGGCACGACCGACTTGGTCGACACCACGCCCTGAACGGGCGCTTCGGCCACCGCCTGCGGCTGAGGCAGCGGCGCGTTGGTGGGCACCTTGGCGCCGTCGGCCACGCGCTTGAGGTAACCCGCCTCGGCGGTCACGCGGGCGGCGTAACCACCGTCGTCCACCAGGTTGGCAGCGCCCACATAGTGCTTGAGGCCGGCTTCGAGGCTGCCCGCCTTGCGGATGCAGTCGCGCAGCACCTGTGCCCCCACACGCAGGTTGGTCACCGGGTCAAACGCCGCGTTCATGCCACCAAAGTTTTTGTACTTGTCGTGGTGGATGCGGGTCATCACCTGCATCAGGCCTTGGGCCCCCACGTGGCTCTGGGCAAATGGGTTGAAGCTGGACTCGATCGCCATCACACCCAAAAGCAGCGTCGGGTCGATGTGGGCGCGCTTGCCCAACTCCCAGGCTTCCTGCACCAGGCGGCTGATGGGCTCGGGCGCCACGCTGTAGCGGCGCGAGATCCAGTAAGCGACGGCCGCTTGCTGGCGGCTCAGCGCAGCCGGGTTGGCGGCAGTGGCGCGCTGGATGGCGTCTGGCTCGGCGTCGGCCAGGTCTTCCTCTTCTTCTTCAACGCTGGCGACAACACCACCGCGCAAGGCGGCACGCTCGCTCAGCCAGCCCAGGGCTTGGGCTTCCAGATCCTGGCGCACATCGGCGCGCCCCATCACGAACACAGTCAAGGCCAAAGCGGCCAGTCCCAGCATCGCCAGGGCGTTGTGGCTGAAGACGCGCAGGCCACCCCACACATCGAGCAGGAACAACTTGAACACTCGCACGGACGCTGTCATGTTTCTCCTTTCCTCTCTGCGGTGGGGCCAACGGGCCGGCCTGCTGGCTCAGCCCCGCCCACGCGGGCAGAGATAATGGCCCTGGCTGGTGCACAAAAGCAGGCAAGGCGTGCGGACCTTGTCTGCCGCCGACAGCACAAGCCAGGCAAGCTGCACCGGACTTGTTCTGCTGTCGGACCACCAGGGCTGGCAGCGTGGTGACCCTCGAGGGCCACCAGGGTAAACCCGAAAAAATGAAGCTTCGGGATCGAACGGGGCGGATTCTAGGCAGCCCGGAAATAACCAGTCAAGCATAAAGACTTGACTTCTTATAACTTGCAATAGATGAAATACCGCGATTTGCGCGACTTTGTGGCGGGTCTGGAGCGCCAGGGCGAACTGGTCCGGGTGAGCACCCCGACCTCGGTTTTCCTCGACATGACGGCCATTTGCGACAAAGTGTTAAGGTCAGGCGGCCCGGCCATTTGGTTCGATCACGCCACGGGGAAACCCGGCTCCGACGGCCGCGCAACCCACACGCATCGTTACAAAACACCGGTTTTGGCCAATCTTTTCGGAACACCCAGAAGGGTGGCCCTGGGCATGGGCGCCGACGACGTTTCCGAATTGCGGGATATTGGCCGCGTGTTGGCCAGCCTGAAGGAGCCTGAACCGCCCCGCGGCCTCAAGGACGCGGGCAAGCTCATTCACATGGCCAAGGCCCTGTGGGACATGAAGCCCAGCACGGTGAAGCGCGCCACCTGCCAGGCCAACGTGCTCGAAGGCGACGACATCGACCTGGCCGACTGGCCCATCCAACATTGCTGGCCCGACGACGCCGCCCCCCTCATCACCTGGGGCCTGGTGGTCACGCGCGGGCCGCAAAACGTGCCCAACCCGCGTCGGCGCCAAAACCTGGGCATCTACCGCCAGCAAGTCATCGGGCCCAGGCAGGTCATCATGCGCTGGCTGGCCCACCGAGGCGGCGCGCTGGATTTCCGCGAATTTGCGCTGGCCAACCCTGGTCAGCCCTTCCCCATCGCCGTGGCGCTGGGCGCCGACCCGGCCACCATCCTGGGCGCCGTCACCCCGGTGCCGGACACGCTGAGCGAATACCAGTTTGCCGGCTTGCTGCGTGGCAGCCGCACCGAGGTGTGCGACACCGCTGCTGGCCAAAGCGGTGAAATGCTGCAAGTGCCCGCCAGCGCCGAGATCGTGCTCGAAGGCCACATCCCCACGGCCCCCGCGGGCTACCAGGGCACCAGCGCACATGGCGTGCCGCTCAAAGAGAAGAACGGCTACCTGCACGCGCTCGAAGGCCCGTATGGCGACCACACGGGTTATTACAACGAGCAAGACTGGTTCCCCGTCTTCGAGATCAACCGCCTCACCCACCGAGACGACCCGGTCTACCACTCCACCTACACCGGCAAACCGCCGGACGAGCCGGCTGTGCTGGGGGTGGCGCTCAACGAAGTGTTCGTGCCCATCCTGCAAAAGCAGTTCCCCGAGATCGTGGACTTCTATTTGCCGCCCGAAGGTTGCAGCTACCGCATGGCCATCGTGAGCATGAAGAAGGCCTACCCCGGCCACGCCAAGCGCCTGCTCTTCGGGGTGTGGAGCTTCCTGCGCCAATTCATGTACACCAAGTTCATCGTGATCGTGGACGACGACGTGAACACGCGCGACTGGCAAGAAGTCATCTGGGCCATCACCACACGGATGGACCCGGTGCGCGACACCACCCTGGTCGAACAAACGCCCATCGACTACCTCGACTTCGCCTCGCCCGTGAGCGGCCTGGGCAGCAAGATGGGCATGGATGCGACGAACAAATGGCCGGGGGAGACGCAGCGGGAGTGGGGGCGGCCCATGCACATGACGCCCGAAGTGAGCGCGCGGGCTGAGGCGCTGATGCGGGGGTTGGGGTTGTAGGGGCGTGGCTGGGCTGAGAGGCTGATTCGAGCCCTAAGCTGTCGGTCGGACATGCGAAGTGGTCATCCCGGAAGCGGTTGCTCCGCTTCGCTTGCATCAATCTCAGCTTCCGTCGCT
>JBEEJT010000011.1:0-7179 GCA_041169085.1 Pseudomonadota bacterium | reverse complement strand
TGGGCCACTCAGGCGGGGCTTCGCGGGCGTCGATCTCCCATTGCAGGCCCCAGTCGACCAGGAAGCGGGCCCAGGCCGGCGTGCCCAGCGTGCCGAGTTCGGGGTTGATGCCACCGATGCCGGCCACCACGATGTAGCTGCGGCGCAGGTCCAGCTTGGGCGACAGCGCCAGCGCGGTGCCCGAAGCGGCGGCGTTGGTGTGGCCCATGCCGGTGGTGACCACGCAGACCTGGTCGCGGTTGCAGGCCAGCCAGGGGTAGTCGTCGCCCAGGCCGGGGATGTGGGTGCGCGTCCACGGGCCCAGGCGGTCGAGCCAGGGGCGGGCCTCGGGCTCGAACATGGTGATGACCAGCACGCGTGGGGCGATGCGGCCTTTGGGGCTGGCCGAAAGGGTGTCGTCGCCCGGCGCGGTGGCCTGGGCTTCGTCGCTGTGCTTGTGGCGTCGCGGCTTGCGAACCGGCTTGGCCGCCACGGGCGCGGCGGCGTCGATCGCCGTGGCAGCTTGGGTGGGCAGGCTCAGCGAGGTGTCCAGGTTCAGCGGGGCGTGGGCCGCCTGTTCCCGGCTCTTGCGCTTGCCCTTCCTGGTCGGGCTGGGGTGTGGGTTGCCTTCGTCGGCGGGCGCGGCGGCGGTGTCGGGCGGCATGCCCTGGCCCGCAGACAGGCTCATGGACGGCGCGCCTTGCAGCAGCCGCCCCGCTTGCGCCGACTGGGCGGGCAGGCCCCAGGCCAGGGCACCGGCCATCAAGGCAGGCGCCAGGCGCAGGCGGAACGCAGGGAAACGGTGCGGAGCAAGGCGTGGCATGGGCAGGTCACGGCAAGGGGCGTTGCACCGCATCATGCCCCAGGCCGGCCCCGGGCCAAAGGCAGATCAAGGCCGTGTTGACCGGGGTGTCGGGTGGGCGCTGCACTTTGGCGCCGTGAGGATGGGCCGGTGGTGGCCAGGCTCACTTGGGGGGCCTGGGGGGAATGGGCACAGTGCCGAGCGACTGCAAGATGTGGAACTGCGGGCCAGTCTGGCTGGTGGTGCTGGGCGTGGCGCTGGGCAGGGCCGCGACGGGGCGCGTGGCCGGGTGCGTGGCGTTGACGTGCGCCAGGCAGGTGTGGCGGAGGGGGTGCATGGGTGCTCCTGAATTGATGATGAATGTGGATGCCGAAGCGGGGCCTCGGTCCGGTGGGCAGCTTAAAACAGAAACGCCCGAGCCAGCGTGGTGCTGGGCATCGGGCGTGGTTGGCCGCTGAGGCTGCTCGGGGTGAGCCGCTGAGCGTCAGTGTTGGCCGGCTTTGGCCGCGGCCTTGGCGGCTTCGAGGGCTTCCTTTTTCGGGGGACGGGGCGGCACAACTACGGTACCAATGGACTGCGAGCGGTCGTCGCCGTTTGAGGTGGCATTGGTTTGCAGCGTGGCCGTTTTGCCGCCGACGGCTTTCGCGCCCGGTGCCAGCTTGGTGGCGACGGTGGACGCCGTGGCAGGCGCGGCCACAGTATTGACTGGGGGCGTCGGTGGCGGGGTGACGTCTGCCTGGGCTGCAAGGGGCGCGCTGATGGCCATCGCGAGTGCGGTAATGCGGATCGTGTGCATGGGGTGCTCCTGTGGTGAATGTCGAGGATAAATTTCAATCAATTGAATTTGTAATCCCTAAGCACTGTGCATTTGGATGACTCCTGCCCCTTGACAAGGCCAGCGTGACCCTCATGGCTTGGAGTAAACCATCTCGGAGCGCTGCCGCCATTCGCCCAGGAATTGACGGGCTTCCCGCGTGAGGTGAGGCCCCAACGAAGGCTTCACGTCGTGTGCCAGTCGCCGTTGCACAAGAGGCGCCAAGGCTGAGGCGGCAACGGCGTCGCCAGCTTTCAGCAGACATAGACCCAGACGGGATCGAGTGGCCAGCAGGTAGGGGCTGTCACGATGAGCTGATGCCAAGGTCCGCAATGCTTCTCGGAAGGGCGCAATAGCTTGATCGCATTGACCGTTGGCGGCAAATGCTCGGCCCAACTGGTCTGCTGCGGCATACATCGAAAGCGCCTGTCGCTCGGTGGTTGGCGTGGTCTGAGCTTGCGCCCAGTTGTAGCGGGCCAGGGCCAGTGCCTCTGGGGTACGTCCAAATAGGATGAGTTCGGGCGGGGACAACTTACCTTTGGGTAGCTTTGGCAATTGACCACCTCGCCCCAAAGCTTCCGCCATGTCGAGAGCATAGAAGTAATCAGCCGTTACAACCAAATGAGGATGATTGGGGCCCAACGCTGCTACCAGTGCATTGCTTGCGCGTTGCAGCAACGGCCGAGCTTGCTCATACGCACCTGTCTCTTGCAAATAGAATGCCATGGCTGTCATGGCTGTGCTGAGGCCCACTCTTGCTTGGGGAGAAGTCTGGGCCACGTTCATTGCGCGGATCAATAGTGGCTGTGCCCCCGCCAGGTCTCCAGTGAGCTGCAGTGCTTCTGCCAGGGTCATCAGGGCCTCGAAATGTGGGCGGGGACTCAATTGCTCGCTGCGCTGGTCGAGTAGGGATGCTGCGCGGCGCAGGTCGGCCATACTGTGTGGATTGAAGTTGGAGCGCACCTCCAATCGGGCGCGCTGCACTGTTACCAGCAAGGTGGCATTGTGTTCCCGTCCGAGTGTCCGGCGCAGCGCATCTTCGGCCAGGCGGAACTCGCGCAGGGCGGGGCCACTGCGTTCTTGTGATGCCCAGGCCATGGCCAACTTCTGATGTTCCAGCGCCAGCCGCACTGATCGCGGCCCCCACGTCTTCGCTCGCAGCGCCATGGCCTCGTCATACAACGCTGCAGCCGGGTCAATGCGCCCTGTGTTGCTCAAGGCATCCCCCATCTGCGATAAAGCCTGCGCAAGCGCCAGGCTCCCAGGCACTTCGGCCCGCAGCCGCTGCACTGCGGGCTCAATGCGCTTCAACGCATCTTCCGGCTTGCCTCCTTGCAGCATCAACCACCCTTGCTGGGCCTGGGTGCCCCAGCACAGCGCAGCAGGCCGCATGCCGTGGGCCTCGCAGATCTGCAGCGCGTGGTTCAAGCTGTCGCGCGCACCGGTCAGGTCGCCCCGCGCGTCTTGGCTGTCCGCCAACTCCCGCCAAGCCTGTGCCAACTCCGCAGGTTCGGCGCCCATGGCCTGCAGCTGCTGCACCCGCGCCCGCCGCACCGCCAGCGCGTCGTCGTTCAAGCTCAGGTTGTGCAGCAACTGCCCCAGCACGCCTTGCAGTTCGGCGCGCACCGCTGGCTGGTCACGCAGGTCGTGCACCGGGGCGCCGCCTATGCCCGCCGCGCCTGATGTCGCAACGGATGCCGCACCCGACGCCGGCCCGGAAGCTGGCGCCGACGGCGCCCCCGAATCCGGCCCTAAGGCTGGCCCTGAAATCGCCCCCGACAACACCCGCGCACTCCCCACCAACAAGTCCTGCACCGTCTGCTGCCGCTTGCGCAGCGCATCGGGCTGCTCCACATCGCCGTTCTCGAACAAGCCCACCAGGAACCCTTGAATGGCTTTGGCCTTGGCCGCTTCCAGCCTGGCTTCGCGGGCCTGCCACAGCGCCAGCCCCAGGCCCACGCCCAGCGCGGCCACCACGGCGGCCACGGCGCTCAGGGCCCAGGCGTGGCGGCGCACGTATTTTCGGGTGCGGTACCAGCGGCTGTCGGGCTGGGCGGCAATGGGCTCGCTGGCCAGGTGGCGGCGGATGTCTTGCGCCAGCGCTTCGGCGCTGGGGTAGCGGCGGGCCGGGCTTTTCTGCAGGGCCTGCGCCACGATCACGTCCAGGTCGCCGTGCAGGCGCTGGGCCAGGCGCGCTGGGCTGCTGCCGAAGTGCGCGGCCAGTTCGCGCGGCGTGGCGGCGTCGGGCTGCAGGGTGGTGGCTTCGGTGTCGCGCCACACCTCACTGGGGCGGCGCGGCTCCACGTGCAAGATGGCGTCCTCCAGCGCGCCACGGGTGCCGCGCGGCAGCTTGTAGGGGCGCTGGCCGGTGAGCAGCTCGAACAGCACCACGCCCAGGGCGTACACGTCGCTGGCGGTGGTCAGCGGCTGGCCGGCGATCTGTTCGGGCGCGGCGTAATCAGGGGTGAGCACCTGGCCGCTGTGCTGCGTGAGTTCGGTCGACGGCGCCGTGCCGCTGGCCAGCGGGTCGTCGGTGCCGCGAATGAGCTTGGCGATGCCGAAGTCCAGCAGTTTCACCTGGCCTTGCGCGTCCACCAGGATGTTGCCGGGCTTGAGGTCGCGGTGCAGCACCAGCTGCTGATGGGCGTGCTGCACGGCGGCCAGCACTTGCAAGAACAGCTGCAGCCGCGCGCTGACGCCCAGCTGGTGCTGGTGGGCATAGGCGTGCAGCGGCAGGCCGTCCACGTACTCCAGCGCCATGTAGGGCAGGCCCTGGGGCGTGACGCCCACGTCATAGAGCCGGGCGATGTGCGGGTGTTCGAGTGCGGCCAGGAAGTCGCGTTCGCGGCGCAGGCGGGCGGCCAGCAGCTCTTGCCCGGGGCCGGCGTGGGGCAGCTTGAGCGCCACCTGGCGGCGCACCTGGCCGTCGTCGCGCTCGGCCAGCCACACCACGCTCATGCCGCCCTGGCCCAGCAGGCGCAGCAGGCGCCAGGGGCCGATCAAATCGCCCACGAACAGGCCGTCTTGCAAGGCTTCGGCCTGGCGCGGCGGGCCCCCTTGCAAAAAGCCTTGCGCGTCCATGGCCTGGCGTTGGGCCAACAAGGCTTGCAATTCGGCGCGCAGGTCGTCGGCCAGGTCTTGTCGGGCCAGCCAGGCCGCTTGCTCCTGGGCGGGCACGTCGAGCGCCCGCTCCAGCCACGGCATGAGGCGGGCCCACTGGGCCGGGGAGCGGGGCTCGCTCATCGCTGCAAAGCCGTGTAGAGGTATAGCCGGGCGCGCTCCCAATCGCGCTCGATGGTGCGTGTGCTCAAGCCCAGGGCCTGGCCGATCTCGTCTTGGGTCAGGCCCACGAAATAGCGCATCTCCACCACTTGCACCAGGCGCGGGTCCACTTCGGCCAAGCCGGCCAAGGCCTCGTGGATGGCCAGCACCTCGTCCTCGCCGCTGGGCAACTGGTCCTGGAGCGCGGTGTTGAGGGTGATGAAAGCCTGGTCTCCGCCACGCCGCAGCGCCTGTTGGGCGCGCACCAGGTCGACCACCACCGAGCGCATCACCTTGGCCGCGTAAGCCATGAAGTGGTGACGGTCGATCCAGTCGAGCTGTTGCAGTTCGACCAGCCGCAGGTAAGACTCGTGCACGAGCGCCGTGGCGTCGAGCTGGAGTTGATGAGGGTCATGGCGGCTCAGGCGCGCGGCGGCCATGTCGCGCAGCTCGGGGTAAAGCCGCTCGAACAGGCGGTCCAAGGCCTGGTCGTCGCCTGCGCGAGCGGCGGCCAGCCAACGGGTGATGCTCTGGGTGGACGTTGATTCCGGGGCCACGGCCTGCTCCTGCCTACACGGCCCTCCAAGGCAGGCCGCCCGGGCATTGTAGGGAGGCGCGTGGCGCGCGCTGTTCAGGTGGTGGGGTTCACAGCCACAGCGAGACTTGTGTGCCCTCGCCCAAGGTGCTGTGCACCTGCATGCGCCCGCCCATCAGCTCCATGAGCTCCTTGACGATGCTCACGCCCAGGCCGGTGCCCGGGATGTTGCCCGATTTGTCGACGCGGAAGAAGCGTTCGCCCAGCCGGGCCAGGTCGGAAGGGCTCAAGCCCATGCCGTGGTCTTCGATCGTCACGCCATGGCGCAGGCGGCCGTGTTCGTCTCGGCGCGTGGTGAAGCGCACCGCCACCTCACCGCCTTCGGGCGAATACTTGTAGGCGTTGGAGACGATGTTGAGCACCGCTTGCTGCAGCTTGTGGACGTCGGCGCGCACCGGCATGGGCCCGGGTGGCAGCTGCACCACGGGGGTGTCGCGCCCCACCGGGGGCTTGTAATCGGTCAACACGCTCTGGACCACGGTGGCGAAGTCGACTTCTTCGAACTTGAAGTCCTGGCCACGGCGCGACTCGATGCGCGCCAGGTCGAGCAACTCGTTGAGGATGGCGATCATCGACTGCCCATGGCGGTGGATGCGGCCCAACAGGTCGGTGCGCTGCTCGGCTGACATCTCGCGCTTGAGCATCAACTCGGTGAAGCCAAAGATGCTGACCATGGGCGTGCGCAACTCGTGCGCCGCCATCGACAGGAACTCGCTCTTGATCTGGTCGAGCGTGTGCTGCCGCGTCACGTCGGTGAGGTAGAGCACACCGCTGACGGCGGGGCTGTCGCTGCGCTGGCCCGTCACATTGACCACGCTGCGCTGCACCCCTTCGCCCAACACCAGCAGTTGCTCGTCCACGGCTGGGGCTGGCGTGGCCGGTGCCGGTGCGGCTGAGCTGTCAGCCGGCGGGAAGGCCTGGCTCAAGCCCTCGAAGCGTGAGCCCGGCTGCGCCAGCTGTTGGAGCCGGTCACTGAGTTCGCTCAGGTGGCTGCCCACCACCTCTTCGCTGCTGAGGCCCGTGAGCTGCATGAACGAGCGGTTGGCAAACAGCACGCGCTGGTCCTGGTCGAGCGTGAGCAAGCCGTCTCGGCTCAGGCTGAAGATGGCGCCCAGCTGGGCGTTGCGCTCGGCCAGCCGGGCTTCGTGTTCGCTGTGCTCGCGAAACCAGTCTTCGATGATCAACAGCTGTTGGCGCATCATCATGGACGCTTCGTTGAGCGCCCGGTTGAGCTCCATCACTTCGATCGGGCCGCCTTCCAGCGACAGTTGGCGCCCATCGGCCTGGGCGATGTCGGCGGCGAACTGCTTGGCTTGTTGCAACGCGCGCAAGGGCTTGCGCAACACCCAGGCCAGCATCAGGCCACAGCCTGCCACGGCCAGGGCCGCCACCACCAGCGTGTTGCGCCAGATGCGCCAGCGCAAGGCCTGCAAGTCGCGCGTGTCGTATTCCAGGCGCACCCAGCCTTCGAGCAGGTTGGTGATGACGGGCTGCCAGATCACCAGGCGGCCAGCCGGCTCGTCGTGTTCGATCTGGGTGACCGCCCTCGCAGGCGTGGCGACCCGGGAGCCGGGGGCGTCGTGGGTGATGCGCAGCGCGTCCTGTTCTCTGGCCACATGCAGCAGCGGCTGGCCACTGGGCTTCAACAGCCTGACGCTCACCACCGAGCCGCTCTCGGCCGACCGCAACACGATGTCGGCCACCTGTTCAGGCTGAGCGCCGACCATC
>JBEEJT010000010.1:0-3856 GCA_041169085.1 Pseudomonadota bacterium | reverse complement strand
CTTGAATGATCTTGGCGACGGGTTTTGATGGATCGCACGGCTGTCCTACCTGCACGCTGAGCCCCTCAAACTGGCCCTCAACAGTTGCCGAGAGTATTCCCCGTCTACGAGCTTCGCTCTCAATTACCTCTAGTCGCGCAGTCCTGTACTGGCGTTCTAACTCACCAACTTGAATTTTGACCTTTGTCGGAAAAGATTCTATTTCAGCAACGGTCATAGCCAACTCACGTTGTAATACGACTTCCTCCCGAGATAGGGCCACGTCTTTTGCCTGTTGATGGCTTTGTTGCGCAACCCATCCACAAAGCGCAATTCCCCCGACCCCAGACGGAGTCATGCCACGGCGACGGTGAGCGGTGCGCCCAGATGGGTGAAGCGGTTGAGCAGTGCCACGCGCACGTGCAGCTCCACCACCTGACGCGCGAAGCTGCGCGCCATCACCCGTTCACCCAGCCGCTTGAAGCAGTGCATCTTGGTCTCCACCAAGCTGCGCCGGTGGTAGCCACTCCAGCGTTTCCAGATCGCACGCCCCAGCCGCTGGCAGGCCAGCACCGCCGCATTACGCACTCGCGCAGCGGCCCCTTCGCCCTTCCAGGCCTGCGCGTTCTTGCGCGGCGGGATCACCGCCATCGCTCCTCGCCCCGCAATGGCCGCATGGCACGCCTTGGTGTCGTAGGCCCCATCTGCGCTCACACTGGCGATGGCCTCATCCGGCTGGATCTGCTTGAGCAGTTCCGGCAGCATCGGTGCATCGCCCACGGTGTTGTCCGTCACCTCGATGGCCCGGATCTCCAGGCTGTCTGCATCGATGCCCAGGTGCACCTTGCGCCACTGGCGCCGGTACTCGGCGCCATGCTTCTTGCGCTTGCATTCCCCCTCGCCGATGAACTTGATGCCGGTGCTGTCCACCAGCAGGTTCAGCGCCGTCGTGTTCGGGCGGTAGCTCAGCTGCACTTGCAGCTTGGCTTGGCGCCGGCTCAGGGTGCTGAAGTCGGGCACGGGCCAGTCCAGCCGAGCCAGCGTCAGCAGGCTTTGCACCAGGCCCAGGCTTTGGCGCAAGGGCAGCCCGAACAGGCATTTGATGCTCAGGCAGAACTGGATCGCCGCGTCTGAGAAGGTGGGGTGGCGGCCGGGTTTGCCGGTGGGCACGGCCAGCCATTGCATATCCCGGTCCAGCCACACAGTCAGCGACCCTCGGGACTTCAGCGCCGCGTTGTAGGCCGCCCAGTTCGTCGTTCGGTACTTGCCCGGCTTCTTCTTCCCTTCATCCATGCCTACAGCCTAACGGCTCAGCTCGCGGAGTTGTGCAACAAAGCCCCTCCGCACAAGAACTCACCCGAAGCAAGGCTTGACCCTCACATGCCTTCGGCCCTCGTCGCTGACGCGAGGCGCGCTGCGAGCGCGAGTCCAGGGTGCGCGGCCCTCCCGTGCGAGGCGATCTCGGGCCTGTTTCCTTCCCGCTGCGCGTGAACGGGCCTGCTTGGCGAACTGGCCGGTGCCGATGGTCTGCGCTTCGCGCGGGGCCGGCCAGATCGCCACTCCTCACACGCGCCATGCCCGTGACCGGGCCTTTCTGAAGTGATCGCAGCGGCTCGGCCGTCGCGCTAGTGTCCTGTCCCACTGATACGTGAACAAAGTCGATGCAGCTTTTCGAGGATGGAGTCTGCAGTGGCGGTCCACTTGAAAGGCTGGCAATTCGCGTTGTGTGCGGCGACGAAGTGGTCGATGCGCTGCACGAGTTGCTTGACGCTGGTGAGCGAACCGCGGCGGATGGCCTTGTCGGTGATCAGCGCGAAAAAGCGCTCGACCTGGTTCAGCCACGAGCTGTAGGTCGGAATGAAGTGCATGTGCCAGCGCGGCTTGGTGGCCAGCCAGGCCTTGATCTTTGGGTGGCAGTGGGTGGCGTAGTTGTCGCAGATGCAGTGAACGTCCAACTCGGCAGGCACCGCCTTGTCGATGTCACGCAGGAAGGACAGGAACTCCTGATGCCGGTGACGCGGCTTGCAGGCAGCCAGCACGGCGCCATTGAGCACGTTCAGCGCTGCGAACAGCGTGGTCGTGCCGTGACGCTTGTAGTCGTGCGTGACGCCCTCGACGTAGCCGAAGCCCATGGGCAGCATCGGCTGCGTGCGCTCCAGCGCCTGGCACTGGCTCTTCTCATCCACGCAGATGACCAGCGCGTTGTCCGAGGGGCTCAGGTACAGGCCGACCACATCGCGCAGCTTCTCGATGAAGAACGGGTCGTTGGACAGCTTGAAGCTCTCGGTGCGATGGGGCTGCAGCCCGAAGAGCTGGAAGTAGCGCTGCACGCTGGTCTTGGAGATGCCGGTCTCGGCGGCCACGGTGCGCACGCTCCAGTGCGTCGAGCCATTGGCCGGTTTCGTATGCAGCGTGGTCTTGATCAATTGCGCCACACGCTCATCGTCGATCGTGCGAGGCTTGCCCGGGCGCACATCGTCGTACAGACCCGCGATGCGTCGCTCAATGAACCGCGTGCGCCACTTCCCCACGGTCGCCTTGGTGAGCTTCAAACGCGCGGCAATGGCGCTGTTGAGTTCGCCGTCTGCGCTACTCAGAACGATGCGCGCCCGCGTGCTCAACGCAGCGGGCAGCGAGCGGCTGCGAGCAAACGACTGAAGCTGCGCGCGCTCCTCATCAGTCAGCAGCAATTCAACCTTCGGTCGGCCTGTCCTCATCGCGATATCCCGGTTCCAAGATACCGCAACAGCATGCATGATTAATGCCAGAAACTAACGGGACAGGACACTAGCCCGGGGTTGAGCGTCGGGCGCTCAACCTGAGCTGGCAAACCATTCCCGCGCGACGGCCTCAAAGCTTTCTGGCAGGGCTACGCCTGCTTCGAGCATCTCAGTGATCGCTCGCTGCTTGGTGATCTCGGCCTTCTTCTCCTGGCGTGCTGCGCTTGGGTCAACGCCTTCGCGTACCAGCTTCCTTGCTTCGGCCGCTTGCTTTCTTGCCAGTGCCAGCCCGGTGGCAGGGTAGGTGCCGAGGCTGAGTGTCTTGCGCCTCCCCTCAAAGCTGTAGTCGAACCGCCAGCCATGGGATCCGCCCTTGACGAACAGCAAGAGGTAGCCAGCGTCTGCTTTGGCGTCGCTCCGCGCTGGACAGTGAATCCAAGCGACTGCGCACCGTGCCACCGCCCATTCTGGGCACGTGGATGTAGATCATCGTGATCGCCTGGTCGAGTGAATGTGGTCAGTGTTTCTCAATCGGATGAAGGCGTAGCAAGTTGATTTCGTTGCTTGAACCCAGGCGAATTCGTTGCACGAACGTCCCAGCGCCGGCCGAGACGAACATCTGCATGCGGCCCTCCTTGTAGAGGCCGTGGTTGAAAGGAAACATCGCAGCGGCTATCAGCGTTGATGGGACCTGATTAGTAAGTTGCCTCAGGTCGCTCATCTGGCGAGCTACCTGGCAGATAGCCTGAGCGGTATCCACTCTGGGAGCCGAGGCCATGACCTTCAACACGATCCAGTTCCAGCGCGGCATGTCGCTGCCGGAATTCATCGAGCGCTTCGGCACCGAAAAGCAGTGCGCGCAGGCCGTCAAGGCCGCGCGCTGGCCCGACGGCTTTCGCTGCCTGCGCTGCAACGCGGCTGAACATTGGGTAGTCGGCCACGGTGCGCGCAAGCTCTTCGAGTGCCAGGCCTGCCGCTACCAAACCTCGCTCACCGTGGGTAGCTTGTTCGAGCACACCAAGTTGCCGCTGCGCACGTGGTTCCTGGCGATCTACCTGCTCAGCCAGGCCAAGACCGCGCTGTCCTCGCTGGCGCTGAAGCGGCAACTGGGCGTGAGCTATCCCACCGCCTGGGCCCTGCAGCACAAGATCAACCAC
>JBEEJT010000009.1:0-3985 GCA_041169085.1 Pseudomonadota bacterium | reverse complement strand
CCTTGGCGATGTCCTTGAAGTCCACCTTCTGGAACTTCTTGGTGTCGGTGTAGACGGCCGGGCCGGTGAAGGTGAAGTAGAAGCTGCTCTCGCCTTCGGGCGGGTTGCCGTCGCGGGCCAGTTGCAGGTACAGCTGCGGTGACACCGCCACCGCGCCCTGGTTGATGACCTCGTGCTTCACCGTGATGGTGTAGTCGCCCCGCTTGAGCGTGTAGGTCTTGGCCAGCTTCACGCCGTCCACAACCGAGCTCTCGAAGCGGATGCTCACATCGGCAGCGCCCTGTGCCAGTGTGCGAACGCCCGGCACCAGGTTCATCAGCGTGAAGTGGTTGGGCAGGGTCACGCCCGCCTGGCCGGTGACCAGGCCCGACTGCGCGGCGTAAAAGCGCTTGGCGCTCTGGTCCATCAACACCACGTTCTTGGTGGCATCCACAGGGTCGCGGAAATCCAGCAGTTCCAGCTTCACCAGCGAGCCGCCTTGCGTGTCGAAGGTGGCCTTGACGCGGTCGGTGGTGAGGGTGACCTGCTCGCTCTTGGGCGCGGCGGCGGCTGCCACCGGCGCTGTGGGCGCGGCAGCGCTGGCGGGCAACGCGCCCGGCACGACCGCGGCGGCTGGCACAGCCCCAGCCAAGGCCGGGGCGGAACCTGCTGCGGCTGTGGCAGGTGCCGCCACGGGCGGCTTGACCCCGAAGAAGCCCGCTTGCCCGTTGTGCTTGTTCCACGCGTCCCAAAGCAGGACGAGCGACATCGTGAAAACCACCCATAGGATGGTGCGGCGCATATCGGTCATGGCAATAGCCGGGTGAAAAGCCCGGCGGCAGGAGTCGTGGACGTTTCAGGGACGGGGTCGTGCCCGCCCTGGCAATAAGGGTGGCAGCGCAGCAGGCGCTTGGCGCTGAGCAGCGAGCCCTTGGCAGCGCCGTGGCGTTCCAGGGCTTGAAGCGCGTAGGCGGAGCAACTCGGTTCGAAACGGCAGGCGTTGCCGATCCAGGCTTTCAGCAGTAGACGATAGGCTTTCACCAAGCCGATCAGCAGGCGCTGGGGCAGGCGTGCCAGGGCAGCGGCAAAGGTGCGCAGCAGCATCTCAGGCACCGGTGGCGACCCGCGCCAGCAAGGCGTCGATTTCGCTGCGCGCGGCCAAGGCCAAGGCGTCAGAACGCGCCGAGACAAACTGAGCCGGCGCGAACCCGCCCACCAGGCGCAGCAACCACAGGCCATGCGGCAGGCGCTGTTCATGGCGGCCGAAAGCTTCACGGATCTGGCGCTTGATCAGGTTGCGCGTCACTGCGCGCTTGGCATGGCGCTTGGGCACCATGCAACCGAACCAGACTGCGGCAGGCAAGTCATCCACAGCTTGTACGGCAAGTTGTTCCACTGGTGTGGATAACTTGGCTGCTGGCTGCAACCGGCGCGGCTTGGCGGACACAAAAGGCCCCACGTTCAGGTGGTGCAAAGAGAAGTGAGCACTCCGCGTCCGAGAGCGCGTACCGAGCAGCCGTTCAAAGTCGGCCTTGTGCACAAGGTGGCCAAGCATCGGCTTGGACTTGGGCTTGGGCTTGGACAGGTGAGGTCCCTGGCTCTGACCGCCGACAAGGCCGGTCAGAGCCGGAAGCCGAAATGGCTTCAGACGGCCAGGCGCTTGCGGCCCTTGGCGCGGCGGGCGTTCAGCACGGCGCGGCCGCCACGTGTCTTCATCCGCACGAGGAAACCGTGGGTGCGGGCGCGGCGGATCTTGGAAGGTTGGTAGGTGCGCTTCATGGCTGGCCTGCTGGGTTTGGGTTGGGAACTTGGCGGCCGAGTCCGACCCTGCATGTATTCACAGCAGGCCCCTGCGGCCAGGGTTGACGATGTGGGTAAGGTGGGGCCTTCACCCGAGCCTTCACCCGAGTTTCACCCGGGTTCTGCCGCTGTTGGGCCACCTGGGGCGGCCTAAGGCGAATCCGGGAAACCCACGATTACATCAAAAATGTCCTTTGTGGTCAAACACTTGCACCGAAAGCCGCCAGATGTGGCGCGGTCGCTGACTTCGCCGCTGGGGCTTGACTGCGCCGCCGATCTTGTGGATAACTGCGGTCCGCCGAGCATGAGGGGAACCGATTTCGGCGGCTCCTACAAGAAGATGTCCACAATGAGCCTTGACCTTTGGCAGCAAGCCGGCGAGCGCCTTGCTGCCGAACTGCCCACACAGCAGTTCAACACCTGGATCCGCCCGCTGGCCGCCAACATCACCCCGGCTGGCGCTGCGCCTGCCGAGGGCCAGAGCGATGCCCAACCGCCCCTGGTGGTGAGCATCCGCGTGCCTAACCGTTTCAAGCTGGACTGGATCCGCGCGCAGTACGCACACCGCATCGAAGCCGTGCTGGCCGAACTGGCTGGCCAAGCCGTACGCCTGGACCTGGGCATTGCCGCACCCGCCAATGCCACCAATTCGTCCACCAGTCCGCCGTCCCGCGTCGAGAGCCAGGCCTCCGTGGCCTTGCGTCGCACGCAGCCGGTGGCAGCAGCCACCGTGGCGCTGAACAGCATGGCCGGCGTTTTGGGTGAGGCGGGGATGGTCGACATCCCTAAGCGCCCCTTGCACCCCCAAGCCCCGGCCGCGCAAAGCCACCGCCTGAACACCGCGCTCACTTTTGACACGCTTGTCGCCGGCCGCGCCAACCAGATGGCCCGCACCGCCGCCCTGCACGTGGCCGGCAACCCGGGTGCCATGTACAACCCGCTGTTCATCTACGGCGGCGTGGGCCTGGGCAAGACGCACCTGGTGCACGCCGTGGGCAACGCGCTGCTGAAAGACCGGCCCGACGCCCGCGTGCTGTACCTGCACGCCGAGCAGTTCATCAGCGACGTCGTCAAGAACTACCAGCGCAAGACCTTCGACGAGCTCAAGGCCAAGTACCACTCGCTCGACCTGCTGCTGATCGACGACGTGCAGTTCTTCGCCGGCAAGGACCGCACCCAGGAAGAGTTCTTCAACGCCTTCGAGGCCCTGCTGACCAAGCGCGCCCACATCATCATGACCAGCGACACCTACCCCAAGGGGCTGGTGGACATCGACGAGCGCCTCACCAGCCGCTTCGACGCCGGTTTGACGGTCGCCATCGAGCCACCCGAGCTGGAAATGCGCGTGGCCATCCTGCAGCGCAAGGCCCTGGCCGAAGGCAGCGAGATGCCGGAGGACGTGGCCTTTTTCGTCGCCAAGAACGTGCGTGCCAACGTGCGCGAGCTGGAAGGCGCGATGCGCAAGGTGCTGGCCTACAGCCGCTTCAGCCACAAGGACATCAATATCGCCTTGGCGCGCGAGGCGCTGAAGGACCTGCTGAGCATCCAGAACAGGCAGATCGGCGTGGAGAACATCCAGAAGACCGTGGCCGACTTCTACAAGATCAAGGTCGCCGACATGTACAGCAAGAAGCGCCCGGCCAGCATCGCCCGGCCGCGCCAGATTGCCATGTACCTGGCCAAGGAAATGACCAAGAAGAGCCTGCCGGAGATTGGCGAGCTCTTCGGCGGCCGCGACCACACCACCGTGCTGCACGCCGTGCGCAAGATTGGCGCCGAGCGCAGCACCAACCCCGAACTCAACCAGCAACTCCACGTGCTTGAACAGACCTTGAAAGGCTGAAGGCCCGGGTGAAAACCCCTTCTGCGCAAGCCTGTGGAGAAAACCGGAACAACCCAGCAACTGTCCACAGGCCCGGCGCCTGGCCCCAAGTTGCCCCCAAACCGGGTGCAGCGGGCGCGGGGCCTGGCACACAGGGTTGCCCGGCTCCCAAGTCCTTGATGGATCAGGCGAAAATAGCCTTGTCCCCAGATTCGGTGGCCCTCTACTACGGACTACCACCTTCTAAAAAAGAGGAAGACAGATGATCGTTCTGAAAGCCGCGCAGGCGAATCTGCTGGAAGCGCTGCAGTCGGTGGCCGGCATCGTGGAGCGGCGTCACACGCTGCCCATCCTGGCCAACGTGCTGATGCGCAAGAACGGTTC
>JBEEJT010000008.1:0-64320 GCA_041169085.1 Pseudomonadota bacterium | reverse complement strand
CGCAGCCGGCTGAAGCCGCGGCCGACACCTGGGCGTAAGGGATGTGCGTGGCGCTCTTGCCGTGGGGGCCGTTGTAGCCCCCGGTGTGGCAGGTGGCGCAGGCCGTGGTGACCGTGATGTTCGCGTGGAACTTGCCGGGGTTCCAGCTCTTGTAGCCGCTGCCGGCACTGGTGTGGCACTTGTCGCAATTGGCGCCTGCGCTGGCGCTCACATTGCTGTAGGGGATGTGGTCGCTGGGCTTGCCGCCGGCAGGGGGGTAAGCGCCGGTGTGGCAGGTGGTGCAGGAGCCTTTGACCGTGACCTGGCTGTGGTTCCAGGTGGTGGGCGTCCAGCCCGACACGTTGTGGCAACTGCCGCACTTGACGCTGTCGGCCACCGGGATGTGGTTGACCGACTTGCCGCCCGCCTTGATGCCGTTGTGGCAGTTGCTGCAGGCCGTGGCGCTGTTGAAGCCACTGTGGTCGGGCTTGCCGTTGAAGATGGCCGAAGCCGACGGGGTCCAGGTGCTGCCGGCCGTGTGGCAGCCTTCGCAGTTGCCGGTCACGCCGGCGTGCTGGGTGTCGTTGGGCCGGGCCGTCAGGCCGAAAGAGCTGCCCAGGTGGCAGGTTTCACATTGGCGGGTGACCGTGATGTTGCTGTGGAACTTGCCGTCTGCCCAGCTGCTGTACGTGCCGCTGCGGTGGCAGCTGTCGCAATTGCTGACGTTCACGCCGGCCAGTGCGGCGTAGGGGATGTGGTTGGTGGACTTGCCGTCTGCCGGCGGGTAGCTGCCCGTGTGGCAGGTGGCGCACGTGCCTTTGACCTGGATGCCGTTGGCGTGGGCCCACTTGCTGGGCTTCCAGCTGGTGGTGGCGTGGCAGCTGAAGCAGTTGGCCGTGACCGGGATGTGGCTGCCGGACTTGCCCGATGCCGTGGCGCCGTTGTGGCAACTGGCGCAGTTGGTGCTGCTGTTGAAGCCGCTGTGGTCGGGCTTGGCGCCGTCCCAGCGGGCGGTGGTGTGGCAGCTGTCGCATGCCGCACGCGTGACCACGTGGTTGGGGCCCTTGCCCTGGGCGTGGCTGCCGTCGTGGCAGGTGGCGCAAGCCTGTCCAGGCGAGATGCCCGTGGTGTGCGAGAACCGCACCGACGTGAACGACTGCGTGCCGTGGCACACGTCGCAGGTCAGCGTGGTGGGGATGTGGTTGGCCGGCAGCACCACCGTGTTCTGCGAGGGCCGGTTGCCCGGGCTGTGGCACGAGCGGCAATCCTTGGGGGTGCCCTTGAACACCCCGTTGGTGTGGCAGGTCTCGCAACGCACCGTGCTGTGTTTGCCGGTGAGCGGGAAACCCGTTTTGAGGTGGTCGAACTTGTTGGCGCCCGTTTGCGCCAGCGCGAAGCCCGCCACGCACAACATGCCGACCAGGGTCAGCCAGACGCCCAGCCGACGCCAAAGGCTGGCGGGCTGTGTTGGGCGATGCGGCAGGTGGTCAGACATGGGAAGGGCTGCGGGGCCAGGGCCTCAAACGGGGAATTGATAAATGTGCGAGTTGCACATTCGAGCATTCTACGAATGTAAGCTCAAGGGCTGCGCAAGGGTTTGTCCAATTGTTTCCAGCTGTCGACCACGTGGCATTGCTCGCACCGGGTGCCGAACTGGCCTTCGTGGACGTCGTCCTTGCCGTGGCACTCGTGGCAGCGCTGGCTGACCGGGGCAATCGCCTTGCCCTTGGGTGCTTTGTCGGTGTGGCAGGCCTCGCACTTGACCGTGAGGTGCCCCCCGAGCAGGGGGTACTTCGTCTGTTTGGTGTGGTTGAAGGCCCACGACTTCCAGTGGCGTGCGTTGTGGCAGGTCTCGCAGGTCTCGCCCAGCTTGCCTTTGTGCTGGTCGTCTTTCAGGTGGCAGGCCACGCATTCGCGCTGGGCTTCCTTGTAGCGTTGTGACTTGTGGCAATCCTTGCACTCGACCTGGGTGTGGCCGCCCACCAGCGGGAATCGGGTGCGGGCGTGGTCGAAGACGGTGGTCTTCCACTTCTGGTCGTTGTGGCAGGTTTCGCACTGCTTGCCCTGGGTGCCTTCGTGCTTGTCGTCCTTCTTGTGGCAGCTGAAGCAGCTGCGGTCGGTGTTGCGGAAGCTCTTGAGCGGCGTCTTGCCGTGGCAGTCGGTGCACTTGATCTCGGGCTTGGCGTGGCCAGCGCGCAGCTGGAACTGGGTGCGGTCGTGGTCGAAGCGGCCGGCGGTGGCCTTCCAGTCGCGTTCGGAGTGGCAGTCCACGCACTTGTCGCCCAGCGTGGTCTCGTGCTTGTCGTCCTTCTTGTGGCAGCTGTAGCAGTCCATCGGCACGTCGCGGTACATCTTGCTGTCCTTGGCCGTGGCGTTCTTGTGGCAGTCCTTGCAGGCCACCTTTTCGTGTTTGCCCAGCAGTGGGTAGCGCGTCTGGTTGTGGTCGAAGCGCGGCGGGTCTTTCCAGCCCGATTCCCCGTGGCAGGAAGCGCAGTCCTTGCCCAGCGACTCCTTGTGCTTGTCGTCCTTCTTGTGGCAGCTGAAGCAGTCGTCTGAGAGCTTCTGCTTGTACAGGTGGCCTGTGTGGCAGTCGTTGCACTCTGTCTTCTTGTGCTTGCCACGCAAGGGGTATTTGGTGTCACGGTCGTGGTCGAAGGTGATCTCCTTCCACGCCTTGGCGTTGTGGCAGTCCTCGCACTTCTCGCCGTACTGGCCCTTGTGGCCGTCCTTGTCGTCGTCCTTTTTGTGGCAGCCGAAGCAGGTCTTGGGCGTGTCCTTGTAGCGGGCGGTGCGCTTGTCGTCTTTGACCTTCAGGTGGCAGTCGTCGCACTTTTGTTCTTTGTGCTTGTCTTCCAGCTTGAATTTGGTCTTCTTGCCGTGGTCGAAGTTGGTGTCCTTCCAGCCGGTGTCGGTGTGGCAGTCGCTGCACTTGTCCTTCATGCCGGGCAGGCTCAGGCCGCCATGGTGGCCCTTGTCGTCGTCGTCCTTCTTGTGGCAGCTGTAGCAGTCCAGCGGGGCCTGCCAATACTTCTTGCCGCGCTCGTGGCACTTGTCGCAGTCCACCTTGACGTGCTTGCCGTGCAGCTCGTAGTCGCTTTGCTTGTGGTCGAACTTCTTGGGATCGAGCACCACGATCTTGGCGCTGCGGCCTTTGTGGTCGGTGTGGCAGGAGCGGCACGTGGCCTCAGGCTTGTTGCGGCCGTGGAAGCCTTTGTGGGCGCTCAGGTCCTGCTTGACCTCTTTGTGGCAGTCGGCGCACAGCGCGTCCTGGCCCTTGGGGCTGAAGCGCACGTGGCAGCTGGTGCAGTCTTTTTCGTACTTGGCGTGGCCTTGCACCAGCTCGCCCGGGGCCAGCACGGCCTCGATGTTTTGCGCATGGGCCGCGCCCCAGCCCAACAGGCCCAGGCCCAGCCACACGCACAGCGTGGCGAACAGGCGCGCCGCGTGTCGATCAATACGCATGGACGGCGACCACATGGAACAGCGCGCACAACACCAGCAGCCACACGAAAGGCACGTGGGCCAGGTGCCACAGCGAGAACAGACGCTGGAAGGTCTGGTACTGCGCGGCGCGCTGCAGGCTGGCGGTGTAGTCAAGCAAGTGCTCGCGCAGCTCGCGGTAATGGCCCATCGCCTGGGGCTTGGGCAGGTGCTGCTGTTGGGCCACCTTCTTGAGGCCGTCCTGCAGCAAGGCCTTGCACTCGGCTTCCACCCGGCGGCGGCGCCAGGGCAGGGTCACCAGGCTGGCGAAGTGGCTGGGCAACGGGCGGCCGCGCTGGCCCAGGCAGTCGTCTTCGAAGGCGCGCAGCAGCGACTGCACATGGGGCAAAGCGGCGAGCTCGATGTTGGCCTGGCGGGTCTGGCTGTCGAGGGCGCGGCGCAGGTCGGCCAGGGTGGCCTGTTCGCCGCGCAGGTCGGTGTTGAGCCGCGTGAACAGGAAGCGGCCCACGACGCCGCTCAGCGCCACGGCGATCATCGAATACAGCGCGACCGCCGCGTTGGTGGAGCGCACCGAGAAGGTGGAGTGCAGCAAGATGAGCCAGGGGCCCATCACGCCCAACACCATGTGCACCGTGAACCAGATCTTGGCCGAGCCCCAGTTGTAGGTGACCTTCCAGCGCTTGCGCAGCGGGTAGGAAAACAAGAAGAGCATGGTCACGCCGCCGGCCACGCCGAGCCAGTAGCCGGTGCGCGACCACGAGGTGTACCAGCCCTGGGCGGACACCCACCAGGCCAGGCTCACCAGCAGGGTGATGGCCAGGTAGACCGCCACGTCTGTGCGCCAGAAACGGCGTGCCTGCGCCCCGGCGGCGTGGGCGCCTTGGGGGGCCGGGGGCGTCATCGGGGAGGCCGCGGTGCTTGCGCTGGGAGTCATGGGTGGTCGCGAACTGGTCTGTAAGAGCTGGTTTGTCCGGTAATCCCTGGCACTTCTGGGGCCACAAGCGTTTCGCCCCATCCCACAATGCGCGGGTCGCCCTACACTGTTAAATGTGATTTCCGCACATTTTCCACGAAACCTGAGCCGCCATGTTGTCCATTGAGTTTCTGCCTGTGTACGCGGGGGTGGCCCTGGTGGCCGTGGGCGCCCATTTGTGGTTGCGGCGGAACAAACGCCGGGCCGACGCCGAGACGCTGGCCATCTCCCGCGAGGCCGGGCTCAACGAGCCGATCTCGCTGCACCCGGTGGTCGACCCCAACCGCTGCTTCGGGTCGGGCGCCTGCGTCAAGGCCTGCCCGGAAGAGGCGCTGGGCATCGTCAACGGCAAGGCCACCCTGGTGAACGCGGCGGCTTGCATCGGCCACGGCGCTTGCGTGTCCGCCTGTCCCAGCCAGGCACTGAGCCTGGTGTTTGGCACCGAAACGCGTGGCGTGGACATCCCGGTGCTCAACGCGCAGTTCGAGACCAACGTGCCGGGCATCTTCATCGCCGGTGAGTTGGGCGGCATGGGCCTGATCCGCAAGGCCACAGAACAAGGGCGCCAGGCCATGCGGGCCGTCAAGGCCAAGGCGGAGGCCTCGGCGATCGAGGCCGACCACGACGTGGTCATCCTGGGTGCGGGCCCGGCGGGCATTTCGGCGGGCCTGAGCGCCATCGCCCATGGCTTGCGCTACGCCATCGTCGACCAGGAAGCCGCGCTGGGCGGCACGGTCTACCACTACCCGCGCCACAAGATCGCCATGACGGCGCCGGCGGAGCTCGACGTGGTGGGCACCATGAACCTGGGCAAAGAGGTCTCCAAGGAACGCCTGCTGGCCTTCTGGCAAGACGTGGTCGCCAAGACGGGCTTGCGCTTCCAGTTCGGCGAGAAGCTCGACACCATCGACCACCTGCCCGAAGGGGGCTTCTTGGTGCGCACGTCCAAAGCCAGCTACCGCACGAAGACGGTGTTGCTGGCGCTGGGCCGGCGTGGCTCACCCCGCAAGTTGCAAGTGCCGGGTGAAGAGCAGGCCAAGGTGGTTTACCGCCTGGTGGACGCGGCACAGTACCGTGGTCAGCGTGTGCTGGTGGTGGGCGGCGGCGACAGCGCCGTGGAGGCCGCGCTGGCTTGCGCGGCAGAGCCTGAGACGGGGGTGACCTTGTCCTACCGGGGCAAGGCGCTGGCCCGCGTGAAGCCGGGCAACCGCGACAAGCTGATGGCGGCCGCTCAGCGCGGCGACATCCAGGTGTTGTGGGAAACCCAAGTGCAGCGCATCGACACCGAACAGGTGTTGCTCACCGGGCCGCAAGGCGAGCTGTCGGTGCCCAACGACGCGGTGATCGTGTGCGCGGGCGGCGAGCTGCCCACGGCCTTGTTGCAAGGCGCGGGCATCCGCTTCGAGACGAAGTTCGGGACGGTCTGACGGGCGCGGCCTGAACGCCGCCGGCCTCAGCTCGCCGCCGGCGCCTGGAAGCCGTGTTGCCGGTAGGTGAGCACCAGCGTGTCGCGCCAGCCGTGGTCGCTCACGGGCTGGATGGGGGTGGACTCGTGGATCACCCGTTCGTCGTCCAGCAGCAGGCAGCTGAAGGGGCGGTCGAGCGTGAAGCGCACGCCGCGCGGGCCGTCGGCTTCGAACACGCGTGTCTCGCCGCCCTTGACGCCTTCGCGGCCCATGAACACCACGGCCACGAAGTCGACGCCATCGCGGTGGGCGCCTTCCGGGGTGGGGCGGCCAATGCCGCCGGTGGTGTCCACACGGAACTGGTGGGCCTCGATGTACCAGGTGGGCACCGTCTGCCCTTTGAGCGCCGCGGCCTGGGCGAACACCTGGCCCAGGTGGGTGAGCACGTCACGCCACAGCGCGCTGCCGCACACCTTGGGGCGCACGGGCTCGAACAGGCGCTCGAAGCCTCCGTGCAGCGCGTTGTAGGTGGAAGGCTGCCAATGGGCGCGGTGCTCGGTTTGCTGCAGCGCTTCGTTGTCCACGTCGAGCACGAAGCAGCTGTGGCGGCGATAGCGGTAGTGGCCGCCGTCGCGCAGGTGGGCGTCGGGCGGCAGGTCGCCCCAGGTGCTGTGCAGGATGTCGACCTCGTGGGCCGTGTGGCCGATCGCGGTCAGCCAGTCTTCAGGCGACAGCACCGCCCAGCCTTGCGACTGCAGGGCATCGGCGGCGTCTTGGGGGCGAAGCTGGTGGACGGCTCGCATGGCGGCTCACTTGGCGGGGTAGATGCGCTTGCCTTGCAGCTGCACGCGCGAGCCCACCGCATAAGCCGTGGGCACGTGGTACTGCTCGACGCTGCCGTCGTCGTACTTCACGGTGGTGAGGTAGACCACCTTCTTGTTGGTGGCTTTTTCAATTTCGTTGCCGGCGTAGGCGCCCGCAGCCGCGCCACCGACCGTGGCCAGCGCGCCCGTGCCTTTGCCGCGGCCCTTGGTCATGTGGTGGCCCAGCAAGCCACCGGCCACCGCGCCGGCGGCCATGCCCAGGCCGCTGCCGTGGCTGCGGCCTTCCATGGCTTCCACCGACTGCACGGTGCCCAGCTTCTGGCCGTTGGCGGCGGCGGGCGCTGCCTGCGAAGCCGGTGCGGCGGGCGTGGCGGCTTGAGACAGGCTGGAGGCGCTCAAGGCGGCGAGGGCCGACACGACGAGGGCAAAGCGGGCAGGCGAAAACAGGCGGGACATGGGTGCGCTCAACAAAGCAAAGGGCCAGCCCACGCAGGGCCAGGAAGGGCCGCATTGTGCCTTGGTCAGGGGCCTGCGAGGCGGCCCTGACCTTGCGGTGCATCAGCCTGCGCGCACGGGGCGGGGCTTGCCGTCGCGGTCGATGGCCACGTAAGTGACCTGCGCTTCGGTGACCTTCACCAGCAGCGGGTCGGCCGGGCGGCGCTCCGCCCACACCTCCACGGCCACGGTGATCGAGGTGTTGCCCACCTTCACCACACGGGCGTAGAACGACAGCAAGTCGCCCACCGACACCGCGTTGCGGAAGACGAATTCGTTGACGGCCACCGTCGTGACCCGGCCGCGCGAGATGCGCGCCGGCAGCACGCAGGCCGCCAGGTCGACCTGCGACATGATCCAGCCGCCAAAGATGTCGCCGTTGCCGTTGGCGTCCTTGGGCATGGGCATCACGCGCATCACCAGCTCCATCTCGGGGTGCAGTTCAGCGGGGGTGAGCAGGGTGTTGGGGGCGGGGGTGAGGGTCATGTGAGGCTTCAGGATGCAAAAAGGCCGGGCACCAGAGACAATGTCCAGCTCCCCCCGATTGTCCGCAATATGCGCCGCTACGCTGCCACCCCCCCGGTCGAAAGCACCACATCCAACACGGTTGCTGCCCGTTCAGACCGCCAAACCCTGGCGCAGCTGTGGCCCTACCTGTGGCATTACCGCGTGCGGGTGGTGCTGGCGCTGGCCTTCATGGTGGGCGCCAAGGTGGCCAACGTGGGCGTGCCCCTGCTGCTCAAGGAACTGGTCGATCGCCTGGCGCCCCACCCCAACATGGCCCAGGCCATGTTGGCGGTGCCTGTGGGCCTGCTGCTGGCTTACGGCCTGCTGCGACTGAGCACCTCGCTGTTCACCGAGCTGCGCGAGCTCGTGTTCGCCAAAGCCACCGAAGGCGCGGCGCGCAGCATCTCGCTCAAGGTGTTCGCCCACCTCCATGCCCTGAGCCTGCGTTTTCACCTGGAGCGCCAGACCGGCGGCATGACCCGCGACATCGAGCGCGGCACGCGCGCCGTGCATTCGCTCATTTCCTATTCGCTCTACAGCATCATCCCCACGATCATCGAAGTGGTGCTGGTGCTGGCGCTGCTGGCCACGAAGTTCGACATGGCTTTCGCCTGGATCACGGCGGGCGCGCTCACCCTCTATGTGGCCTTCACGGTGAGCGTCACCCAGTGGCGCACGCACTTCCGCAAGACCATGAACGAGCTTGACTCGAAGGCCCACACACGGGCCATCGACTCGCTGCTGAACTACGAGACGGTCAAGTACTTCAACAACGAGGCCTTCGAGACCCGCCGCTACGACGAGTCGCTGGAGCGCCTGCGCCAGGCGAGCGTGAAGTCGCAGCAGACCTTGTCGCTGCTCAACAGTGGCCAGCAGACCATCATCGCCGTGGGCTTGATCCTCATGTTGTGGCGGGCCACGCAGGGCGTGGTCGATGGCCGCATGAGCGTGGGCGACCTGGTCATGGTCAACGCCTTCATGATCCAGCTCTACATCCCGCTGAACTTCCTGGGCGTGATCTACCGCGAGATCAAACAGGCGCTCACCGACCTCGACAAGATGTTCACCCTCATGGAGCGCGACCGCGAAGTGGCCGACGCGGCCGGCGCCGCCGCCTTGCAACTCAGCGGCCCCCCCACCGTGCGTTTTGAAGGGGTGGACTTCGCCTACGACCCGGCGCGCCCCATCTTGAAGGACGTGAGCTTCGAGATCCCGGCGGGGCAAACCGTGGCCGTGGTGGGCGCTTCGGGCTCAGGCAAGAGCACGCTGGCGCGGCTGCTCTACCGCTTCTACGACGTGCAGCGTGGCCGCATCACCATCAACGGGCAGCCGGTCACGGGCATCACGCAAGACAGCTTGCGGCGCAGCATCGGCATCGTGCCGCAGGACACCGTGCTGTTCAACGACACGGTGGCCTACAACATCGCTTATGGCCGCACCGGCGCCACGCAAGAAGAAGTGGTGGCGGCTGCACAGGCAGCGCGCATCCACGACTTCATCTCGCACACGCCCAAGGGCTACGACACCATGGTGGGGGAACGCGGGCTGAAGCTGTCAGGCGGCGAAAAGCAGCGCGTGGCCATCGCGCGCACGCTGTTGAAGAACCCACCCATCCTCGTGTTCGACGAGGCCACGTCGGCACTCGATTCGGCCAACGAGCGTGCCATCCAGGCCGAGCTGTCGGCCGTGGCGCAAGGCAAGACGGTGCTGGTGATCGCGCACCGCTTGTCCACCATCCAGCAGGCGCATGAAATCCTGGTGATGGACAAGGGCGCCATCATCGAGCGGGGCACCCACGCCCAGCTGATGGCGCAAGACGGCCGCTACGCCCAGATGTGGCGGCTGCAGCAGGCACACCCGGAAGAAGCCGAGGGCGTCGCGGGCGGGGAGCAGGGCGCCGAAGCCAGCGCCCCTTGATCACTTCGCGTTGCCGGCCCCGGTGGGGCTGACGTTGATGAAGGGCACGCTGCCACCCGTCACGTTGGGCAGCTGGCCGTCCCATTTGGCGATGGCGGCGCGTTCGTTTTCGATGCGGCGCAAGGCCAGCAGGTCGGGCGTGATCTGCTGACGCTGCAGGGCCAGGGCGTCGGCTTCGGCGCGGGCGCTGGCCACCTTCTGCTTGGCTTCCACTTCGATGCGCTGCAAATCGCGCTCGGCCTTGAGCTTTTCCTGCTCGGCCTTGACCTTGGCTTCGATGGCTTCGCTGAACGAACGCGAGAAGGCGAAGTTCACGATGGCGAACTCATCGAGCACCAGGCCGTGGCGCTGCATCTTCTCGCGCAACAAGGCGCCGATGGCGTCGCGCACCTCGGTGCGGCGGCTGATGAGCTCTTCCGCGGTGAAGCGCGCCGTGACGGCTTTCACCGCTTCTTGCGCGGCCGGCACGATGATGCGGTCGGCCGCGATGCCGGCGCTGGGCCCGATGCTGCGGAACACCTCGACCACCGTGGCGGGGTTGAGGTGGTAGTTGATGGCGATGCGCGTGTGCACCGACTGCAAGTCCTTCGAGGCGGCGTCGCCTTCGCCTTCGCCCTTTTGCAGCCGCACATCGAGGTGGTGCATGGTTTGCGCCAGCGGCACCACGAAGTGGATGCCGGGTTCGTAGACCTGCTCGTCGGGTTTGCCAAAGGTGGTGAGCACGCCGCGCTCGCCCGCCGAGACCACCACCACGGGAGAGAGCACCGACACGGCGAAAGCGGCTGCGCCCAGCCCCAACAGGACGCGCACCCACTTCTGCCCCGTGGGCAAGGCGTTGGCATTCAAGGGCATCGTTCTCTCCTCACTTGTGATTTCATGTCGCTTGCGCTTGTCTGTATCGGACATTCTGCCTTGCGCAAGGCCGTTCATGACGATACCCGGGAGACCCCGAAGTCACGGCCGGATGGTTCGCCTATTCGCCCGCCATCGAACGCGGTTCGTGTCATCCCTGATTGACCCGATTGGGGGGTATCCCGATCATGAACGAGACGAGTTTGGGGCGGAAAGCACGCACATGGCCAAGCCAGAAGACCAAGGCGCCGATACGGGGCGCAGCCTGCATCCGGGTTACGCCCGGGTGCTCATGTCCTTTGTTCAGGAGCGCGACCCCAGCGCCCTGAAGGCGTTCGAGCCTGAAGACCTGGTCTACATGGACCCGAGCGAAGCCGTGGCCCGTTGCTCGCTGGCGCAGTGGCACCGCATGTTGGACACGGCCGAACAGGTGTTGGGCGTGGGTGACCTGGTGCCCGACCTGGCCGTGCGCATCCAGCCCTGGCACGTGGGCCTGATGGGCTTCACCATCATGACCAGCCGCAACCTCGAAGAGGTGGGCCGCCTGCTGCGCCGCTACCACCACCTGCTCAACGACGTTTTCGTGGTCGACCGCAAGCTCGACGGCAAGCGCTTTTTCGTGCGCCTGCGCCCCACGTCGGGCGAAGGCTCCAGCCGCCTGGCCCGCTTGTCGCTGGCCATCTGGGCCCAGCGCGTGCGCTGGATGACCGGCCGTGAAGACCTCTGCTTCGACGTGTGTTTCGAAGGCCCCTGTTCGGGCCGCCAAGACGACTACCGCCGCCTCTTCGGTGGCCAGGTGCGTTTCGACGCCGAGGTCGATCAGATCTGGGGGGAAACCAGCTGGTTGAGCTGGCCGCTCAAGTCGAGCGACGCCACCAGCCATGGCCTGCTGCAGCGCCAGGCCGCGCAGCAGTTGGCGCAGCTGTCTCGCCGCGAAGAGCGTTTCGTGGACCACCTGCAGGCTTTGATCCACGACCACTTGTCCACGGGCAAGGCCACGCTCGACGACCTGGCCCGCGAGATGAAGATGCCCACGCGCACGCTGCAGCGTCGCCTGGAATCCGAAGGGCTGAACCTGCGCATGCTGATCGACCAGGTGCGCAAGGCCAAGGCCGAGCGCTGGTTGCGCGAAACGTCGATGGCCCTGGTGGACATCGCTTCGGCGCTGGGCTTCGCCGACCACGCCAGCTTCAACCGCGCGTTCAAGCGCTGGACGGGCTGCTCGCCGGGCGTCTTCCGGCGCGCCAGCGTGCAGTGGGGCCAGGAAGCGGCCTGAGTCAGTTGCCGGGGGCCGAAGCGCCCTCGGGGTGGTCCTTCTGCCAGAGCGCCTGCGCCTGTTGTGCGCGTTGCTCCAGGCTGGCCTTGGGGTCGGTTTGCTTGCTCATGAGGTCGAGCAGTTGGCGCGTCGTGGCCTCTTCTTCCCCGAACATCGCGCGGGCCTGCTCTTCACCGAAGTAGCGGCTGCGCAGCTCGCGCATGGTGTCGAACTGCTTGTAGGCGTCTTCCAGCGTGGCTTGTTGCGGCGAGATGGCGGCGGTCAAGGCCTGGCTGTATTGCTGGTAGCGCTGATAGAGGTCGCGCAAGTCGTGGCGGGCTTCCGGCGGCAAATCGATGGACAGGGCTTCGATCTTCTCCAGCCCGTGGTCGTCTGAAAACAGCGCCACCATGCGCTCGACGTCGTTGCGCGTTTGGCCATCGATCACGAGGCGCTTGTTGTCGCCCGCACGGAACACCGGCATCGCCATGGTGTCGAGCGGGTTGAACGGCTTGACGTCGCCCACGGTGGACGCCGCACGTTCGGCGGCCTCGACCACGGTGGTCGTCGGGCGGCTGTTGAACCAGCCTGCGATGGGGGCCAGCACCTGGCGCGTGGCCGAGTGCTCGTCGGCCGGGCCGGCAGATTGCTGCCAGGCCAGCACGGCCACCACGGCAACCGCGCCGATCGCGGTCAGCCACCACAAGCGTTGACGGGGAGAAGGCAATCCGTGCTCCAGGAAGTGATCAGCCCTCACATCATGAGGCCTGTTGAAAGCACAAGGCGCACCGGAGTGCGCCTTGTGCAGGCGGGCCCTGCGAAAGCCCGCCCTCTGCCAAATGGTGTGTCAGCCCAGGGCTCAGAACGGGCCGGTCGACAGCAGGGTCGAGAACTTGGCGTCCTTGGCGTTCAGGAACTGACCGTAACGGGTGTCGCCGTCGGCAAAGCGCTTCACCCACGAGATGTTGGTGTAGCTCTGCGGCTCGTTGGCGGCGTTGGGGAAGAAGTGGCCAGCGCCTTGGATCACGGCCAGTTCCTTCTTGGTCGTGGCGGGGATGGCGTCGTAGAACTTTTGCGAGTGACCCGACACCGGGGCGATGACGTCGGCGGTGCCGCCCAGGATCAGCGAGGGCACGGTGATCGACTTGTACTTGGTCGACGAGGTGTTCCAGGGGGCGTAGGCCACGGCGGCCACCAGGCCCGGGGTCGAAGCGGCGGCTTCCAGCGTGCCGCCACCACCCATGGACCAGCCCGAAGCCACTTGGCGGCTCACGTCGATCTTGGGGTTCTTGGTGGCCACGGCGGCCTTCAGGGCGGCCAGGATCTGGTTGGCGCGGCTGCTGGGGAAGTCCAGCGGCGTGGTGGTGGCGATGGTCACGACCACGAAGCCGTGGGTGGCCAGGCGCTTGGAGATGGCGGTGATCGACGACTCAGGCGAGACAAAGCCCGGGCACACGGCAACCAGGGCGAAGGGGCCGTCGCCATTGGGCACGTGGATGGTGGCGCCACCGTAACCGGTGCCCTTCAGATCGCTGCTGGTGACGGTGTAGGGGCCGTCCTTGGTGATGGAGGCCATCGTGGGGGCCGGACCGTTTTCCACGGCCATGGCGGCGGTGGTGGCGCCCATCAGGCAGGCCGTCAGGGCGGCTGCGGCAAAGCGGGTGATCTTCATGGTGTCTTCCTTCGTCTAGCGCTTGGGTGAGTGGCCTGTGCGGAAGGCCTGGGTTGGTTCTGACATTTTGGAATCGCAGATCCGCCACTGTCTTGGCGGTTCATCCAGGTCATGTGTCTTTGGGCGCCATTTCTCGGGTATTCCCGAGCGAATTCGAGCACCCATCCAGGGGGGTCAGAACGGGCCGTTGCTGGTGAAACTGCTCCAGCGCGCGTCGCCGCTCACCAGGAAGCCGCTGTAGCGGGTGTCGCCGTCGGCAAAGCGCTTCATCCAGGCGATGTGGGTGAGGCTGGCCGGCTCGGTCGTCTTGGTGGGGAAGCCATGGTCGGCGCCAGCGATCACGCCCAGCATCTTGGGCGTGGTGCCCGGGATGGCGTTGTAGAAGGGCTGGCTGTGCTGGGCCACCGAAGCCACCGTGTCGTTCTGGCCGGCCACGATGGCCGAAGGCACCTTGTCGGTCTTCATGCGGGTGGTGGACATGTCCCACGGCGCAAAGGCCACGGCGGCCTTCAGGCCCGGCGTGATGCCGGCGGCTTCCAGGGTGCCGCCACCGCCCATCGACCAGCCGGCCACGGCCTGGCGGGTGGTGTCCATCTTGCCGGCCACCGGGCCGCTGGTGAGGGCGGTGGTGGTCTTGAGCGCGGCCAGCAGTTGCGACGCGCGGCTGGCCGGGAAGTCGAGTTTGGTCTTGGTGTCGATCACCACCACCACGAAGCCATGGCTGGCCAGGCGCTTGCCCATCGGCGCCATGCTGCTTTGCGCTGCCGTGAAGCCGGGGCAAATGGCCACCACGGCGTACTGGCCGGCGGTGGTCGGGCTGTAGACGGTGCCGCCGCCAAAGCCGCTGCCCGTGATGGTCTGGCTGGCGATGGCGTAGGGGCCGTCGGCCTGGATGCTGGCGCTCGTGGGGGCCGGACCGTTTTCGACGGCGTGGGCGGCGCAGGCCAGCGACAGCAGGCTGGCGGCCAGGGGCAGGGTCTTGGTCATGGTGTGGTCTCCTCGGTGGGGCGTGGCGCGCCCCTGTTGCCGGGAGTGTTGACGCACTCAGGCGCCCGGCACCCACAGGAAGACCCTGGGGTGCGGGCGCCTGCCCTGCAAACGCGGGGGCTGTGGGCGTCGGATCAGCCCTCGGACGGGTCGCGGCGGCGGCGCGCCATGGTGCCCAGCACGGTGAGGCCGGCCAGCACGAGGCTCATGCTGCCGGGCTCAGGCACCGCGCTGACCGTGACGCTGGCGCCCATGAAGGTGGGGGTCGGGGCCAGCAGGTTGCCCGCGTTGTCGGAGTAAGCGAACCAGGCCGAGGGTTGCAGGTCCAGGGTGGTGTGGCCCTCGCCGATGGCGCTGAAGTGCAGCGTGGCGGCGGCGAAGTTGCCCCCGTGCGGGTTGAACATCGAGGTGAAGGCGGCGTCGCTCAGGGTGCCGCTGGCCGGGTCGATGAGGCCGCCTTGCGGGGCGAAATCCCATTCGGGGGCGATGGCCACGCCGTCCAGGCGCAGCACGGTCGGGTCCCAGCTCAGGTTGAAGCCGCCGCCGCCGGTGACGTCGAAGTTGCTGCCGCGCACTTGCAAGTCAAAGGATGCACCCAGTTTGACGTCGCTGGCTTCAGGGGTGATCGACATGACGTTGATGGCGGCTTGAGCGCCCAGGCTGGCCAACAGGCCCAGCATGCACAGAGAGGCACGAACGGTGGCGGTGAGGGGGGTGGTGTGTTGCATGGTGAACTCCATTCAGGTTTGGGGGTGGAAAGGGATCGAGAAGAAATCAGTGGAAACAGCGGAAGGGGTCAGCGGCGAACCGTTTCGAGGTGCAGCGCCGAGGGGCCGGGGGCCTTGCCAAACAAGTTGGCGAACTTGACGGTGTCCAGCGAATTGACGATGCCGTCGCCGTTGAGGTCGCCCGCCACGCCGCGCTTGCCGAACTGGCCACGCATCAGCGTCACATCGAGCGAATTGACGAAGCCGTCGTTGTTGAGGTCGGCGTCACAGGCGTTGCCCCAGCCGTCGCCATCGGTGTCTTCCTGCTTGGCGTTGGGCACGAGGGTGCAGTTGTCGCGGCTGTCCGGGATGCCATCGCCGTCGGTGTCCACTTCCTTGGCGGCGGCCTGGGTGGTCGTGCCGTCGGGGGAAGAGACACGCACCCAGACGTTGTCGCCCTTGAAGCTGCCCAGGTCGATGGACGCCATGCCGTCGCTGTTGGGCAAGCCGCGGCCGATCACCGCCCCAGTGGCCGGGTCGAGCACCACGATCGACACCCACTCCGGTCCGCCCTTTTCAGGCGGGCAGGTCAGGCAACCCGTCACCGGCAGCTTGATGATGGCCGTCTGGCCTTGCAGGAACACCGAAGGCAGCAGGAACTTGTGGGGCGCGGCCACGCGCAGCTTCACCGTCGGGTCGCCCAGGAGGTTGTAGATGTTGAGCTCCTGGCGCAGGTTGACGATGCCCGGGCGGCTGCCATAGGCGTCGAGCGGGTGCAGGTTTGCGGTGCTGCCATGGGCGACGTCGGCCACATAGGTCTTGGCCTGGTTGAGCAGGTCGCCCAGACGCAAGACCGGCGAGCTGCTGCCGTAGCCGGCGACCAGGCCGGGGAACACCGCGTCGAACAGGCCCAGCGTGAGCTGGTTGTTGTCGACGGTGCTGCTTTGGCGGGTGTCGCCGATCACGGCCAGGGCGCCATCGGCCTTGCGCAGGAAGGCTTCGGCCCAATAGGTGGTGGCCGCCGACATGCCGTAGCCGCCACCCACCTTGAAGGCAGGCAAGTCCACGGTTTCGTTGTCGAACACGCCCGAAGCGCAGTTGATGCTGAACACCACGGGGAACTGGTTCTTGGTCACCGAGATCAACGACAGGTCGGGGGTCAGGAAGGACGGGTCACCCCAGCCGTCCCACCAGCCGTGGTCGCGGTGGTAGACCAGCGCAGAGCCCTTGTTGATGGCCGAAGCCAAGTCGGTCTTGGTGCCGTTCCAGGCGAAGGTGGGCTTTTGCAGCTCGGCCGGGATGGTGGCGCCGCTGGCGTAGTACTTCGGGTTGGCGCCGGGCTCGGTGGTGTAGATGCGCTGCACGCCGTAGCCTTTGCCCACCAGGTGGTCGCGCACCATTTCACTGGTTTCGACGAACCAGCGCTCGTCGCGGGTGCCGCTGCTCTGGAAATACGAGGCGAAGGTCAGGCGGCTGTAGAAGTCCTGCCCGACCACGGCGTCGGTGGGGGGGCTGTTTTCGAACGCGATGACCTTGTTGACCACCGTGTTGGCCTGGGCCAGGGTGTCCACGGGGATGCGCCCGATGCCGATGCTCGGCACGGTCTCCGCCGTGGCGCCGGGCATGAACTGGCCGTACCACATGTCGCCAGCGTTCTTGGCCGAGTCCCACAGGTTGGTCGTGTCGTAGTGGGTGGGCACGAACTCGGCGTCGCCCAAGAACAGCACCCAGCGCGGACGGATGAGGTGGCTGTTGCTGTAGTTGGCCAGCCAGTTGCGGATCTGGGTCTCGGTGGCCGCAGCGCCCGCGCCGGTGATTTCGCTGGTGGTGACCACGCGCGTGGAGATGCCCAGCGCTTGCTTGTGGGTGGCCAGGGTGTCGGCGGCGGCCTTGAAGTTGGGGTGGGTGACGATGATGAAGCGCTCACCCAGGAAGGCGGGGTTGATGCCGGTCAGCGGCGGCGCGCAAGTGAACTCGGTGAACAAGGCCTTGTTGAGGGCCAGCTTCACGCCGGGCAGGGGCAGCTTTTCGATGCGCTGGTCGATGCCGTCGAAGCTCGCTGCGGTGTTGGTGCGGGTGCGGTCCCAGGCCAGGCACTTGCCGGGGTGCTTCACCGTCACCAGGTAGCTGGGGTAGTAGGTGATCAGCTGGTTGCCGGTGTCGTAGCCATAGGGGTGCAGGCTGTAGCCCTGCAGCTTGGCGTCGCTGCGCAGCAAGGCGTGTTCGCCGCCAGGCTGGCCGGGCTTGCGGCTGCCCTTGGCCCACACGTCGGCGTTGAAGCTGAAGTCGGGGGTCTTGTCGGCACCGGTGCGCGACGACACCGGGGGCTGCACGGGGTAGAGCTTGGCGGGCAAGCGCGTGAGGTTGCCTTCAGGCGTGACGCTGATCGCGGCGTCCGTGCCGTCCACCGGCAGGGCCAGCGTGAAGCCGGTGCGCGGCACTTCGGGCAGGCCGATGTCGCTGCTGTCCTGGCCGTTGCCGCCCGAGCGGCTGCGGTAGGCAAAGCGCTCGAAGGTGCCGACGGGGGTGTCGACTTTGGTGAGTTGCGGCGCCGGCACGAACACGCGCAACACCGTCTGGTCGACGGAGGTGCTCACGGTTTCGACGCGAACGCCGGCATCCGCGGTGGATTGGGCCAAGGCGGCGAGGCTGGTCAGGCCCAAGGGGGCGGCCAGCAAGGCGCTGGCCAGTCTGGAGAGGCGATGTGGGGACATGGGGAGAGGCTCCTGTCGGGTGGAACTGCTGGAAGCGGGGGCGCCCTGCTTGGGTGCGTCCCCGATGGCTTCGCAGACTAGAGACCGCCTCTGCCCCCCACAATCGCCTGTCCCTAAGCGTTGGGCCCCCACAAGGGGGCTTTGTCCCTGGCGTTAGGGGGGCGCGCAAAACGCGTGTCGGGAATGAGAAAATTTCAACGTGTGTTCGTTTTTTCCAAGGCCCTGACCGTGACCGCTGCCCCCGCTTCCTCCCCGTCTTCCCTGGTGCTGACCCGTCCCGACGACTGGCACTTGCACGTGCGCGACGGCGCGGCCATGGCCTCGGTGGTGCCCGCCACGGCACGCCAGTTCGGCCGGGCCATCGTGATGCCCAACCTGCGCCCGCCCATCACGTCCGCCCAGGCGGCAGCCGACTACCGTGAGCGCATCCTGGCGGCGGTGCCGGCCGGGGTGGCTTTCGAGCCGCTGATGGTGCTCTACCTGACCGACAACACGCCCGCTGAAGAAGCGGCCCGCGCCAAGGCCATGGGCGCGGTGGCTTTCAAGCTCTACCCGGCAGGCGCCACGACCAACAGCGATGCCGGCGTGACCGACCTGCGCAAGACCTACAAGGTGCTCGAAGCCATGCAGCGCGAGGGCCTGGTGCTGTGTGTGCACGGCGAAGTGACCGAAGCGGAGGTGGACGTCTTCGACCGCGAGAAGGCCTTCATCGACGAAAAGCTGATCCCGCTGCGCCGCGACTTCCCAGAGCTGAAGGTGGTGTTTGAGCACATCACCACCAAGGAAGCCGCCCAGTACGTGGCCGAGGCCGACCGCTTCGTGGGCGCCACCATCACGCCCCAACATTTGCTCTACAACCGCAACGCCATCTTCATGGGCGGCGTGCGCCCCCACTACTACTGCCTGCCCATCCTCAAGCGCGAGGAGCACCGCGTGGCGCTGGTGCAGGCGGCCACCAGCGGCAGCCCGAAGTTCTTCCTGGGCACCGACAGCGCGCCCCACGCCTCGCACCTCAAGGAACACGCTTCGGGCTGTGCCGGCTGCTACACGGCGCCTTGCGCCATCGAGCTGTATGCCGAAGCCTTCGAGGCCGCCGGGGCGCTCGACAAGCTCGAGGGCTTTGCCAGCTTCTTTGGCCCTGACTACTACGGCTTGCCGCGCCACACCGACACCATCACCTTGAAGCGCGAAGACTGGGTGGTGCCCGAGAGCCTGCCGTTTGGCGAGGCCGTGATCAAGCCGCTGCGTGGCGGCGAGACCCTGCGCTGGAAGATGGCCTGATCAGGGGCCGGGGTGGGGCGTGTCGGCGCCCGCCTCGGTGCGTGCCGCTGAGGCCTGGCTGGCGCGCAGGTCTGTGCGCAGCCGGTCGATCTCCTGGCGCAGCTCACGCATCTCGCGGTGCATGTCGCGCAAGATTTCCTGCTCGACTTTGCGCTCTTGCGTGCCCACGAACATGGCGGCCACGCTGGCCGTCACCAGCGACAAAATGCCGTAGCCCAGCAGCACGACGAACACCGAGAAGATGCGTGAGGCCGTGGAGCTGGGCACCATGTCGCCATAGCCCACGGTGGCGGCGGTCGAAAAGGCCAGCCACAGGCCGTCGTGCACGGAGTTGATGTTGGGGTCGAGCCAGTAAAAGCCCACGCCACACATCACCAGGATCGTGGCGCCCATGGCCAGCAGCCGCGCCAGGCCGGTTTCGGTGAACAGCGGCTGGCTGATCTTCATCAGCCGATACAGCATGAGCACCGCGATCACCAGGCGCCAGATCAGCGCTGGCTCGGACTCGTTGCTCTGGGGCAGCACGGCGTTGGCCATCAAGGCCACCCCCAGGAACCAGTCGAGCTTGAGTTGCAGGGGGTGGTGCCCCCATTGGCTGCCGGTGTGGCCCGCCGGCTGCGCCCCGTGTCGCTTGGTCAGGGTCTGAGTCCACCACGCCGACATCAGCACCACCGCGCCGCTCACCAGGTACATCCACGTCGCCCAGGTGGCCGGCGTGGGCTTCATGGAGTCGTAGAACGCCGGCACGCTGGCCACCAGCGCGATCAGCATGGGCCAGGGTGAGGGGCGCGGGTCGTGGCGTCGGTGGCGTGTGGGCATGCGTCAGGCTGATGCGGCCACTCAGGCGGGGAGGAAACCTTCCACCGACAGGTAGCGCTCACCAGTGTCGTACACAAAGCCCAGCACGCGGCTGCCCGCGGGCAGCTCGGGCAGCTTCTGCTTGATCGCCGACAAGGTTGCGCCCGACGAGATGCCCACGAGCAGGCCTTCCTTGGCGGCGGCCTGGCGGCCGAGTTCACGGGCGTCTTCGGCGTCGACCTGGATCACGCCATCGAGCACATCGGTGTGCAGGTTGGCCGGCACGAAGCCCGCGCCAATGCCCTGGATGGGGTGGGGGGCCGGGGCGCCGCCCGAGATCACGGGCGAGGCCTTGGGCTCGACGGCGAACACCTTGAGCTGAGGCCACTTGGCCTTGAGCACCTTGGCCACGCCGGTGATGTGGCCACCCGTGCCCACGCCGGTGATCAAGACGTCGAGGCCCTCGGGGAAATCGGCCAGGATCTCCTGCGCCGTGGTGCGCTCGTGCACGGCCACGTTGGCCGGGTTCTCGAACTGCTGCGGGATCCAGGCGCCCGGGGTGGCGGCCGCCAGCTCCTGGGCGCGGGCGATGGCGCCCTTCATGCCTTTTTCACGCGGGGTCAGGTCGAAGCTGGCGCCATAGGCCAGCATCAGGCGGCGGCGCTCGATGGACATGCTGTCGGGCATGACCAGCACCAGCTTGTAGCCCTTGACGGCGGCGACCATGGCCAGGCCCACGCCCGTGTTGCCCGAGGTGGGCTCGATGATGGTGCCACCCGGCTTGAGCACGCCGCTGCGCTCGGCGTCTTCGATCATGGCCAGGGCAATGCGGTCCTTGATGGAGCCGCCCGGGTTGCTGCGCTCGCTCTTGACCCAGACCTCGGCTTGCGGGAACAGGCGCTGCAAGCGGATGTGCGGGGTCTGGCCAATGGTGTCGAGGACGTTCTGGGCTTTCATGGTTCGGTCTCCGAGGGGGGCTACAGCAGGATGGGCGTTTGGTGGCCCGAAGGGCCGGGCGCAGCGACCAAGCATAGGGCAGGTCGCCAAGTTGGACTCATGCGGTTGGCGCATGCGCTTCTTTACAAAAGCATAAAGGCTGTCGCGGCACAATCGGCAACATGCAGCACTTCGTCCTTTGGAACCGTGGGAATTGGCTCGCCACCTGGTGGCGCTGGGTGGCGCTGGCCATGCTGGGCGTCGGGGGCCTGATCGGCGGGCTGACCCCCGCTCGCGCCGCCGATTTCCTGCCGCCCGAGCAGGCCTTCCAGCTCGATGTGCAAGCCGCGCCACAAGGCGGGGTGCAGGCCCATTTCACGCTGGCGCCTGGGGTCTACCTCTACCGCGAGCAGTTCAAGGCCAAATTGGTGGGCGCGGCTGGCGAGTCGTGGCCGGTCAACTGGCAGACGCCTGCGGGCGAAGTCAAACACGACCCCACCTTCGACAAGGACGTGGAAGTCTTCCACCACGACCTGGACGCCCAGCTGAGCTGGACAGGGGCCACGGCAGGCGACGCCGAACTCACCGTGATCTACCAAGGCTGCGCTGACGCGGGCCTGTGCTACCCCCCTCAGAAGCGGCAGTTCAACGTCACCCTCGACGCCGCAGGCAAAGTGTCGGCCCTGGTGCCCCTGGGCGCTGGCGGGCAACGCGGCGCAGCGGGCTCGGGTGGGGTTTCGGGTGGCCTGTTGGGCGAGCAGGGCGACCAGGGCAACCCCGCCAAGCCGGCGCCGGACGCTGGTGCACCTGCGTCTGCCGAAGCGACAGCCATGGCCCCCGACGACCGCATCGGCCAGGCCCTGGCTTCGGGCCAATGGGGCTCGGTGGTGCTGGTGTTCTTCCTGGCTGGGGTGTTGCTGTCGCTCACCCCCTGTGTGTTGCCCATGGTGCCCATCCTGTCGTCGATCATCATCGGTCAGCGTGAGCGCGTCAGCCGGGGGCGGGGCTTTGCGCTGGCGCTGAGCTATTCGCAAGGCATGGCCCTGGTCTACACGGCCCTGGGCGTGGCCGCCGGCCTGCTGGGCCAGGGGCTGGCCGCTTACCTGCAACACCCCTGGGTGGTGTTGGGCTTCGCGGTGTTGATGGTGTTGCTGGCGCTGTCGATGTTCGGCCTCTATGAGCTGCAACTGCCGCCCGCCGTGCAAAGCTGGCTGGGCGCGGGCAGCCAGAACCTGCCGGGCGGCAAGTTCATCAGCGTGTTCGCCATGGGCCTGGTCTCTGCGCTGGTGGTGAGCCCGTGCGTGTCGGCCCCGCTGGCGGGCGCGCTGCTCTACATCTCCCAGACCCACAACGTGTGGCTGGGCGGCAGCGCGCTCTATGCCATGGCCTGGGGCATGAGCGTGCCGCTGCTGTTGGTGGGCCTGTCGGCCGGCAGCCTCCTGCCCCGCACCGGCGCCTGGATGACGGGCGTGAAGGCCTTGTTCGGCGTGTTGATGGTGGCCATGGCGGTGTGGGTGTCTCGCCCGGCCTGGCCTTACCTGCAATCGCTGGTGGGTGTGCAGCAGGTGTCCACCCACGAAAGCGCCTTGCCGTTTGAGCGCGTGCGCAGCTCGGCCGAGCTCGACGCGGCGCTGGTGCGCGCTTCGCGCAACGGCCAGACCGTGATGCTCGACTTCTATGCCGACTGGTGCACCTCGTGTCTGGAGATGGAGCACACCACCTTCCGCGACCCGGCCGTGAAGGCGGCGCTCAACGGCGTGTTGTTGCTGCAAGCCGACGTGACCGTCAACAACGCCGACGACCGCGCGCTGCTGTCTCGCTTCAAGCTCTTCGGCCCGCCCGGCATCGTGTTCTTTGACCCCCAGGGCCACGAGATCACGGGGGGGCGTGTGGTGGGCTACCAAAAGCCGGCTGACTTCCTGGCCAGCATTGGCTTCGCTCTGCGGCGATAATCGCGCCCGTGAAGTCGGCCAGACCGCCGCTGGTGCACCAACCCGAAAGGGCGCACTGGAGGAAGGTCCGGACTGCACAGGGCAGCGTAGGAGGTAACACCTCTCCACCGCGAGGTGAGGATCAGAGCAACAGAGACGAGTCGGGCTGGCTTTCGGGCTGGTTCGGGTGAAACGGGCAATCTCTACGCGCAGCAACACCAAATAGGCACACGTTGACCTGGTCCCGGGGAGTGTGCGGGTAGGTGGCACCGAGCCGCTCTGGCGACAGGCGGCCCAGAGGAATGGCGGTCACGGTCGCCCGTCGCAAGGCGGGCGGCTGCACAGAATCCGGCCTATCGGCCGACTTCACACTTTTTTCACGCTTTGCACTGGCCTTGCGCCTGGTGCGTGGCGGCGGGCTTCAAGTCTCCCCCGACCGTGGCCGAAGACCCTCTGCGAACTGCGGAGGTTTTCGATCATGCGCCCACCTTTTTCATTGCGCATCGTGCAATTTTTCACCATGGCGGCCAGCCTCGCCCTGGTGATGGGCGCCTATGCCGCCGACGGCCACGGCCACGAGGCCCCGGACGCCCATGGCAAGGCCGCGAAGGCCGAGAAGCCGGAAAAGGCAGAGAAAGCGGAGAAGGCGGAGAAGGCCGACAAAGCAGAAAAGGCCGACAAGGCCGGCAAGCCTGAAGAGGCCAAGGCCAGCAGCCCGGCCTTGCCGCCTGCGGGGGCCGGGGCCGTGTCCATGTCGGAGTTGCGCGACATGATCGACCAGAAGATCGCCGAAGTGCGCGCCAAGCGGGAGCCCGCGCCGGTGGTGCGCATCCGGCCCAAATCGCCCGCACCCAAGCCGGCAGCGTCGGCCCCTGCTGCGCACGGCGCGGCCTCGGGCGGCGGGCATGGGGACGGTGGCCACGGTGGCAGTGGGCCCAACCCCATGGGCCACGACGTGCACTGGGCCTACATGGGCGACACCGGCCCGGAGAGCTGGGGGCGCCTCAAGCCCGAATTCCAGACCTGCATGCTGGGCAAGCGCCAGAGCCCCATCGACATCCGCGATGGCATCCCCGTGCAGCTCGACCCCATCCAGTTCGACTACCGCAGCAGCGGCTTTCGCGTGATCGACAACGGCCACACCGTGCAGGTCAACGTGGAGCCGGGCAACAGCATCACGGTCAACGGCCGCCGCTACGACCTGCTGCAGTTCCACTTCCACCGCCCCAGCGAAGAGCGCATCAATGGCCGCCAGTTCGACATGGTGGCCCACCTGGTGCACAAGGACCTGGACGGCCGCCTGGCGGTCATCGCCGTGTTGCTCACGCAGGGCACTGCCCACGCGCTGGTGCAACAGGTGTGGAACAACCTGCCGCTGGAGAAGAACCAGGAGCAGGTGGCCATGAGCAACCTGGACCTCAACCAACTCCTGCCTGCAGTCGAGCGCCGCCAGTACTACACGTACATGGGCTCGCTCACCACGCCACCGTGTTCAGAAGGGGTGCTGTGGCTGGTGTTGAAGCAGCCGGTGGCCATCTCGCGTGAGCAGGTGACCGTGTTCCACAAGCTTTACCCGATGAACGCGCGCCCCATCCAGCAAAGCTCGGGGCGCCTGATCAAAGACGGCCAGTGAAGGGCGGAGGCGTCAGCCTCAATACACCCGCCCGCCCTTGATCTGGGCGTGCGTGCGCCGGCTCAGGTCGGTGGCGCGTGCCATCTGGGCCATGGCGTGGCCCGCGTGCGCGTGGCAGATGGCCAGGCCCAGCGCATCGGCGGCGTCGTTGTGCGGCTCGCGCGGCAACTGCAGCAGCCGCATCACCATGTGCCTGATTTGTGCCTTGGCCGCGTGGCCGTGGCCCACCACCGCCTTCTTCATCTGCAAGGCGGTGTACTCGCTGACCTGCGGCGAGGTGGCGTGCGACAGCAGGCCCGCGATGGCCGCGCCCCGCGCCTGCCCCAGCAAGAGCGTGGACTGCGGGTTGACGTTGACGAAGACGATTTCCACCGAGGCCTCGGCCGGCTCATAGCGGGCCACCACTTCGCGCACGCCTTCAAAGATCAGGCGCAAGCGGTTGGGCAGGTCGCCCTGGGCGGCCTCTTTGGTCTTGATGGTGCCGCTGGCCACGTAGCTCAGGCGCGGGCCATCCGCCTCGATCACGCCGAAGCCGGTGGTCTGCAAGCCGGGGTCGATGCCAAGGATGCGCATGGGACGGAGGATAGCGGCAGATCTTGTCGCGAAAGCGCGCAGCCTTTGTCTGCGATTCGGGGAATCCCTGAATGCTGAGCGCCTGGAGCCTTGACTAAGCTCGTTGAACATTCAATCAAATCAGGGAAGGCATCATGAACAAGTTCCGCTCCAAATTGGGCCCTGCACTGGCCTTTGTGCTCGCAGCGTCGCCGCTGATGGCCGCCGCTGAGTTTGTGGTGACATCACAAACGTTGTCAGCCACCAGCTCCATGGCTACCCGAGCAGCATGACGGTCAGCGATAACCTGGCCTCGGCCAATGTCCGGGTGGAAGGCAAAAGCAGGCGATTGGCTTCCGAGGTGACATCGTACGCGGGCGCCAGCTCGGTCATTGGTGCCAATGAGTTGTCGTTGAACATGACCACGGCCGTCGGTTCCACGCCTGCGACTCCGCTGGGCCCCTGCTTTGCACCCTGCAATGCCGGCGACTACTCGTTCAGTGGTGGAACGACCTGGACGCTGGGCTTTGATGTGACCACGCCCACCGCGGTCTCTGTGTTTGGTTCGACCTCATCTGGCGCGCCTGGCGGGAGCATGTCGTTGGGCGTCAAGCTCTACCGTTTGAGCGCGGGGGGGGACGTTCTGTTGGGTGAATTTGCCCAACTGCGGGCATTGGATCGACTCGACGTCGGCTCTTACCGGTTGGAAGCCTCGGCTTGGCTCGATTATTCGGGTGGTATTCAGAGCGGGGCAGCCGGCGCCGTCAACCTGCGGGTCTTCGGCGCACCGGCTTCCGCCGTGCCTGAAACCACATCCGGCGCGCTCATGGGGTTGGGCTTGTTGGCCATCGCTGCTCAAAGGCGTCGGCGCATTGTTTGAAAGATCAGTTGGCTTCGTGCAGCGCCTGCGCGATCAGCGGCCACACGGCCTGGTGTGAAGGCCGGAACCAGTCGATGTGGCCCAGGCGCTTGAGACCGTGTGCTTTGGGGTGCACGGTCAGCGCCTGCTTGGGCGCATTGGGGAAGGTGCGCAGCAGATCAGCCACCGTGGCGGTGTTGGCGATGTCGTCGTCGCTGGCGTGCAGCACCGTGATCGGCATGCTGACCTGGGCGTGGAAATCTTCTTGCGGGCGGCCTTTGACGCCGTTGGTGGCGTAGCCACCGGCCTCGCACCACTGGCCCCATTGGCGCGCCACAGTGGTGGGCAGGTCTTCGCCCAGGCCGAACCACGAGGTGGGGCCGTAGCCCTTGATGCGCGAGGCCAGCGGCACGGCCAGGCGCAGCGCGAAGCGCGCCTGCCACTTGAAGCCCGGGCGCATGGCCTTGAACCAGCCGGTGGACGTGGCCACGCCCACCACCCGCGCGATGCGGTGGTGGTTGGGCAGCAGGCCCATCATCTGCCCGCCGGCGCTGTGGCCGATCAGCACGGCGCGCTCGGCGCCGGTGTGCGCCAGCAGCGCATCCAGCGCCGCCACCAAATCCTGTTGCGCCCATTGCAGCAGCGTGGCGCGGTGGCCTTTGAGCGGGCCTTTCAGCGATTGACCGATGCCCCGGTAATCGAACACCAGCACCGTGTGGCCCTGGGCCGCCAGCCAGTCGGCAAAGCGGAAGTAAAAGCGCTGCGGCACGCCGGTGGCCGGGCCGATCAGCACGGGCAGGCGGGGCGTGTCGCCGCGTGCGCTCAGCACATGGCCTTGCAAGGCGGTGCCATCGGCACAGGTGATGGTGAGCGGTTGCGGTTGCGGCTGGGGCTGGGGCTTGGTGGCGGTGTTCATGGCGAGCGGAGGCTGGGGATCGGTGCGGCGGGCAAAGCGCGGCGCGTGGGGCTGCGGGTGGGGCGGCGTGTCACCGCCTGGCGGCATCGGCATCGGCGTTTGGATCGGCATCGCCCAGGCTTTGCACGTGGGCCAGCCAGCGGGCCACCACGGCCAGTTCGGCCTCGGTGAAGCCGGCGCTCAAGCGGGTGTTGATGTGCTTCAAGGCCTTCTTCAAGGCCGGCAGCTGCGCCTGCCCTTCAGCCTGCAGCCACACGCGCAGGGTGCGGCCATCGTGGGCATCGGCCTGCCGGGCGATCCAGCCTTGGGCCTCCATGCGCTGCACCAGGCCCGACATGGCCGATGGGGCCAGGTCCAGCGCCGTGGCCAGCTCGCCCATGGTCAGGCCGTCGGACTTGGCCAGGGCAAACAGCACGCCGGCCTGGGCGGGGGAGGGCGGCAACGCGCCCGCAGGGCTGGGGTGGGCCTCGGCGTGTTGCGTGGCCATCCATTGCTGCAGCCGGCGCTGCGCACTGTTGAGCAGGTAGATGAAACGGTGGGTGCTCATGCATTCATTTCGTGTGCGAAGTAATTATTTCGCATGCGAAATGAAAAGGCAAGGGCTGCGCCGCAGCATGTCGCCGGGAGGCGGGTCAGCGTTGGCGAGATGGTTGGGGGGCGGTGGCAGGGGTGCTGGTGGCAAGGCCTGCAGGCGCTGCCAGACGCACCGACTTCAGCCGCCGCGTGGGCCCGTAGCGGTCGTCAAAGCCGTAGGCATCGATCTGCACGCGGCCGCTGCGGTGCACCTGCACCAGGGCGTAGGCGTAGTACCGGTCGCTTGCAGCCTGACCGGGCGCCAGGCTGGCGCTCTCGAACGGCGAACCGCCCGAGCCCACCAACACCTGCCAGCTGGGGCTGGTGCGGGTGGCGCCATCGGGCAGGCGCACCTGCGGCTGCATCATGTGGAAGGTATGCTCGTGGCCGCAGAAATAAGTGGCGCGGTGCTGCTCGATCAATGCCCAGAAGGCGTCGCGGTTGCCCGCGTGGGTGGGGTCGCCAGCCCGCGTGTCCAGGCCCACGGCCGAAGCCTGCGGCGTGTAGAGATAGCTGTAGGCCGGCTTGTGCCCGAACACGAACATCTGCCGGGCGCCGCGCGCACGGGCCGCGTCCAGATCCGCCTTCAACCAGGCCACGGGCGCGGTGCTGTCGGCGCCGGCCGGGTCGGTGTTGACGATGGTGAAGTGGCTGCTGCCCACATCGAAGCTGTAGCTCAGCTGGCGCTGGTCGGTGCGCAGGCCATCTGCCTGGCCTGGGCCGTCGAGCTGGATGGCCGACACCGGGGTGGCCCGGGGCAGGGCCGCGTTCATGCGGCCTTCGTCGATGATCAGGTCGCCAAAGGCGCGGCGCCAGGCGGCCTCGTTGCTGGCCATGGCCAGCTTGCCCTTGACGGGCTGGCCATCGACATCGGCACAGCGCACTTTCGACGCCCACACCTGGCCTTGCGGCAGGTGCTGCGCCAGCCCGGGCGGCGTGGTGGTCGTGCCGCTGCGGCACTGCACTTCGTGGTTGCCTGGCACAGGCAGCACATAGGTGCCCGCCTCGATCAGCGGGGCCACCATCCCGCGCCAGAAGCTGGCCTGCAGGTGGTAGCGCACGAGGTCGGCATTCAACACCGACTCGGCTGTGTCGGTGGCCACGCCCGACGCCGACGCGTCGCCATAGCCCATGATCATGTCGCCGTTGAACACCAGCAGGTGCGGCCGGTGGGCCTGCATCTCGCGCATCAGGCGTGACCAGGCCTTGCTGTTTTGCAGCCACTGGTAGTCCTGCGCGCTCAGGGGCGTTTGGGTGGGGTCGCTGTGGGCCGGGTCTTGGCGCGAGTCGCCCACGGTGGCGAAGCGCAGCACCACCGGGTCAGCGGCCACGGGACGTGCGTGCGCAGGGGCCAACGGCATGCAGGCAGCGAGCAAGGCGGTGCAGGCACCGAGGGGCAATGAAAAAGGGCGGCTCATGGGCCGCCCATCATGCCAGCGTTGCGCTGGCGCTCGCCGGGTTCAGTGTGCCCTCAGGCGCGACGGCGGCGCACGGCACCCACCACGGCCAGGCCGCTGATCAGCATGGCCCAGGTGGTGGGCTCGGGCACGGCGGCGATGTTCTGACCCGCGAAGGTGGCCCCGGGCCGGATGGCGCTCAGGTCCGCGTTGGTGAACTTGAACACATAGAACTTGTTGTCACCGGCCACCGAGGCCAGGTAGTCGTTGTCGTTGGCGATGTAGAGCGTGTGGAAGGTCTGGCCGCCTTCCACGATGTCCTGGCCAAAGGCCGCGCCTTCGAGCTTGGCCGGGATCTGGGCGGCCGTGAAGCCGGCCGCCAGCAGCGATTGGTACAGGTCGAGGAACAGCGTGGTGCTTTGCGCGGCGTTGCCCAAAGCCGTGGCGCCACTGATGTTGCTCACGTCGGTGGCGCCAGCGATGTCCACCAGGCGCAGCTGCTTGAAGGCGGCGTTGCTGCCGTCGCCCAAGCCCTTGCCGTCACGCTCCAGCACCAGGAATTGCGTGGCGTTGAGCGCCAGGATCTCGCTGGAGTTGTAGTTTTTGGAGCCCACGCGGTTGTCGTAGGCGAACTGTTGGGTCGTGCCACTCACCGTGTCGATGGTCACGATGCGGTTGTAGCGACCACCGTCGCCGCCGTCCTGGATCAAGGGGCTTTGCATGAAGCCCACCAGGGTCTTGCCGTCGGGCGTGATGGCCAGGCCTTCCATGCCCTTGTTGGCCACGCGGCCCTGGGTGTTGCCGCTGATCTCCGCGGCCCCGTTGGCGCTCAGGTTGTTGGCGTAGAAGGTGCTGGGTAGCGTGTAGGTGTTGGTGCGCTGGCCGGTGGCGCGGTTGAACTGGTAGACGTAGGGGCCGTACTCGTCGGAGATGTAGACGCTCTGGCCATTGTTCGACACCCGGATGCCTTCGGGGTCCAGGCGAGCATTGAGCGTGCTGCCGGAGTTGCCGCTGCCGAAGGCGTCAGAGCGGCCGGTGAAGTAGTACTGGTTGGCGGTGTTGGCCGTGGGCGCCGGTGCCGAGCCATAGTTCAACGGCGTGCTGCTCCACAGCAGGGTGGTGCTTTGCAGCGTGGGCGTGAACGTGTAAGGCAGGCTGCCCGACGGGGTGGCCGACAGGGCCAGGTCCACCGTGTGGAAGCGCGAGATGTACGACGTGGTGTTGTCGATGGCCGTGTTGTAGACAGCGGCGTTGGGGCCGCGGTCAGGCAGGGCCAGGAAGGTGCTGCCGCCCGCCCAGGCCAGGCCCGAGCCCATGCCGCCGAGCAGCGAAGCCGACACACCGTTCTCCAGGTTGCCGCTCAGGCCGGACAGGTCGGCGCCCGTGGCCGACAAGTTGCCAATGGCGATCAGCGAAGGGGCGGCTTGGGCCGAGGTGGCCGCGAGGGTGGCCACCAGGGCGGCTGCATAGGCGAGGGGAACGAGGCGCACGTCTACTCCAGGTACTGCGATACAAAGGCCGCCATCGTGCGGGGCCCTTGTGACGGCTGGATGACGTGCGCGTGACGTTCACATGACCATCGCCTGGCAGCGCCTCAGCGGCGGCGCGTGGTGCTCAGCAGCATCAGGCCGCCCAGCGCCCACAGGGCCGGGGCGCTGGGCTCCGGCACCGAAGACGCGCGGATGTTCAGCCCCCACGAGGTCCCCGATGCGCTGCCCTTGCCCATGACTTGCAGCCCATAGTTCCCGGCGTTCAGAAAGGTCAGCCCCAACACGGCCGATCCGGAGATGGTTTGCGCCACGGCGCCCTGCGCATCAAACGATTGCAAGAGCAGCGTGCTGAAGTTGGCGCCGTTGGCCACCGAGTCCGTGATCGAGATGCCGGAAGCCTGGTCCAGCGTGAAGCGGATGGTGGCCGAAGCGCTGCTGCCTGAGGAAATGTCGGTGATGTGGTTGATCACCCCGTTCGTGCCATAAAAGTTGCGCGTGCCATTGGTGGCTTGCGCGTAGCCATTCAAGCCGATCAGGCTGGGGCCCACCAAGGTGGTCAGGCTGGCAGACGCGTAGCTCACGCCCGCGGTGCCGATGGTTTGCATGCCCGAGGCCAGGTTTTGCAGCGTGGCCGTGTTGCTGTAGGGCTGCGTGTACATGCCCTGCGGACTGCGGTCAACCACGGTGGACGAGGCGATGGCCGACCCCTGTTGCTGAATGCCTGAGAACTGCGCGTGCGCGGTGCCAGGCAAGGCGGCCACGGAGAGGGCCGTGAGCAGGCCCGAAGTGGTCATGATTCGAATGGCGCTCGCAGACGAGCCCAGGCGTGATGCCAGCATGGTTTCTCCCTTTTTGTAGATTGGTGAACCGCATGCTAGCTGACCTGACCTCAGGGCGCCAGCCGTGAATTGGCGCAGGGCTGCCTTGATAAGTAACCAGACCTCTCACATGTGTGTCATGCGAGAGGCCTCGTGGGTTGCGCCGACGGGCTTTGCCTGACGACTAGCCAACTGCAGGGCGACCTGGGACAGCGCGTGTCGATGGTCGCCCTGCCGAGGCCGGCATCAATGGCGGAAGTGACGCGTGCCCGTGAACACCATGGCGATGCCACGCTCGTCGGCGGCGGCGATCACCTCGTCGTCGCGCATCGAGCCACCCGGGTGGATGACGCAGGTCGCACCAGCATCGACCACCACATCCAGGCCGTCACGGAACGGGAAGAAGGCGTCCGACGCCACGGCCGTGCCTTGCAGCGTCAGGCCGGCGTGCTGGGCCTTGATGCTGGCGATGCGGGCCGAATCCAGGCGGCTCATCTGGCCGGCGCCCACGCCCATGGTCATGCCGTCCTTGCAGAACACGATGGCGTTGCTCTTGACGAAGCGGGCGACCGTCCAGGCGAACAGCATGTCTTGCATCTGCTGGGCCGTGGGCTGCAGCTTGGTCACGACCTTCACGTCGCCCACGATGTCGATGGCGTCAGCCGATTGCAGCAGCATGCCGCCGCCCACGCGCTTGAAGTCCAGGGCGTTGCCCAGTTGGCGGGTGGCGTCGTCCAGCGGCACTTCCAGCAGGCGCACGTTCTGCTTGGAAGCGTAGGCCGCGCGGGCGGCATCGGTGAACTTCGGTGCGATCACCACTTCCACGAACTGCTTGTTGGTGTTGATGGCCTCGATCACGTCGGCATCCACCACGCGGTTGAAGGCCATGATGCCGCCAAACGCGCTGGTCGGGTCGGTCTTCAACGCCTTGGTGTAAGCCTCGAGCGGGCCGGCGCCCACGGCCACGCCGCAGGGGTTGGCGTGCTTGATGATCACGCAGGCCGGGGCTTCAAAGGCCTTGACGCATTCCCAGGCGGCATCGGCGTCGGCGATGTTGTTGAAGCTCAGTTCCTTGCCCTGGATCTGGGTCCAGTTGGCCAGCGTGCTGACCACAGGCTTGGCTTCGCGGTAGAAGGCGGCCGACTGGTGGGGGTTCTCGCCGTAACGCATGCCTTGCACCTTGTGCAACTGCAGGTTGTACACGGCGGGGTATTCGGCCTTGGCCGGCACGGCTTCGGTTGCGAGTTCCGAGCCGGCTTCCAGGCTGGTGAGGTAGTTGGTGATCATGCCGTCGTAGGCGGCGGTGTGGGCGAACACCTTCTTGGCCAGCATGAACTTGGTCGTGCGGGTGATCTGGCCGGCCTTCATTTCGGTCAGCACTTGCTCGTAGTCGACCGGGTCGATGATGACGGCCACGTCCTGCCAGTTCTTGGCGGCCGAGCGCAGCATGGTGGGGCCACCGATGTCGATGTTCTCGATGGCGTTGGCCAGCGTGCAGTCAGCCTGGGCGGTGGCTTGCGCGAAGGGGTAGAGGTTGACCACCAGCATGTCGATGGTGTCGATGCCGTGCTCCTTCAGGGCGGCCATGTGCTCGGGCAGGTCGCGACGGGCCAGGATGCCGCCGTGCACGCGCGGGTGCAGCGTCTTGACGCGGCCGTCCAGCATTTCAGGGAAGCCGGTCACTTCGGCGACTTCGGTGACGGGCAGGCCCTTCTCGGCCAGCAGCTTGGCGGTGCCGCCGGTGGACAGCAGGCGCACGCCTTGGGCGTGCAGGGCTTGCGCGAATTCAACGATGCCGGTCTTGTCGGACACGGACAGCAGGGCGGTCAAGGCCATGGAGGTCTTCCTTCAAATCAAAAAGAGCGGGGATGCGGGGATGCGGGGAAAAGGGGAAACGGGGGAGCGCGTTCAGTTGATGAGCTTGTGCTCCAGCAGCTTGCGGCGCAAGGTGTTGCGGTTGATGCCCAGCCATTCGGCGGCCTTGGATTGGTTGCCGTCGGCGCGCAGCATCACGACTTCCAGCATGGGGCGCTCCACCGCGTTGACGACCATGTCGTACACGGCATGGGGCTCGGCGCCATGCAGGTCCTGGAAGTAGTTCTCCAGGTTGTCCTTGATGCAGTCTTGGATGTTCTTCTTGCTCATGTTGCTCAACTTCAATGGGCCGCACAGGTCGCGCGGCCAGTGCCCACGGGGCCCTGGGTGAGGGCTTCGGGCCGTTCGTCGGTGTCGTCGTCGGTTGGGGTGTCCGCGACGTGGGACAACGGCAGCAAGGGGTGGGCGTCGGCCAGGGCGTCGAAAAAATCGCCCACCGCGCGCACCTGTGCGTCGATGTTGTCCAGGGTGTTCATGTGCTGGCGGAAGGCTTCGCCGCCAGGCAGGGCGCGCACGGCCCAGCCGATGTGCTTGCGCGCGGTGCGCACGCCCGCGAATTCACCGTACAGGCCGTAGTGGTCGTGCAGGTGTTCGAGCAGCCAGGTGCGGGCCTGCAACGTGGCAGGTGCCTCGCGGTGGGTGCCCGTGGCCAGGAAATGGGCGATGTCGCCAAAGATCCAGGGGCGACCTTGCGCGGCGCGGCCCACCATCAGGGCGTCGGCGCCGGTGTGGTGCAGCACGGCCAAAGCCTTTTCCGGCGTGGTGATGTCGCCATTGGCCACCACCGGCACGCGCACGGCGTCTTTCACGGCGGCGATGGTGTCGTACTCCGCGTGGCCTTTGTAGCCTTGCTCGCGCGTGCGGCCGTGCACGGTGATCAGGGCCACGCCGGCGGCTTCGGCCGCGCGGGCGATGGCCACCGCGTTCTTCTGGTCAGCGCGCCAGCCCGTGCGCATCTTCAGGGTGACGGGCACGTTGTGCGGCGCGCAGGCGGCCACCACGGCTTCGATGATGTGCAACGCCAGCGGCTCGTCTTGCATCAGCGCCGAGCCCGCCCACTTGTTGCACACCTTTTTGGCCGGGCAGCCCATGTTGATGTCGATGATCTGGGCGCCCCGGTCCACGTTGTAGACCGCAGCCTCGGCCATCATGGCCGCGTCGGTGCCAGCGATCTGCACCGCGATGGGCGCCGCTTCACCATCGTGGTTGGCCCGGCGCGAGGTCTTGAGCGTGTGCCACAGGTCTTTGCGCGACGTGACCATCTCGCTCACCGCGTGGCCGGCGCCCAGGCGCTTGCACAGCACCCGGAAGGGCCGGTCGGTGACGCCCGCCATGGGCGCCACGAACAGACGGTTGGGCACGGTCACGTTTCCGATGCGCAGGGGGCTGGCGAGGTCGACGGCGGTGCGCATGGGGGTGGGGCGGGGCGGCAGGGAGGGGGCAACCGCCGGGCCCTGGGGCTGGGCCGGGATCGAGGTGGTTGCTTAAAAAGGAGGCAGAGTATAGCCGCGCCCGGCGCGACGAAACAGGCTTGACAAGTCCCTTTTTTGACACCCGGCAGCCGCGCTTCGTTGACCCGGGATCAGGGGGATGCAGGGCGCGCCAAAATGCGGCCATGGCTGTCCAAGATGTGTTGTCGAGCGGGGCTCCTGCCCTGGATTGGGAGGGCTGGACGCAAGCCCTGTTGCACCTGCTGGCCGTGCCCGAGGTGGGTTTGGGGGCGGTGTTCGTGATCGCGCTGGTGTCGGCCACCCTGGTGCCCATGGGCTCGGAGCCGGCGGTCTGGGGGCTGGTCAAGCTCCAGCCCGAGATGTTCTGGCCTGCCGTGTTGGTGGCCACTGCCGGCAACACGCTGGGGGGGGCCATCACCTGGTGGATGGGCCGGGGCGCCCACGCGGCCTGGGACCAGGCCCGACACCGCCACGCGGGCCGCGGGGAGGCCTCCCAGGCCACCCCAGCCGATGCGGAAGACAGCCTCGCCCACCGCCACGCGCGCGGGTGGCTGCTGCGCTGGGGGCCTCGCGCCTGCCTGTTGTCCTGGCTGCCTTTGGTGGGGGACCCGCTGTGTGCTGTGGCGGGCTGGCTGCGCTTGTCTTTCTGGCCGTGCCTGGCCTGGATGGCCCTGGGGAAATTTTTTCGCTACGTGACAATGACCGCCGCGCTGCTGTATTTCATTTGACTGATCGCGACACGATCCCATGCGAATGGGGGTGTCGCATGATCATGGGAAGCGTTCTGTAACACCTTGACAGCAATTTGTTCACACTTTTTCTCAAAGCGCGCCTAAACTGCGCTCCAGACGCTCACATCGCAGCAAAAATACTGTGAAGAAGCAAAAAAGATGCGAGCGTAGCGCTGTCATCCAGAGAGATTGCAGATCCAGGGAGGATCTACACCAGTGAAAAAGCCCCGGCCTTTCGGTCGGGGCTTTTTTCCTCTGGGGCTTATTTTTGACGCATGGCGCCAGTCGTCACTTCTTCGGTTCGATCGCCGTGATGGTGAACTGGCCGTTGACCTTGTCGGCCGAGAAGGTGACCTTGTCGCCCACGTTCAGGCTCTTGAGCCAGGCCGGGTTGCTCACGCGGTAGGCCATCTGCATGGCCGGCATGTCCAGGCTTTTGATTTCGCCATGCTTGAGGGTGACCTTGCCGGCTTCGGCGTCCACCTTCTTGACTTCGCCGTCCACCGGCTCGGCCAGGGCGCTGAACGCGGCCAGGGCCACGGCGCCGCCCACCAGCAGGCCGCGCCCGGCTTGCACCAGGCGAGCGGCAGAGGTCATCGGGGAGGGCTTGAGGGTGCGCATGGCGGGCTCCAGGTGTCAAACGGTTGAAAGTTCAGTGGCTGCCGTGCCCTTCTGGCTTGCGCACGTTCACCACGGTGGGTGGGGTGCGGGCCGGCTGGGCTGGCGCGTCGGGCGCCTGCGCAGCGGGTGGGGGCGCGGCGTCCCCTTGCTGCCAGAAACGCGCGGCGGTGCCCGCGGGTTGACCATACCACCCAGGGTCGGCCCAGGCGCCCTGCTGGCCAGGACGGGGCTGGTCTTTGCGCACTTTCACCACGGAGAACATGCCGCCCATGCCGATGGCGCCAAAGGGCCCGTCGCCGGTCATCATCGGCAGGGTGTTGTCCGGCAGCTCCATGGCCATGTCCGCCATGTCGTGCATGCCTTTTTCGCCCATGGCCATGTAACCCGGCACCAGGCGGTTGATCTGCTTGGCCAGGTCCTTCTGGTTCACGCCGATCAGGTTGGGCACGTTGTGGCCCATGGCGTTCATGGTGTGGTGGCTCTTGTGGCAGTGCAGCGACCAGTCGCCCTCTTCGTCGGCGATGAACTCGATCTGCCGCATCTGGCCCACGGCGATGTCGGTGGTCACCTCCGGCCAGCGAGCGCTGGGTGGCACGGGGCCGCCGTCGGTGCCGGTCACCATGAACGCCATGCCGTGCAGGTGGATGGGGTGGTTGGTCATGGTGAGGTTGCCAATGCGCAGCCGCACGCGTTCCCCCCGGCGCACACAGATGGGGTCGATGCCCGGGAAGGCGCGGCTGTTCCAGGTCCACAGGTTGAAGTCCAGCATGGTGTTGGTCTTCGGTTGTGACGCGCCGGGCTCGATGTCATAGGCATTGAGCAGGAAGCAGATGTCACGGTCGACCTGGGCGATGTGCGGGTGAGGGCGCTTGGGGTGGGGGTGGGTCACCCAGGTGCCCATCAGGCCCATGGCCATTTGCACCATTTCGTCGGCGTGCGGGTGGTACATGAAGGTGCCCGCGCGGCGTGCATTGAACTCGTACACGCAGGTCTGGCCGGGGCGAATGGGCGCCTGGGTGAGCCCGGTCACGCCGTCCATGCCGTTGGGCAGGCGCTGGCCGTGCCAGTGCACGGTGGTGGCTTCGGGCAAACGGTTGGTGACGTAGATGCGCACCCGGTCGCCTTCGACGACTTCGATGGTGGGCCCGGGGCTTTGGCCGTTGTAGCCCCACAGGCGGGCGACCATGCCGGGTGCGATTTCTCGCTCCACGGCTTCGGCCACGAGGTGGAACTCCTTGACGCCGTCTTTCATGCGCCAGGGCAGGCTCCAGCCATTCAGGGTGCGCACGGGGCGGTAGCCCGGGCCGGTGTCGGGCTGCAGCGGTTCGGCGGTGTCGGCGTTCTGGCGGGTGACCAGTTCGGGCAGGCCCAGCAAGCTGGCGGGGCGCACCGCTTGTGCGTGGGCCGTGGCGGCAGACAAGGCTGCGCCACCCAAGGCGCCCTGGAAGGCGCCGCTGAGGAAATTTCTGCGGTTGCTCATGTGGGGCTTTCGGGTTCAGTGGCCACCATGGGTGGCGGGGGCGTTCGCGGGAGCCGCCGCAGCGGGGCGGGCCGCCGAGGCGTTGGCGGGCGCGTCCGAGCCGTCCACGGCGGCCTGCATGGCGGCGTCGGCCAGCCAGTAGTCGCGCAAGGCGTCGAAGGCCACGAGCACGCTGTCGCGGTGGCTGCGGGCTTCGTCGAGCAACTCCAGGGGACCGATCAACATGCCGTTGTAGAGCTTGAGCTTTTCGGCCAGCACTTGCGCCCTCAAGGCCGTCAGCACCTCGGTGGCCTCGCGGGCGGTGGTGTGGGCCGTCAGCAGTTCGCCCCAACGCTCGCGCAATTGCGACTCGGCCTGGATGCTGGCTTGTTCCCAGTTGGCCAGAGCAGCGAGCTCCGACTGCTGGCGTGCGGCCCGGCGTGCGGCCCCCAGGTCGACCGAGATCAGCTTCAAGTCGAGGCTGGGGCCCATTTGGGCGGGGGCCCCGCTGTTGCTGGTGCTGCGTTGCCAGCCCGCCTCCACATCAACCAGGCTGCTGGCCAGCGTGGCCCCGGCTTCGCCGCGCAAGGCGCGCCACCGGGCTTCGGCGAGCTTCAGGTCCAGGCGTTCGGGGGCGGCTTGTTGGACCTGCTCGGCCGTCCACCTGGGCGCGGCAGGCAAGGCCGGCAAGGTGTCGGGCAGGCGAAGTTCGCGCGCCTCGTCGCCCGCCAGCCCAATGAGGCGAACCAGGGCTTCGCGCTCTCGCCGAGCCTGGTTGCGGGCCACGGCTTGGGCGAGTTGGGCCCGCGCGGCGGTGGCGGCGCGTTCGTCACGCTGCACGGCGCTGAATTGGCCACTGGCGTGCAGCCGGCGCGCCAGTTCGGCGGCGGTGGTGGCCGCCGCCATCACGTCGCCCTGGTAGCGTTCGCGGGCCTGGGCCGAGACGGCTTGCACCCATTGCTGGCGCACCGACTGGGCGTGGTTGAGCACGGCCAGCGCCAGCGATTGCTGCTGCAAGGCGATCTGGCGGTCGGCCGCGGCGCTGCGCAAGGGCCACACCAGCAAATCGAGCAGGCCCACGCTGAGGTGGCGTTCGATTTCGGTTTCGTCGCCTTGGCGCAGTCGGGTGAACGACAAGCCCAGCAAACCGGGGCGAGAGTTGGCGCGGGCCTGGGCCGAAGCCGCTTCGGCCTGGGCCTGCAGGGCGCGCAGGGCGGGGCTGCGGCTCAGCGCCCATTGCACGGCGTCGGCCTGGCTGAGTGGGCCCGAAGGCGTGGCGGTGGCGGAGGGCTTGGCCTCGGTGGCCGTGGCGGGGGGCGTGTCGGCCAGGGCAGGGGCGTTCAGGCACGCCAGCGCGGAGGCCAGCGTGAGGAGCGCACCGAGGCGGCCAGGCGCACCCGGAACGAGAGGGTGTCGAGCAAACATGGGGGATCCGGTCAGAAGCGGCGCACGCAGGCGCCAGACGCACCGCCCCTGGAGGGGGGGCGACCCAGGAGGCTGGGCTTCAGGCCTGAGGTGGGCGGTAAAGCTCGCAGGCGCGCAAGCGGCCTTGCGTCAGGGCCGGCGACCAGAGTGGTGCCGTGTGGGCGGGCTCAGGGCCCAGCAAGGTCAACACCGTGGGGGGCAGCGCCACCACGTGGCAGGCGGCGCAGTCGCCAGCGGGCAGGTGTGTGGCCGTGCGGGCCTGGGCGGGCGCCGAAGGGTGGGTTGCTTGGTGCGCAGCCTGGTGTGCCGCCCGGTGCAGCGGGCACGGGGCTTCGTCGGCCATGGCCATGGCGGCCTCGGCTTCGGGCGGCGTCGGGGGCGCAGCGCTCAACCCCCGCCCCCATGACAGGGGCGTGGCAAGGGCCACCAACAGGCAGATCAACCAGAAACGGACGATGCGCATGACGAAAAGCGTGTTCGTTCCAGTGTAAGGCCAGTGCGGACCGGGTGCATGGACAGCTGTGCAGCGCTTTTACAATGTCGGGTCCTGCTTTTTTTGCCCTGCGACCCACCATGAGCACCACCCAATCGCCTGACGCCGACCCCGTTGCCCACATCGCCCCGCGCGACAAGGCCGAGATCCTGGCCCAGGCCCTGCCTTACATCCGCAAGTTCCACGGCAAGACGCTGGTGATCAAGTACGGCGGCAACGCCATGACCGACCCGGAACTGCAGGCCGATTTCGCGGAAGACGTGGTGCTGCTCAAGCTGGTGGGCCTCAACCCGGTGGTGGTGCACGGTGGTGGCCCGCAGATCGACGCCGCGCTCAACAAGATCGGCAAGAAGGGCCACTTCATCCAGGGCATGCGCGTGACCGACGCCGAGACCATGGAAGTGGTGGAGTGGGTGCTGGCCGGTGAAGTGCAGCAGGACATCGTGGGCCTGATCAACGCCGCTGGCGGCAAGGCCGTGGGCCTGACCGGCCGCGACGGTGGCTTGATCCGCGCCCGCAAACTCAAGCTGGTGGACCTGGCCGACCCGAGCAAGGAACACGACGTGGGCCAGGTGGGCGAGATCGAGTCCATCGACCCGAGCGTGGTCAAGGCCCTGCAGGACGACCAGTTCATCCCGGTCATCAGCCCCATCGGCTTTGGCTCGAAGAACGAGAGCTACAACATCAACGCCGATCTGGTGGCGTCGAAGCTGGCCCAGGTGCTCAAGGCCGAGAAGCTGGTGCTGCTGACCAACATCAAGGGTGTGCTGAACAAGGCAGGCCAGCTGATCACGGACCTGACGGCCCGCGAGATCGACGACCTGATCGAAGACGGCACCATCAGTGGCGGCATGATCCCCAAGATCGAAGGCGCCATCGATGCCGCCAAGAGTGGCGTGCACGCCGTGCACATCGTGGACGGTCGCGTGCCCCACGCGATGCTGCTGGAAATCCTGACCGATCAGGCTTACGGCACGATGATCCGCTCACACTGAACCCAAGCCCATGCAAGCCAATCCCCACAAGGTGAACACCGGCGTCAAGCGCGTCTGGCTGGCCACGAAGTATTCGTACGAAGGCATCTTCGCGGCGCTGAAGTTGGAAAGCGCTTTTCGCCAGGAAGCCTGCCTGGCGGCAATGATGTTGCCTGCTGCGTTCTGGATCGGGCAAACCTGGATCGAGGTCAGCATCCTGTGCATCACCGTGATGCTGGTGCTGATCGTCGAAATCTTGAACTCGGCCATCGAGGCGGTGGTGGACCGCGTGTCCTTCGAGCGCCACGAGTTGTCCAAGCTGGCCAAGGACTACGGCAGCGCTGCCGTGCACATGAGCCTCATGCTGTGCCTGTTCGTGTGGCTGGCCGGGCTCTACCACCGCTTTGCAGGCTGACGACGCATGAAGTCACGCAGGGGCCCCGTCTGGTTGTTCGACCTCGACAACACCCTGCACGACGCCAGCCACGCCGTGTTCTGGCGGCTCAATGGGTCGATGACCGATTACATCGTGACCCACCTGGGCTTGCCGCCCGCGGAGGCCGATGCGCTGCGCATCGGCTATTGGCGGCGCTATGGCGCCACGCTGCTGGGGCTGGAGGCCCACCACGGCGTGCGTGCGGCGCATTTCCTGGCCGAGACCCATGTGCTGCCGGGCCTCGAAGGCCAGTTGCGCATGGCGCAGGTGGACCGCGCTGCCTTGAAGCGCCTGCCTGGTCGCAAGTTCCTGCTCACCAATGCGCCGGCAGGCTACGCCCGGCGCGTGCTCACCTCGCTGGACCTGGCCTCGTGTTTCGAAGGGGTGATCGCCATCGAAGACATGCGCATGTTCGGCCGCCTGCGGCCCAAGCCTGACGTGCGCAGCTTGCGCCATGTGCTGGCCCGTTTGAAGGTACCGGCCCACCGGGCCGTGTTGGTGGAAGACACGGTGGCCAACTTGCGCAGCGCGCGTCGCCTGGGCCTGCGCACCGTGTGGATGCAGCGCTACCTGCGCCACAACCCGCATGGCCCCGAAGCCGGCATCGGCCTGCATGGGCGGCCTGCGTGTGTGGACTTGAAGCTGCGCAACCTGCATGGGCTCAGGCGCTGGGCACAGGCGGTCAGGTCGACCTGAGTGGGCTGGTGGCGGGCCGATCGGCGCGGGTCCATGACAGCGCTGTCATGGCGTGTCATCCGGCCGCGCCATGGCGGGTGGGGATGCGGGCCATGTCCACGTCATGGCGTTTTGGTGTGATGGCGGCATGCACCCATGCAGGAGTTCCGCCATGTCTCGCTTCGCTTTGCCTTTGCTGCGCCCGGTCTTGGCCGTGTCTTTGTTGTTCAGCGCCGCGGCCGTTCAGGCCGCCACCGTGGTGCCCATCACCACCGACGGCCAGTGGTTCAACTTCACCGTCGACCCGTCTTCGGCGGCCAACGGCCTCGCCCACTGGATCGACACCGACTACAACGCCGCTGCCGGCAATGCCAGCTACCTGAGCTTCAGCTTCACGCTGACCACCGCCGCCCGCCTGAACGTGGTCGATCTCTACGCCGCAGGTGACACCTACAACGTGCTGATCTCCGGGGGCTACGGCGTGAGCGCAGGCCAGACCTCGGCCGTGGCACCGCAGGACCTGGCCACCGCCCCATTTGCCGACACGGCCGATGCCGCCTGGGCCAACCCGGCCTTCAGCCGTGGCAGCTGGGTGTTGGGCCCGGGCAGCTACACCGTCACCGGCAGCCTGCTGCAAGGCGTGGCGGGTGCCGACGGCATGACCAGCGGCGCCGTGTCCATCTCGGCCGTGCCTGAGCCGGGCAGCCTGACGATGGTGACCGCCGCCCTGAGCGTGATCGTGCTGATGTCCCGTCGGCGCCTGGGACGCTGACCGTTCCCAGCCTCCCGCCCCCCTGACGCCCCCGGAGTTCATCATGACCATTCGCATCCTCTGCGCCAGCCTGGCCCTGGCCTTCGCCGGCTTTGCCACCGCCCAGACCCAGGCCCCGTTCACCGTCAAGCTCATCGGCTTCAACGACTACCACGGCAACCTGGAAACGCCGGGCACCTTCGGCACCAACACGCTGGTGCCCACCGCCCAGCGCCCCGCCGTGGGCGGTGCCGAATACCTGGCCGCCTACGTGGCAAGGATGAAGGCCACCAACCCGCTCAACGTGGTGGTGGGCGCGGGCGACTTCATCGGCGCCACGCCGCTGATCTCGGCCCTGTTCAACGACGAGCCGGCCGTGGAGACGCTCAACCACATCGGCGTCGAATTCAATGCCGTGGGCAACCACGAGTTCGACAAGGGCAAGGCCGAGTTGCTGCGCCTGCAAAACGGGGGCTGCAAGCAGGTCAATGGCGTGCTGGATGCCAACAGCTGCAAGGGCTATGGCTCGGCCACCGCGGGCACGTTTGACGGCGCCAAGTACAAGTGGCTGTCGGCCAACGTGGTCAACACGGCCACCGGCAAAACCCTGCTGCCTGCTTATGGCATCAAGAGCTTCAACGGCGTGAAGGTGGCCTTCATTGGCATGACGCTCAAGGGCACGCCCGGCATCGTCACCCCCACCGGCGTGGCCGGCCTGCAGTTCAACGACGAGGCCGACACCGTCAACGCGCTGGTGCCCAAGCTCAAGGCCCAGGGCATCAACGCCATCGTGGTGCTGGTGCACCAGGGCGGCTTCCAGAACACGCTGACCGGCTTGAGCAACCAGCCCATCACCAGCGACATCAACGGCTGCACGGGCGACCTGAAGAACGCCGATGGCAGCGACAGCGACATTCGCGCCATCGTCAAACGCTTGGACAACGCCGTCGACCTGGTGGTCAGTGGCCACACCCATGCGGCCTACAACTGCTCGGTCAACACTGTGGACGTGCGCGGCACCGGCCTGACCAACGCCGTTGCCACCGTTCGCCCCACCGGCGTGCCCAACAAGGTGGGCCGCCTGGTGCCGGTGACCAGCTCCAGCGCCTTTGGTCGCGTGCTCACCGAGATCGACCTGACCATCGACCCGGCCACCCGCGATGTCACCGTCGTGAGCCCACGCAATGTGCTGGTGGACCGCACCGATGTGGCCATCAACGCCGCCATCGCCGCTGACCCGTCGGTGAAGAACGTGGTGGCCGCGTACAAGGCGGCGGTCTCGCCGCTGGCCAACGCCGTCATCGCCACCATCACGGCAGGCATGACCAACACGGCCAACGCCGCTGGCGAAATGGGCGCGGGCGACCTGATCGCCGACGCCCAGCTGGCCGCCACCCAACCCGCCAGCCTGGGCGGTGCGCAGATCGCCTTCATGAACGCGGGCGGCGTACGCAGCCCCGGCTTCGTGGACGCGGCCAACGTGTACCCGCACAACCTGACCTATGGCGAAGCCTTCACGGTGCAGCCCTTCGGCAACAGCCTGGTCACGCTGACGCTGACCGCCCAGCAGCTCAAGGACGTGCTGGAGCAGCAGTTCGCCGGCTGCAAGGGCCAGGGCACCGCCAACCGCATCATGCAGGTGTCGTCCAGCCTGCAGTACAGTTGGTCGGCCAGCGGCAGTTGCGGCACCCGCATCCAGAACGTGACCTACACCCCGACCGACGTCACCTTGGCCCCGCACCAGGTCAATGGCGCGGTGGAGTACATCGTGGTCAACGGCGTGGTGCTCAACCCCACGCAGACCTACCGCGTGACGGTGAACTACTTCATGGCCACCGGTGGCGATGGCTTTGGCGTGTTCACGGGCGGCACCAACGTGCTGGGCGGCGCCCAGGACATCGACGCGCTGACGGCCTACCTGGCCAACTTCAACGCGCCGAATGCGGCCTACAACCCCGCTGCGGCCTGGCTGGCCAAGCCGCGCATCACGAAACTGCCGTGAAGAGGCGCTGCGGCCAGCGGGCCGCCACACGTGTGGTGGCCTGGGGCCTGGCGGCCTGGGTGGCAGGTGCTGCGCAGGCCCACGGTCTTGCCCAAGGTGTGGCGCAAGGCCCAGCTCACATCTCTGCGCCTGACCCGCACGGCCATGCCACCGTGCCTGCGGCCGACCCCACCCGGCGCACCCGCCTGATCAACCGGGGCGATGCCTTGCTGGCCATGGGCGATGCCCAGGGCGCCTTGCAGGCCTACGAGCAGGCCGCGTCTTCCGCGCACGAAGCCCGCATTGAGCTGGGCCTGTTGCGCGCCCAGATGCAACGTGGGCAGGCCGGCGACTACCGCCACGCCCTGGCCTTTGCCGCCCACACCGCCGGCGTGCACGTGGACGAGGTGGCCGGCCGCGTCCTTTACGCCTGGTTGCTCGACCGAGGGGCCCAGCCCACCATGGCGAGCCAGATGCTGACCATGGCTCACGCCGCCGCGCCGCAAGATGCGCAGGTGCGCGCGCTGGCCGATGTGCTGACATCGGGCGGCGCCCAAGCCTTGCCAGCGGTGTTGCGCGCAGGGCCGGCGGTGCTGGCGCCCATGGCTTGGGGCGTGGGCGTGCCCACGGCAGCTCAAGTGGTGTCGGCGGGTGTGCTGCTGGCTGGCGGGCGGCAAGCGCTGGTGCCGGCGGCGGCGCTGCCTTTGGCGTGTCAGCCTGAGTCATCTTCCAAGGCGCCCGTTGAACCCGTCGTCTCCCCCAGGCTGTGGCTGCGCAACGGCCTGGGCCAGACGGTGGCCGCGCACCTGCTGGACCGCGACGACGGCCTGGGCGTGGCGCTGCTGAGCCTCGACGCCCCCTTGCCCTTGCTGGCCGACCCCATCTGGGCCGCGCGCGATGCCTTTGCCGGCTCGCCCGCCTGGGCGCTGGACCACGCGCCCGATGCCAACGGTGCCGCTGCCTGGCCCGTCATGCGGGCGGGCTTCGTAGGCAGTGCAGGGCGCCTGGGCGTGGCTTTGCCGCAGCCCGCATCCGGCGGTCACCGAGGTGGCCCTGTCTTCGATGGCCGCGGGCAACTGACCGGTGTGGCCTTGCGCACCACCAGTGGTGACCGGCTGCTGGCGGCCAGCGCCTTGCGCCAGCGCTTCGGCCCGGCACTCGGCCCGGTACTTGGCTCTGGGGCATCGACCACACCCGACAGCCCAGCCGCATCCACGCCCACCGAGCTCAATGAACCCACGGTATCCGGCACGCCTGCCATCATCGCGCTCGCCGACGCCGAAGCCATCTACGAAGCCGGCCTGCATCTGACCCTGCAGCTGCTGGTGGCACCGCCCTGACGCCTGCCAACTGGTCGTGCCGGCGTCTACACTGACGCCCATGCCTCAGACCGCCGCCGAATCCCTGCTGTTGCGCGCCGAAAAACTGGTCACGCAACTCGAACGCCTGCTGCCCCACACGCTGCAAGAGCCCGACTGGGACGCGTCCATCGCCTGGCGCTACCGCCGTCGCGGTGGCGGCGCCGCATGGGGTGGGGCCGTGCTGGAGCCTGTGCGTCATGTGGCCCGCATCACTTACGAAGACCTGAAAGAGGTCGACACCCAGAAGGGCCGCTTCGCCCGCAACCTGGCGCAGTTCGTGGCCGGTCGCACGGCCAACAACGTGCTGTTGTCGGGGGCACGTGGCACGGGCAAGTCCTCTTTGGTGAAGGCGGGCTTGCACGCCCATGCCCACCAAGGTTTGCGCCTCATCGAAGTCGACAAGGCCGACTTGGTCGATTTGCCCGATCTGGTGGACCTGGTGAGTGGCCGCGCCGAGCGCTTCATCGTGTTCTGTGACGACCTGAGCTTCGACGAAGGCGAGCCCGGCTACAAGGCGCTGAAGTCGCAACTGGACGGCACCGTCTCGGCCAGCGGCGACAACGTGCTCATCATCGCCACCTCCAACCGCCGGCACCTGCTGCCTGAATACCACTCGGACAACAAGAGCTACTCGCGTGACGCCGATGGTGAGTTGCACCCTGGCGAAGTCGTGGAAGAGAAGATCTCGCTGTCCGAGCGCTTTGGCCTGTGGATCAGCTTCTACCCCTTCACCCAGGACGAATACCTGGCCATCGTGGCGCAATGGTTGAACCACCTGGGCTGTGGGGCAGGGGCCATGGACGCCGCCCGGCCTGAAGCGCTGGTGTGGGCCATCGAGCGGGGCTCGCGGTCGGGGCGCGTGGCGGCCCAATTCGCCAGAGACTACGCCGGCCGCCTGGCCGCAGGCGACACCGACGCAAGGGTGGCCCCATGAGCGATCGCAAGCCCTACCACGTGATGGACGCCACCGACCGCGTGCCGGTCGATGTGGCGGTGGGCGTGCTCATTGAGCGCGACCGCCAAGGCCGGGAAGCCCGCTTCTTGCTGACCTCTCGCCCGGAGGGCAAGGTCTACGCGGGGCACTGGGAGTTCCCGGGCGGCAAGCTCGAAGCCGGTGAAACGGTGGAACAGGCCTTGCGCCGCGAGCTGCACGAAGAGCTGGGCATCACCATTGGCCAGGCCCACCCCTGGCAGGTCGAGCTCATGGAGTACCCCCACGCCAAGGTGCGCCTGCATTTCTGCAAGGTCTACGATTGGCGCGGCGAATTCGAGATGCGTGAGCACCAACACATGGCGTGGCAAAGCCTGCCCGTGGACGTGGTGCCCGTGTTGCCGGGCACGATCCCGGTGTTGCAGTGGCTCGCCGCTGAGCGGGGCCACACGGGGGTGACCCACCACGGCACACCCAGCCAGGCAGGCTGAGCGCCTGCTGGCCGGGGCCGGCCTGATCAGGAGGCCGAAGCGGCGGACGCGGCTTCGGAAGCGGCCGGGGCGCTGGCTTCAGGTGCGGCCGGAGCCGACGAAGGTTCCGGCGAGGCGTGTTCGGCCGAGGTGGCTTCAGCGCCGTGCTTTTCACCGCTCATGTCCACGTCGGCGCCACCCTTCATCAGCAAGAACACGGCGACCACGGCAAACACGATGAAACCAACGAGCATCTTCCACATGGGGGTTCTCCATCAAAGGCAGGTGACAGGCATTGTGGCCCGGAATTGAGTCCGGGCAGCCACATCCGCTATGCTGCCTTGTTGTGGGCCTATCGGCCTTGACCTCACTCACCTTTACCCATGAACTACAACACGCTGACCTGGGCCGTCGATCAAGACGGCGTGCTGCTGCTCACGCTCAACCGCCCTGAGCAATTGAACTCGTTCACGGTCGAGATGGCCAACGAGTTGGTGGACGCCTTCACCCGCGCCAGCGACGACGATGCCGTGCGCGCCGTGGTGGTGACGGGGGCAGGCAAGGCCTTCTGCGCGGGCATGGACCTCAGCGTGCCGGGCAATGTGTTCGGCCTGGACGAGGCGCAGCAGCCCACCAATGCCGACATGCACGAGCGCCTCGACGACCCCGCCATCTTCCACGGTGTGCGTGACACCGGTGGCCGCGTGGTGCTGTCGATCTTCAATTGCAAGAAGCCGGTCATTGGCGCCATCAACGGCGCGGCGGTGGGCATCGGCGCCACCATGACGTTGCCCATGGACATCCGCCTGGCGTCCGAGAAGGCCCGCATCGGCTTCGTGTTCGGCCGCATCGGCATCGTGCCCGAGGCCTGCTCCAGCTGGTTCCTGCCCCGCATCGTGGGCATCTCCCAGGCCCTGGAGTGGACTTACATGGCCGACATCTTCGACGGCCACGAAGCCCAGCGTGGCGGTTTGGTCAAGGCGGTGGTGGCCCCCGAACAACTGTTGGAAGAGGCCATGAAGATCGCGCGCCGCATCGCGACCGAACGCTCGGCCGTGGGCATCGCGCTCACCCGCCAGATGATGTACCGCAACTCGGCCCAGCCCCACCCGTTGGCCGCTCACCAGGTCGATTCGCTGGCCATGTTCTACACCTCGATCGGCGACGGCAAGGAAGGGGTCAAGGCCTTCCTCGAAAAGCGCCCGGCGCAGTTCACCAGCAAGCCTTCCGAGATGCCATCGTTCTACCCGTGGTGGGCATGAAGCGCCCATGAAAAAACCCGGTCAGGCTTGTAGGCCTGGACCGGGTTTTGAACACCTTCGGTGGGCTTGCACCCACCGCGAAGTGCATCAGGACAGTTGTTCGCTGATCAACTTGGTCAGTTCGAACATCGTGACTTGAGCCTTCTTGAAGATGGGCTTGAGCTTGTCGTCTGCATTGATGTTGCGCTTGTTGGCGGCATCTTGCAGGTTGTGCTTCTTGATGTACTCCCACACCTTCTTGGTGACCTCGGTACGAGGCAGAGGCTTGTCGCCGATCACGGCGGCCAGCACCGGGCTGGGCGTGAGCGGCTTCAGGAAAGCTGCATTGGGGGTGCGCTTTGCAGCGGCCTTCTTGGCCGGAGCTGCAGCAGCTTTCTTGGCGGGAGCGGCCTTCTTGGCCGGGGCTTTCTTCGCAGTTGCCATGTGAATTCACTCCATCGACGGTAGTCGGGTCTTGGGCGGCTTGCGGGCGCGGGCATCCGAGTGCGCGCGTTCCTCGACAAACCAAGCGAGCACATGGTAATGGATTCCCAGATGAAAACCGGCCGCAAAGTGGCGTGCCATGGTCGAACATCAAGAAAAAAAGTGCTTCTGAAGGCCGCTTGGGCCCTGTTCATGGGGGTGGCGGCAGGGGGGACCGGGCTGCGGCACAATCGTCGCGCCTTCCATCCCAGCGAGAGACAAGCATGACGATGAGCCCTCAGGCCGTGTTGGCCCAGCCCCTGCAACTGGCCCATGGCGCGCCCTTGCGCAACCGCCTGTTCAAGTCGGCCATGAGTGAAGCACTCGCCCGACGCGATGGCTGCCCCACGCCTGAGCTGGCGCGCTTGTATGGCGCGTGGGCCGATGGCGGCATCGGGCTGTGCATCACCGGCAACGTGATGATCGACAAGCTCGCCATCGGTGAGCCCGGCAACGTGGTGATCGAGGGCGATGAACACCTCTCAGCGTTGCGAGAATGGGCCCAGGCCGCCACGCGCGGCGGCACCGCCTGTTGGGTGCAACTCAACCACCCAGGCAAGCAGGCCCCCAAGGGCTTGAACAAGACCGGCAATGTGGCGCCGTCGGCCATCCCCTTCCGCAAGGAGATGCAGGCCTTCTTCCCCACGCCGCGTGAACTCACCAGCGACGAAGTCCAACAGCTGGTGCAGCGCTTCGCCACCGCAGCCCGCGTGGTCAAGCAGGCCGGCTTCAGCGGCGTGCAGATCCACGGCGCCCATGGCTACCTGGTCAGCCAGTTCCTGTCGCCGCATCACAACCAGCGCACGGACGACTGGGGTGGCACGGCCGAGAAGCGTCGCCGCTTCGTGTTGGCCGTCTACCAGGCCATGCGCGAGCAAGTCGGCCCCGACTTCCCCATTGGGATCAAGCTCAACTCGGCCGACTTCCAGCGTGGCGGCTTCACCGAGGAAGAGTCGCTCGACACCATCCGGGCCTTGTCGGCGGCCGGCATCGACCTCATCGAGGTCTCCGGCGGCACATACGAAGCCCCCGCCATGACGGGCGTGAAGGTGAGCAAAGAGCCGGTGAAAGACAGCACGAAGCAGCGCGAAGCCTATTTCCTGGCCTTCGCGGAGAAGGCACGCCAGGCCGTGAAGACACCGCTGGTGGTGACGGGGGGCTTCCGCAGCCTGCAGGGCATGGCCCAGGCCATCGAAAGTGGCGCGGTGGACATGGTGGGCGTGGCCCGTTCGCTGGCGCTGGAGCCGGACCTGCCCAAGCGTCTGCTGGCCGGACAGCAGCCGCGTCACCAGGTGCGGCCGATCAAGACCGGCATCCCCATGGTCGACCGCATGGGCCTGATGGAGGTGACCTGGTACACCGGCCAGCTCAAGCGCATTGGCCGCGGCGAAGCGCCCAAGCCCAACGAAAGCGGCTTGTGGGTGTTTTTGGGCTACATCGCCAAGCAAATGGGCTTGGGGCGCAAACGCAAGCCCACGCGCTTGCGCGCCAGCTGAGGCGGGGCACCCCACCCGCTTGATCGCGGGGGCGGGGTGTTTGCGCCAGATCAAACGCGGCACTGGACAAACTTCACAAATCTTTAATAATGAGAATCATTGTTATTTGCAAGTGCGTTTCAGTCCATGTTGACCGTCAGTTTGAACGAATCGCGCCACCGCCGAGCCCTCGCCTGGGGCCTGGCCCTGGCCTTCGTCGCCACCCTGGCCGCTTGCGGCGGAGGGGGTGAGGGCACCGGCAACGGGGCCGCCAGCGCTTCGTCTGCCGGCACGCTCAGCGCCCAGGCGGCCTTGGGCGAGCAGATCTTCAACGACGTGGCCTTGTCGGCCTCCGGGGTGCAGTCCTGTGCCTCCTGCCACGACGCCGCACAGGCCCACGCGGCCCCCAATGCCTTGCCAGCCCAATTCGGCGGGCGCTCATCTTCGTTGCCCCTGCAAGGCGGTCGGGTGGCCGGGTCCATCCGCTACCTGGCCTACAACACCGCCTTCCATTTCGACGCCGAAGGCACGCCCACGGGCGGCTTCTTCTGGGACGGCCGGGCGGCTTCGCTGGCAGCTCAGGCCTTGGGCCCCTTCACCAACCCCGTCGAGATGGCCAACGCCGACGCGGCAGAGGTGGTGAGCCGACTGCGCACCCGGCCTTATGCCGCAGCCTTCCAGGCCTTGTTCGGCGCCAACATCTTTGACGACCCGGACACCGCCATGGCTCGCGTCGGGCTGGTGCTGCAGGCCTATCAAAAGGAAGACGCGGCCTTCGCCCCCTTCAGCAGCAAGTACGACGCCGTCTTGCGCGGCCAGGCCTCGCTGAGCGACGCCGAGAAGCGCGGCCTGGCCTTGTTCAACAGCCCGGCCAAAGGCAACTGCGCTGCGTGTCACCCCAGCACCCGCCGTGAAGGGGGTGGCTTGCCCCTGTTCACCGATTTCTCATACGACTCACTGGGCGTGCCGCGCAACTGGGATGTGCCTGCCAGCCACAACGACCTGGGCCTGTGTGCCGCAGCGTTGCCTGAAGTCCAGGCCCTGAGCGAAGCCCAACGGGCCCTGTTGTGTGGCCTGTTCAAGGTGCCCTCGCTGCGCAACGTCGCGGTGCGCCAGTCTTACTTCCACAACGGCCGCTTCCATGACTTGCGGCAGGTGTTGACCTTCTATGTGCAGCGCGACACCCATCCGGAGAAGTGGTATGTGCTGGCCGATGGCACCACGCCCGACACCGATGCCGATGGCAACGTCGTGCGGTTCCACGACCTGCCCGCGCAGTACCGTGGCAACGTCAACGTGACCGAGGCGCCCTACAACCGGCAACGTGGCGGCACACCAGCGCTGAGCGCCGACGACATCGAGGACGTGCTCGCCTTCCTGAACACCTTGACCGACGGCTGGACGCCCTGACCAGGCCCCCGTCCTGACGCGCCCCTTTCACTTTGAACTTCAGCCTCCCCATGAACCACACCACCCACATCCTCCGCCCCGTGGTCCGGGCCGCCTTGTGGTGCACCTTGTGTCTGAGCGGTGCCGCCGCCTGGGCCCAGGCCGCGCCGGCACCAACCGCCCCGCCCGCGCCCAACGCAGACGTGACGAGCCGCCTGGAAGCCTTGGCCAGGGAAGTGGCCGAACTCAAGGCCAAGTTGGCTGCGCCTGCGCCCGCACCGGTCAATGGCCCCGACGTGATCAATGGCGCTCCCGCTTCGGCCACCCCAGACACCGTCTGGTCGGGCTATGGCGAGATCAACTACAACCGCTACAAGAACAACCGCGCCAACGACCAGGCTGACCTGCGCCGCCTGGTGTTGGGCATGAACCGCCGACTGGACGCCCGCACCCAGCTCGTCACCGAAATCGAGTACGAGCACGCCGTGACTTCCGCCGACGACGCGGGAGAAGTGGCCATCGAGCAGGCTTACGTGGAGCGCGAGCTGCACCCCCTGTGGTCGGCGCGGGTCGGCCTGTTCCTCATGCCTGCCGGCTTCCTCAACGAGAGCCACGAGCCTACCGCCTATTACGGTGTGGAGCGCAACTTCGTTGAGACAGCCATCATCCCGTCGACCTGGCGTGAAGGTGGGGTTCAGTTCCTGGGCAACCTCGATGGCGGCTGGCGTGTGCAAGCCGGCGTGAGCACCGGTTTCAACTTCGCCAAGTGGGACAGCACCAGCGCGGAAGGCGCCGAGTCGCCACTGGGCGCAACCCACCAGGAACTGGCCCAGGCCAAGGCGCGCAACCTGGCCTTGTTTGGTGCCGTCAACTGGCGCGGGCTGCCTGGCGTGCAGTTGGGCGCCTCGTGGTTCCATGGGGGTGCCAGCCACGCCCAGGCCGAAGCAGCGGGCCACCGCATGGCCGTCACCTTGTGGGACGTGCATGGCCGCTACACCCCCGATGCTTGGGACCTCCAAGCCCTGTTTGCCCAAGGCACCGTGTCCGGCACGGCTGCCTTCAACAGCCTGAGCCTCAGCTCCGGCCCCGACTGGTACCCCGTGCCCAAGCGATTCAGCGGCGGCTATGTGCAAGCGGCCTACCGCCTGTGGCAAGTGGACGACTACACCTTCAAGCCCTTCGTCCGCTGGGAGCGCTTCAACACCGCTCAGGCCTATGCCGACTTGGGGCCGGGCCTGACCCAGACGGCGGCCCGCGCCGAGATCGTGCGCACGCTGGGCATCAACATCGATGTGGGCAGCCACGTGGTGCTCAAGGCCGATGGCCAGGTCTTCCAGAAGGACCGCACCCTGCACCGATTCAACCTGGGCCTGGGCTGGAGCTTCTGACCATGGCGCGTTGGCAACCCTTGTCGGTGGCGCCCGCGGGCGTGGGCCTGGTGTTGGGGGCGTCCGCGCCGCTCGCCTTCGCCGTGGACTACCTGACGCCGCAGCAGGCCCAACAAGCCCAGTTCCCGCACGCCGACCGCTTCGTGCCCAAACAGGTGAAGCTCGACGCGGCCCAGCTGCAGGCCTTGAGCGCCCAGATCGGGGCCGCAGGCCGCAGCGCCCAATGGACGGTGGTGGAGGCCTGGCAGGGGCAGCAGCTGTTGGGTTGGGTCGTGATCGACAACGTGGTGGGCAAGTTCGAGCTGATCACCTATGCCGTGGGCCTGGATGCCCAGGGCAAGGTGCTGGGCGTCGACATCCTGTCTTACCGGGAAAGCCATGGCAGCGAGATCCGCCTGCCGGCCTGGCGCGCCCAGTTCGCGGGCAAGGGGCCGCAGTCGCCGCTGCGCGTGGGCCAGGACGTGCAAAACCTCAGTGGCGCCACGCTTTCGTGTCAGCACGTGACCGAAGGTGTGCGGCGCATCGTGGCGGTGGTGGCCCAGGGCCGCGCCAGCCACCAGTTGTGAGCCTCGGCGCTCAGGCCCAGGCCACGCCGCAGGCGTCGGCGTGGTGTCGCCGTGCGCGGCCCGTGTTGGGCACGCTGGTCGAGATCGGCTTGCCGTTTGCGCAGGCCCACCACTTGCCCGCGCTGTGGCAGGTGCTCGACGCGGTGCAGGCTCAGATGTCTGCCCATGCCACCGACAGCGACCTGGGGCGGCTGCACGCCGCGCCGGTGGGGCAGGGCGTGCGCGTTCACCCGTGGACGGCCGAAGTCTTGCGCCTGGCGCTGGCCTGGCAGGCCGACAGTCCCGTGTTCGACGTGGCCCGAGGCACGGGACGCTGGGGCCTGCATGCAGACGATGGTGCGGCTGTGGCCACCCGCCTGGACGGCGACACCCGCCTGGACCTGGGCGGCCTGGCCAAAGGCTGGGCCGTGGACCGCGTGGTCGACACCGCGCTGGCGCTGGGCGTGTCGGCGTTGTGGGTCAACGCCGGTGGCGATTTGCGCACCCACGGCGTGGCCCTGCCCATCCAGTTGCGAGTCGAGCTTCAAGGAGGCGTGCAGCCTTGGGGGCTGCTGGAAGCGGGGGCGTTGGCCACCAGCGACTTCCGCCCCGGGGCGCGCGCGACCTTGTGGCCAGGGCAGGCGGCACGCTCGCCAGCGAGCCCGCGCCACGTGAGCGTCATGGCCGACTTGTGTGCCACCGCCGACGCACTCACCAAGGTCGTGGCGGCCACCGGCTTGCACGATCCCCACACCCGGGGGCTGCTGTCGCGGCACGGCGCCCAAGCCTGGGGGCATGATGTCGGCCTTTGCGCCAGCCCCTGACCCGCCAGCCCCAGATCCGCCATGCCGTCCCGCCGAGCCCACCCCCACGCGCCGCCCCACGCCCACCCCCACCGCGTGGCACAGCGCAACACCATGCCGCGCCGGCAGGTGAGGGCCCTTCTGGTGGTGTGGGCAGCCCTGCTCGTCAGTGGCGGCGGGTGGATGGTGGTGCACTGGCTGCAATGGCCTCAGGCCGCCTTGCCCGCCATGGCGGGCCTGCCCAGCCCATGGGAAGCGCCGCTCATGCGTCTGCACGGCGGCGCCATGATGCTGATGTTGCTGTTGGCCGGTCGCGTGAGCGCCACCCACGCCCCACGCGGCTGGCGCCTCCATTTGCGCCGCCGCGGTGGCGTGTGGATGCTGGCTTGCCTGGGCACGCTGGCCCTCAGCGGCTACCTGCTCTTTTACTGGGTGCCTGAAGACTGGCGTGACCCGGTTGGCCTGGCCCATGGGGCCATGGGCCTGGTCTGGTCGATCAGTTTGATGTGGCACCGGCGGCGACAGCCGTCGACTTGATGCGCGGGGCCGTCTTCACGCTCCAGACCATGGTGATGGCCAGGATGCCGATCACCACGCCCAGCGAAGCCAGCACCGGGATCTTCACCACGTCGATCAAGATCATCTTGCTGCCGATGAACACCAGGATCACGGCCAGGCCGTAGCTCAACAGGTGGAACTTGCTGGCCATGGCGGCGAGCAGGAAGTACATCGCCCGCAAGCCCAGGATGGCCAGGATGTTCGACGTCAACACGATGAAGGCATCGTCGGTGATGGCGTAAATGGCCGGGATCGAATCCACCGCGAAGATCACGTCGGTCACCCCCACCAGGGCCACCACCAGCAGCAGCGGGGTGGCCATGCGCACGCCGTTGTGGCGGGTGAAGAAGTTCTCGCCGTCCATGTGCTTGGTCGTCGGGATGAGCTTGCGCATCAGCTTGAGCGCCGGGTTGTCTTCCAGGCTGGGCTCCTTGTCAGCGGCCCACCACATCTTGATGCCCGTCAGCAGCAGGAAGGCGCCGAACACATACAGCAGCCAGTGGAACTGGGTGAGCAGCCAACCGCCGGCCACGATCATGGCGGCGCGCAACACGATGGCGCCAATGATGCCGACCATCAGCACCCGCTTCTGGTAAGCCGGCGGCACCGAGAAGTAGGTGAAGATCATCAGGAACACGAAGATGTTGTCCACCGCCAGCGACTTCTCGATCAAGTAGCCGGTGAGGAACTCCAGGGCCTTGGTCTGCGCGACGGCCTCACCGCTGGCTTGGGCATAGCCCCACCACAGCAGGCCGTTGAACGCCAGGCTCACGCCCACCCACACGGCGGACCAGATCGCGGCTTCGCGCACACCCACCTCGTGGGCACCTTGCTTTTTGAGGACGACGAAATCGAGGAAGAGGGCAACCAGCACGATGGACGCAAACGTCCAGACCAGCCATTCGGGGACCATCGTCAGCATGATGGGGTTCCTTCAGATGCAAGACCGACAAGTTCACCGGGCGCTGGCCTGCAAGCCGGCACCCGACACCAGCCCGGGCCGTGAGGCCTGGACGCCGAGAGGTCTTGCCGGTCAGGCCTGGGCGGCCTGCTGTGAACCCCGGGGCCGACGCTGGGTGCGTCGGACGCCGTGCTGACGGGGTGACCACCTTGACCCACACCTCAACGGTGGGGGCAAAGGACTACTCCCCTCTCGGTGCAGAAAGTGTACGCACAGCAGCCGTCTCCCTGTTGGCGACAGGGTTGTCAAACTGGCTGCGGCCGCCACCTTCTTCACGCATGTCGCTGCGTTGTTGCTGTTGCCAGGTGCGCAGGCGGGCATCCATCACGCTGAGCTCGATGAGGTCGGCGTTGTTGGGCTGTCGGAAGCGCTTGCGTGCGCCCACGATGCGGTCGATGGCGCCAGCCAGGTCGCCCAGCGCGGCGGTCGATTCCGCTTCAGCGCGCACCGCCCGCACGGGCTGGTCGAGCGCCGCCCACACCGACGACAGCAGTGCCCAGGCCTGAGCGTCTTGCGGGTGGTCGCTCACATGGGTTTGCAGACGTGAAGCGGCGTCTTGCAGCGCGTTGAGCCGCCACGCTCGGGTGTCGGGCTGGTCGGCGGTGGCCAGGGCCGCTTGCGCTGCGGCCATCAACTCGGGGCGGGCCTGTGCCTTGGCGATGGTGCCCGGGCGCTGCAAATCGGCCTGCAAGGCCTGCAAAGCCTGCTGGCCCCGACGCTGCAACAACAGCCCATCGACCTCGGCCAAAGCCAACACCCGCTGCACCACGTCCTGCTGCAACGAGCCCAAGGCCTGCGCGCGCGCGCGGGCCTGAGCCAGGGCCTTGGCGGCCGCCTCGGGTTGGTTGCTGCGCTGCAGGGCCAGGGTGGCCATGTACCAGGCGGTCACGGCCTGCAGCGGTGTGGCGCCCTTGGGCAGCTGTGGCGTGCTCAGGGTGGCCAGCGACTCCGAACGTGTGTCCACCAGCACCCTGGCGCGTGCCGCCATCAACTGGTGCTGGGCCCACAGCGGGCTGCCCAGCGCCTGTGCGGTGGGCTGGAGCGACCAGCCGTTGGGCCCGAGGCGCGCGTGGGCTTCACCGATGCGCTCGACCGTCAGCGGGTGGGTGCGCAAGTAAGGCCAGCTGCCGTCGTCGTTCAGGCGCGAGGCGGCGTCCAGGTGTTCGAACATCAAAGCCATGCCGGCCGGGTCGAAGCCCGAATCACTCAACACCCCGAACCCCACGCGGTCGGCCTCGCGCTCCATGTCGCGCGAGAAATTGAGCTGGCTTTGTGCCGCCGCCGCCTGCCCGCCGTAGATCATGGCCTGCGCGGCAGCCGGGGCGTTGCGCGTGGCCGCGAGGATGCCCAGCAACAGCGAAGCGATGCTCACGAAAGACTGGGCCGACTGCTGCCCCAGCATGCGGGCGATGTGGCGCTGGGTGACGTGCGACAGCTCGTGGGCCAGCACCGAAGCCAGCTCATCCGGGGTGGCGGTCATGGCCAGCAAGCCCAGGTGGATGCCGATGTAGCCGCCAGGCAGCGCGAAGGCGTTGACCGACTTGTCGCGCACCAGGAAGGGCTGCCACGCGTGCGAGGCTTCGAGCTCCGGGCCGATCTCGCCGCGCGTCTTGGCGCCGGCCAGCAGGCGCGCCCAGACCTGGGAAACGTACTCGAGCACCAGCGGGTCGTCGATCACATCGGGGTCGCGCAACAGCGAACGCATGATGCGGTCGCCCAGCCGCCGCTCGGCCATGGGCGACAGGCTTTGCGCGGCGGCATCGCCCAGCGCCGGCAGCGGCTGCGGGTTCCACCGGCCTTCGCCTGCGGCCTCCTGCGCCCACAGCGCCGGGGAGGCCGGGGCGATCAAGCCCAGGCAAGCGAGGCTCAGCACGCTGTGACGCCAGCGTCGGGCGAAAGAAGAAAGCGGCATCCGGGTCAAAAGGCAGGAAGGGCCGAGGCCAGGCGCACAGTATGCTGCCACCCGGCGACGGGCGCACCCGCTTGCCAGACTTTGCAACCCCACACCTTTCTTCACAGATGAGCGAGCTCACCCACTTCGATGCCCAAGGCCAGGCCCACATGGTGGACGTGTCGGCCAAACCCGCCACCTTGCGCGTGGCGGTGGCGGAGGGGCGCATCCGCATGGCGCCGGCCACGCTGGCGCTGGTGGCTTCGGGCACCGCAGGCAAAGGCGATGTGCTCGGGGTGGCGCGCATCGCGGCCATCCAGGGGGCCAAACGCACCGCCGACCTCATCCCCCTGTGCCACCCCTTGGCCTTGTCGAAGGTGGCCGTGGCGTTTCGGCTGGAAGACGGCCAAGACGGCAGCGAGCCGGCCGTGCATTGCCAGGTGACCGTGCACACCACGGGCCCCACGGGCGTCGAGATGGAAGCCCTCACGGCGGTGAACGTCGGCCTGTTGACGGTCTACGACATGCTCAAGGCGGCCGACCGTGGCATGGTCATCACCGACGTCGGCCTGCTGCGCAAGGAAGGCGGGCGCAGCGGCGTGTGGGTGCGCGAGCAGCCCGCTCCCGAACCCGCGGCCCCAGGCGACCAGGCCCGCTGATCGGGGTGGGGGCTCACCGGGCGGGCAGCACCTCGCGCCAGGTGTAAGTGCGCGACGGCGGGCTGCACTGGAAGGGCTGCTCAGCGCCTTCCACCTGTTCTTCACACACCTCGAAGAAGGCCTTGGCGGCCGGGTTGCGGAACTCGCGCAAACGCGCCACCACATAGCGGGCCTCGTCGACCTGGCCGTGCTCGGCCAGCGAGCGGGCATAGGCCATCATCAAGCGCGAATCGACCAGGTTGTGCAGGGTGCGCCGGAAGGCTTGCGGCGGCAAGGCGGGCTCGTCGTCGTCCGGCACCGTCACTTCGGCGTAATCGGCCTGGTAGCCCCACCACGGCATCCGCTGGCTCAGGGCGATGCGCTGCTCCAGTGGCGCCGCCCCCTTGTGCGGGGCGTAGATGTCGGACGCGGCCAGGTAGTCCAGCGTGCACCACAGGCCCAGCACGGCCATCGTCGCGCCACACAGGGCCATGCCCCCCACCTTGGCCTTCCGGCCTGCAGCAGGTGGTGGCGAAGCCGGTTCACGGCGCGCCGGGCCGTGCAACAAGGCGGCGGCGCTCAGGCCCAGGCCCCAGGCAAAGGCGGTGGGCATGAGCAAGTGGCCGTACCACAGGGGGTATTCCAACATGCTGTGCAGCACCGCGATCCCCACCATGACGCCGCTGGCGCCCAGCACCCCGCGCCAGGCGGCATGGGTGGCCTCGGACGCTTCGGTGGCGTTGTCCGGGGCTTCAGCCTGGCTTCGCCAAGCCCGCATCAGTGGCCACATGGCGGCCGCACTGCCGGCGGTGAGCAAGGCCGCCGCAGGCAGTCCCAGCTCCACGGCCCATTGCAGCAGCACGTTGTGCGTGTGGTCGAAAAAGGCCACCGGGCGGGTGGGGAAGGGCGTGAAGCTCCAGGCCACGTTGAACTCGCCCACGCCCACGCCCCACCAGGGGTGTTGCGCGATCAAGGCCAGCACATTCGCCCAGATCTTGAAGCGGCTGCTGGAGATGTCGCTGTGGTCGTGCAGGCGCGCCTCGGCGGCGAAGGTCACATCGGGGTGCAGGTGCGACCACACATAGCTGCTTCCCCACCAGAAACCGTAGACCAAGGGGGCGGCGATCAAGGTCCAGCGCAGGGCTTTGGGCAGGCGGCGGTCCAGCAGGCCCCAGACGGTGAAAAAGGCCATGCCCAGCATGCCGGTGCGCGAGGCGCTCAGCACCACACCCCACACCATCAGCGCGACGAGGCCGCTGGCCACGAGCGCCGGCAAGCGGCGGCGGGCGCCCAGGGCCGCGGCGGCGGCGCCCGCTTGCACCAGCAGCGTGCTCAGGTGGTTGGGCTGGCGCAGGTTGCCCACGGCCCGCCCGGGCATGGTGGGGGCTGCCAACCAGGCGCCATCGGCCCATTGCGGGTGGTATGCCTGCATCAGCCCGATCGCGAAGTTCGCCAGCCCGGCCAGGGTGAGCCCCCACAGGAACAGGTCCACGACCTCGTCCCATTGCTGGCTGCCGCGCAGGCGCCAGGCCGTCCAGGCCACCGTGAGGGCGGCGGCACTCAAGCCGGCGTGCATCCAGGCCAGGCCCACGGGCAAGTCCGCCCACCAGGCCCAGGAGCCCAGCGAGGCCAAACCATAGCCGGCCCAGACCACCGCCAGGCCCGCCATGCCGCGTCGGGCCCAGGCGGGCGCATCGGGGGCGCGGCCACCGGCCCAGCTCAGCGCGGGCATGAACGCCAGCCACACGCCCCAGCCCACCACCGAGGCGACCTGGTTGAAAAAGGTCATGGACGGGGGCTGGTGGAAAGCCAGCAACGCGGGCAGGAGCAGGGCCAGCAAGGCGCAGCCCCAGGCGGCTGGAGCGGGGTGGGGCGAGGGCGGGGCAACGACGCTGGCGGTCGTCGACGTCTGAGCATTCATGGGGCGCTATTGTCCTTGCTCTCGGGCGAGGTCTCTCCGGTGGGTGAGTGGGCCGCTTGTGGTTTGCGCGCACACTGCGAGGTTTGGTCTTTCGCCACCACCATGACTGCACCCGTCGCCGAGCCGGCCCACCTGCGCATCAACGAACGCCTGCTGCTGTGGAGCCTGGCGGCCATCAACTTCACGCACATCGTTGACTTCATGGTGATGATGCCGCTGGGGCCGCAGCTCACCCAGCTGTTTGGCATCAGCGACGCCGCCTTCGGTCTGCTGGTGTCGGCCTATTCGCTGGCGGCCGGGGTGTCGGGCCTGTTGGTGTCCATGGTGATCGACCGCTTCGAGCGCAAGCGCGCCCTGATGTGGATGTACGCCGGCTTCGCCGTGTCCACCCTGGCCTGCGCGCTGGCGCCCAACTACCCGGGCCTGATGGCGGCGCGCGTGGCTGCGGGCTTGTTCGGGGGCGTGCTGGGGGCCCTGGTGCAGACCATCGTGGGCGACGCCGTGCCGTTCGAACGACGGGGCCAGGCCATGGGCATGGTGATGTCGGCGTTCTCCCTGTCGACAGTGGCTGGCGTGCCGGCGTCTTTGTGGTTGGCCAGCCATGGCGGCTGGCACCTGCCCTTCATTGCCATTGCGCTGGTGTCTGCGCTGGTCTGGGTGGTGGCCTGGCGCAGCGTGCCCCGGCTCAACCGCCACCTGGTGGGCACCTCGGCGCAGCCGCCGCTGGCCCAGCTCCAGCGTGTGGTGGGCGAGCCCAACCACTGGCGCGCCTTCGGGCTGTCCATGCTGATGCTGTCGGGCAGCTTCAGCATCATCCCCTTCATCACCATCTACACGACCACCAACGTGGGCCTGACGGCCGAGCAGGTGCCGCTGATCTACCTGGTCGGCGGGGTGGCCACCTTCTTCACGGCCCGGCTGTGGGGCTGGTTGGCCGACCGCTGGGGCAAGGTCGCCACGTACCGCCTGGTGGCGGCGCTGGCCGTGTTGCCGATGCTGGCGCTCACCCACCTGCCGGTGGTGCCGCTGTGGGTGCTGCTGGTGGTCACCACGGCCTTCTTCGTGTTCGTGTCGGGCCGCATGGTGCCCGGCATGGCCCTGCTCACCGCCACGCCTGCGCCCGCCATCCGGGGGGCGTTCATGAGCGTCAATGGCGCACTGCAGTCGGCCACCATGGGCGTGTCGGCCTGGGTGGGTGGATTGCTGATCGAGCGGGGGGCCGATGGCTCGGTGCTGGGCTATGGGCGCACCGGCTGGCTGGCGCTGTTCACCACCTGCCTCACGCTGTGGTGGGTGGGCCGTTTGCGCTTGCACGACGCAGCGAAGGGCCCTGGCCAAACAACCTGACATGTTGGCCTGAAAAGGCCCGACGCGGGGGGCGCTGACGCGACATTTTTCTGTCATTTTGCGAGGATGCAAATGCGTCGAGAGATCCGTCACGACCCCCATACAAACACTGCTGTCATGGACTTGTCATCCGGCTCCGACTGGCGCAAACTGACCTTCCGGTTGACGGTTTTAGCCCTCTCAGAGGTGCCCTGAACTGCGCCTCGGCTAGCTGCCGCCGACTGGGTGTCTTCAACGCTTCTGCTCTCGAAAGGAGGCAGCATGAATTTGACGATCAGTGGCCATCACCTGGAAGTGACCCCCGCATTGCGCGAATACGTGCTCACCAAGCTGGACCGCATCACCCGGCACTTTGATCAAGTTGTGGACATCAATGTCCTGCTCACTGTGGAGAAGCAAAAGGAAAAGGAACGTCGCCAACGCGCAGAAGTCAACCTGCATGTGAAGGGCAAGGACATCTTCGTCGAGTCCGCTCACGAAGACCTTTACGCCGCCATTGACCAGTTGATGGACAAGCTCGACCGTCAGGTCTGCCGCCACAAGGACCGCGTGCAAGACCACCACCACGCCTCACCCAAGCGCCAGGAAGTCTCCTGGGATCTCCAATGAACGCACGCGCTGACGCCGCAAGCAATCCAGCCAGCGTGCTTGGTGGGACCTGATTGCGGGTCGCCAGCGCAGGACGCCACCAAGTTAACGGCCCTTCGGGGCCGTTTTTCATGGTTTGAAAGCCGGGCCGCTGTCGCACATTGGCCCTGTCAGGCGTCCGGACGACGGTTGACTGGCTTTGTGGGAATTTGACACTTGCTGCGCTGCAGCAAGAGATGCAGAATCCCTCAAACCAGGGTTCGCAGACAGGATCCAGATCCGGCCTTCGATCCCTATAATCCGCCCCTCATCCGTCCCGGGGAGCGGGGACAAGGCCCTCCGGCCGTCCACCCGCTTGAATCAAGATGAACCGACTCTCAGCCATCCTTCCTCCCAGCCAGGTGCTGGTGGATGTGGACGCCAGCAGCAAGAAGCGCGTCTTCGAGGCAGCAGGGTTGCTGTTCGAGAACCAGCACGCCATCGCGCGCGCCACGGTGACGGACAACCTGTTTGCCCGCGAGCGGCTGGGCTCCACCGGCCTGGGCCATGGCGTGGCCATTCCCCATGGCCGCATCAAGGGTTTGAAGAACCCGCTGGCAGCCGTCATCCGCCTGAGCCAGCCCATCCCTTTTGACGCGCCAGACGACGAGCCGGTCAACCTGCTCATCTTCTTGCTGGTGCCCGAGGCGGCCACGCAACGCCACCTCGAAATCCTGTCCGAAATTGCGGAATTGCTGTCGGATCGTGAGTTGCGCGAGCGCCTCAAGACGGAAGGCGACGCTGCACAGGTGCATGATCTCATCGAGCGTTGGCAGCCGCTGAGGTCTGTCGCCTGACGCCCTGGCGCTTCGGCGCACGGGGCGGCCCCATCCACCCACTTGTTGCGTACCGTGAGCGTCAAGGATCTTGCCGTCATCAGCGCCGAGGCGCTGTTCGAAGCCAACCGCGCTGCTCTGCGATGGGAGTGGATCGCGGGTCACGCTCACCCTGAGCGTCGCTTCGACGAGGAAGCCGTCCAGACGGCCCAGTCTGCGGCCGACTTGGTGGGCTACCTGAACTACATCCACCCTTACCGCGTCCAGATCGTGGGGCGACGTGAGGCGGCTTACTTCTCCAGCTCGACCCCTGAAGACCAGGAGCGCCGCATCCAGCGCATCGTGACGCTGGAGCCGCCCGTGGTGGTGGTGGCCGACAACCAGCAGCCGTCTGACCGCCTGGTGGCCATGTGTGGCCGCGCCGGCATCCCGCTGTTCGTCACGCAAGAGCCCGCCGGCCACGTCATCGACGTGCTGCGCTCTTACCTCACCCAGCACTTTGCCGAACGCATCACCCGCCATGGCGTGTTCATGGACATCCTGGGGCTGGGCGTGCTGCTGACGGGCGAATCGGGCCTGGGCAAGTCCGAACTGGGCCTGGAACTGATCTCTCGCGGCCACGGTCTGGTGGCCGACGACGCGGTTGACCTGTACCGCGTGTCGCGCACCGCCATCGAGGGGCGCTGTCCGGAGTTGCTGCAAAACCTGCTCGAGGTGCGCGGCATCGGCCTGCTGGACATCAAGGCCATCTTCGGTGAGACGGCCGTGCGTCGCAAGATGCGCCTCAAGCTCATCGTCCACCTGGTGCGCAAAGAGACGATGGAGCGCGAGTTCGAGCGCCTGCCTTACGAGCCGCTGTATGAAGAGGTGATGGGCGTGCCCATCCGCAAGGCGGTGATCGCGGTGGACGCCGGCCGCAACTTGGCCGTGCTGGTTGAAGCCGCCGTGCGCAACACCGTGCTGCAGCTGCGTGGCATCGACACTTACAAAGAGTTCATCGAGCGCCACCAGCGCGCCATGGAACGCGGCGGGCTGTGAGCGCCTGAAGGCGCTGCGCTGCGCGGCTCAGTGGCCGTCGAGGTCGCTGGGCGGCTGGCGCACGATGGGCTGACGTCGGCCTTCACATTCCGGGCGTTCACACGCCACATACAGCGCCAGGGCGTGGTCTTGCAGCTTGAAGCCACGGGCCTTGGCGGCCTCGTGCTGACGGCGTTCGATTTCCGGGTCGAAAAATTCTTCGACCTTGCCGCAGTTCAGGCAGACCAGGTGGTCGTGGTGCTGGCCTTCGTTGAGCTCGAAGATCGCCTTGCCCGACTCGAAATGGTTGCGCGACAGGATGCCCGCCTGCTCGAACTGCATCAACACCCGGTAGACGGTGGCCAGCCCGATGTCGGAGCCTTCGTTGAGCAAGACCTTGAACACGTCTTCCGCCGTCATGTGACGTTGGCTGGACTGCTGGAACACTTCCAGGATCTTGATGCGCGGCAAGGTGGCCTTGAGCCCGCTGCTCTTGAGTTCTTCGGCGTTGGTCATGGGGTGGGGGCTCCTGAGCGGCGCGGGCAAGCGCCGCTAGAATCCGCAATGATATCGACAAGGGGCGCTGCCGTGTGCGCGCGCCCCTTTCTTCACCCCGGTTGGCCCGAACCCATGCCCCTGACCCACAGCCCGAGATCCCGTCTGCCCCTGTTGTCGCTGGCCGCCGCCTGGCTGGTGGCCGTGGGCGGCTGCAG
>JBEEJT010000007.1:0-7691 GCA_041169085.1 Pseudomonadota bacterium | reverse complement strand
CAAGTCTGATGCGATGAAGGGCAGGGCGGCGCGGTTGGCGCGCCAACTGAAGAAAGGTGGCATCAAGCCACCTTTTTTGTTGCCAGAATGGGCTTGAGCAAAAGAAAAAGCCGCTTGGTGCTTTCGCATCAAGCGGCTTCTCGTTTGGTGCCCAGGAGAGGACTCGAACCTCCACGGAGTTACCCGCTAGTACCTGAAACTAGTGCGTCTACCAATTCCGCCACCTGGGCAGGTACTTTTTCTGCTGCCGCTCGCTTCAGACTGTTGTCTGTTGCGCTGTCGTCCGCAGAAGCTGCAACTATAGCATCAAAATGGCGTCCATGACAAAAACAACTTCAAACACCGTTGTTGGCCTCCTCAGCGAGATCGAGGGCACCGTCCAGGGTCATCGCGATGGCCACGGGTTCGTGCACACCGACGACGGTGAGGCCACGATCTTCCTGTCACCACAAGAGATGCGTGCCGTGATGCACCGCGATCGCGTCAAGGTGCGCGTGGTGCGCTTTGACCGCAAGGGGCGCCCGGAGGGGCAGGTGCTCGACATCGTCGAGCGTCGCAAGTCGCCCATCATCGGTCGCTTGTTGCACGAAGGCGGCAGCTGGCTGGTGGCACCGGAGGACCGCCGCTTCGGGCGTGACATCCTGATCCCGGCGCGCGCCATCGGCGCGGCCCAGGCGGGGCAGGTGGTGTCGGTCGAACTCACCGAGGCGCCTTCGCTGCACGCCCAGCCTGTGGGGCGCGTGAGCGAGGTGCTCGGTGGCATCGACGACCCGGGCATGGAAATCGAGATCGCGGTGCGCAAGTACGAAGTGCCGCACAAGTTCAACGACGACACCTTGGCGCAGACGTCGAAGTTGCCGGACAGGTTGCGTCCTGCAGACAAAAAGAACCGGGTGGACCTGACGGACGTGGCCCTGGTCACGATCGACGGCGAAGACGCTCGTGACTTCGACGACGCAGTGTTCTGCATGCCGACGGCTGTGGGCCGAAGCAAGACCCCGTCTGGATGGCGTTTGATCGTGGCCATCGCCGACGTGAGCCATTACGTCAAGCCCGATGACCCGCTCGACCGCGATGCCTACGAGCGTGCAACTTCGGTGTACTTCCCGCGCCGCGTGATCCCGATGCTGCCGGAGAAGCTCTCCAATGGCTTGTGTTCGCTCAACCCGGACGCGGAGCGCCTGTCCATGGTGTGTGACATGGTCATCACCGGCGAAGGCGAGATTCACGCCTACCAGTTCTACCCGGCGGTCATCAATTCGCACGCGCGGCTGACCTACACCGAAGTGGCGGCCATCCTGGGCAACACGCGTGGCCCCGAGGCCCAGCGTCGCGCTGACCTGGTGCCGCACCTGCTGCACTTGCATGAGGTCTATCGCGCGCTGCTCAAGGCGCGTGCCGGGCGCGGCGCCGTGGACTTCGACACCACGGAGACGCAGATCGTTTGCGACGAAAACGGCCGCATCGCCAAGATCGTGCCGCGCACGCGCACCGAGGCGCACCGCTTGATCGAGGAGTCGATGCTGGCGGCCAACGTGTGTTCGGCCGACTTCATCCTCCGCGCCAAGCACCCGGCGCTCTACCGCGTGCACGAGGGGCCCACGCCTGAGAAGCGCAACCTGCTGAAGAATTACCTCAAGGCCCTGGGCTTGGGCTTGACCTTGGGCGAAGAGCCCAAACCGGGCGACTTCCAGGCGATCGCCGAAGCCACCAAGGGCCGCGCCGACGCACAGCAAATTCACACCATGCTGTTGCGCTCGATGCAGCAGGCCATGTACACGCCCATCAACAGTGGTCACTTCGGTCTGGCCTACGAGGGCTACACCCACTTCACCAGCCCCATTCGCCGCTACCCGGACTTGTTGGTGCATCGCGTCATCAAGGCGCTTTTGGGGGAGGGGCGCTATGGCCTGAAATTGCCTCCGGTGCAATCGTCCGTGGGCAACTTCAAGCGCAAGCCCGTGGGCGGCTTGAAGATGACCCAGCCCGTCCCGGTGGGGCGCGGCAAGAGCAAGTTGTCGCCCCAGGAGGCTTCGGCCTGGGAGACCGCCGGTGTGCATTGCAGCGCCAACGAGCGGCGTGCCGACGAGGCTTCGCGCGACGTCGAGGCTTGGCTCAAGTGCATGTTCATGCGCGAGCGCCTGGGCGAGGAATACGGCGGCACGGTGACCGCTGCGACGAGCTTCGGTTTGTTTGTCACGCTCGACGGCCTGTACGTCGAGGGCCTCATCCACATCACCGAACTGGGCGGCGAGTACTACCGCTTCGACGAAGCGCGTCAGGAATTGCGCGGTGAGCGCAGTGGTGTGCGCTATGGCGTGGGCGTGCGGGTGCGTGTCCAGGTGTCTCGTGTAGACCTCGATGCCCGCAAGATCGATTTCCGTCTGGTGAAAGAAGGTGAGGGCGCTCGACCGGTTGGCGGCGCCCGCAAGCGCCAGCGCGACGAGGGGGCGGACTTCGGCTCGGCGCAGGACGAGTTGGCCGCGGTGCTGGTCGAAGACCGGGCCACCAAGCGGGCTGTGCGTGCGCAGGCCAAGTCGGGCAAGGGCAAAGCCAGTCCGGACAAGGCTGCACGCGCAGAGACTCCTCGCGCCCCGCGTGGTGCTTCGGCCAAGAAGGCAGCGTCGAAATCGGGCAAGCCGAAATCGCGCCGGTGAGTCGTGTGCGGTTGCAGCACCTCGCAAGGGCTGCAATTGCATGCTAGAATCCCAGAGTTTGCCCGATATGCCGTTGCAAAAAGTGCGGTGTGGCGGGTGAAACCGGTGGGTGCCATGGTGGCCCCGCTGCAGCCGCGAAGCCGACTTCACCAAGGTGTCGAGGCTGCTGACTCAAGCGAGATGCGCGTCAGCAGACTTGATCGACGTCGGCTTTCAGACCCAACCTCTGGAGCTCACTATGCCCGTGTCCATGCGCGAAATGCTGGAAGCCGGTGTCCACTTCGGTCACCAAACCCGCTTCTGGAACCCGAAGATGGCCCCCTTCATCTTCGGCCATCGCAACAAGATCCACATCATCAACCTCGAGAAGACGCAACCCGCCTTCGAAGAGGCTCTGAAGTTCATCAAGCAGCTGTCGGCTCGCCGTGGCACCGTCCTGATGGTTGGCACCAAGCGTCAAGCCCGCGACATCGTCGCTGAAGAAGCTGGCCGCGCTGGCGTGCCCTTCGTGAACCAGCGTTGGCTGGGCGGCATGCTGACCAACTTCAAGACCGTCAAGGGTTCGCTGAAGAAGCTCAAGGACATGCAAGTTCAGGTCGAAGCCGGTCTGGACGGCCTGAAGAAGAAGGAAGGCCTGCTGTTCCAACGCGAGATCACCAAGCTCGAAAAGGACATCGGCGGCATCCAGGACATGGCTTCTCTGCCTGACGCCATCTTCGTGATCGACGTCGGCTACCACAAGATCGCCATCGCCGAAGCCAAGAAGCTGGGCATCCCCGTGATCGGCGTGGTGGACACGAACCACTCGCCCGAAGGCATCGACTACGTGATCCCTGGCAACGACGACTCGTCGAAGGCCGTGGCTCTGTACGCCAAGGCCGTGGCTGACGCCATCCTGGAAGGCAAGGCCAACGCCGTGAACGAAGTGGTGGCCGCTGCCGCTGGCGACGACGAATTCGTCGAAGTCAAAGAAGAAGCCTGATCCCGCTTCGCACCATGAGAAGGGGCTGTGAATCAGCCCCTTTTTTACAAGTCTGATCATTGTGTGGCGGTGATGACACCGCCCTTGAACCCAACGGAGATACCAAATGGCAGCAATCACCGCCTCGATGGTCGCCGACCTGCGAGCCAAGACCGATGCACCCATGATGGAGTGCAAGAAGGCCCTGACCGAAGCCGACGGCGACATGGCCAAGGCTGAAGAGATCCTGCGTGTCAAGCTGGGCAGCAAGGCTTCGAAGGCCGCTTCCCGCGTGACCGCCGAAGGCGTGGTGTCGTCTTTCGTGGACGGCTCGACCGGCGCCCTGGTGGAAATCAACTGCGAAACCGACTTCGTGTCCAAGAACGATTCGTTCCTGGGCTTCGCCAAGTCGGTGGCCGAACTGATCGCCAAGAACAACCCCGCTGACCTGGCTGCCGTGGGCGAACTGCCGCTGTCGCAAGACGGCTTCGGCCCCACCGTGGAAGAAGTCCGCAAGGGCCTGATCGGCAAGATCGGCGAGAACATGACCATCCGCCGCTTCAAGCGCTACGCTGACGGCGCCAAGCTGGCCACCTACCTGCACGGTGCCCGCATTGGTGTGGTGGTGGAGTTCGACGGCGCCGACGTGGCCGCCAAGGACGTGGCCATGCACATCGCCGCCATGAAGCCGGTGTCGCTGTCTTCGGACGACGTGCCTGCAGCCCTGATCGAAACCGAGCGCAGCGTGGCCACCGCCAAGGCTGCCGAATCGGGCAAGCCGGCCGACATCGCTGCCAAGATGATCGAAGGCGCCGTTCAGAAGTACCTGAAGGAAGTGTCGCTGCTGAACCAGGTCTTCGTGAAGGCTGCCGACGGCAAGCAAACCGTTGAGGCTTACCTGAAGGCCAACGGCACGACCGTCAAGTCGTTCGCCATGTACGTGGTGGGCGAAGGCATCGAGAAGAAGCAAGACGACTTCGCTGCCGAAGTGGCTGCCACGATGGCCGCCGCGAAGGGCCAGTAAGGCACGACGCAAACACAAAGGGGGCTTCGGCCCCCTTGTGCTATGTGGGTGTTGCCTGCAACGCTCACACGGATACCCCGGGCAAAGTTTGTACACTGAGCCCCACACCGAGACAGATCAAGGACTGAAAGCATGGCGGCTTACAAGCGCATCCTGCTCAAACTCTCCGGCGAAGCCCTGATGGGTGACGACGCCTATGGCATCAACCGCGCGACCATCGTCCGCATGGTCAGGGAAGTGCAGGAGATCACCGCCATGGGCACGCAGGTGGCTGTGGTCATCGGCGGCGGCAACATTTTCCGCGGCGTGGCTGGCGGCTCGGTCGGCATGGACCGCGCCACGGCCGACTACATGGGCATGTTGGCCACCGTGATGAACTCGCTGGCCCTGGCGGACACCATGCGCCAGGAAGGCATGACCGCTCGCGTCATGTCGGCCATCAACATCGAGCAGGTGGTTGAGCCCTATGTGCGCCCGAAGGCGCTGCAATACCTCGAAGAAGGCAAGGTCGTCATCTTCGCAGCCGGCACCGGCAACCCCTTCTTCACCACCGACACCGCCGCCGCGCTGCGTGGCGCTGAAATCGGCGCTGAAGTGATGCTCAAGGCCACCAAGGTGGACGGCGTCTACACCGCCGACCCCAAGAAGGACCCGAACGCCACGCGCTACGCCAGCATCACGTTCGACGAGGCGCTGATCAAGAACCTGCAGGTGTTGGACGCGACGGCGTTCGCGCTGTGCCGCGACCAGAACTTGCCCCTCAAGGTGTTCTCGATCTTCAAGCAGGGCGCGCTCAAGCGCGTGGTGCAGGGTGAAGACGAAGGCACTTTGGTGCATGTTTGAGCGCAGGCGGTAAAGTTACGCCGGTGCACGCCCCGACGCCCATTGGCCCGGGGCCCTGACGGAGCAGACTCATGAGCATTGCTGAAATCAAGAAGAACGCAGAACAGAAGATGGCCAAGTCGATCGAGGCCTTCAAGAACGAACTGGCCAAGATCCGCACGGGTCGCGCTCACCCCGGCATCCTGGACCAAGTGCAGGTGGAGTACTACGGCTCCATGGTCCCCGTGAGCCAGGTGGCCAACGTGGCCCTGGTGGATGCCCGCACCATCAGCGTCCAGCCTTGGGAAAAGGGCCTGGGCCCGAAGATCGAGAAGGCCATCCGTGAATCCGACCTGGGCCTGAACCCCTCGTCGCAGGGTGACCTGATTCGCGTGCCGATGCCGCCGCTGACCGAAGAGCGTCGCCGCGAGCTGACCAAGGTGGTCAAGGGCGCCGGTGAAGACGCCAAGGTGGCTGTGCGCAACCTGCGCCGTGACGCCAATGAGCACGCCAAGAAGTTGCTCAAGGACAAGGACATCACCGAAGACGACGAACGTCGCTCGCAAGACGACATCCAGAAGCTCACCGACAAGACGATCGTCGAGATCGACAAGCTGGTTCAGAGCAAGGAAGCCGAGGTGATGGCCGTCTGAGGCCAGACGGGGTGGTTCGCCACCCCGTTGTTTTTTCAAGCGTTGTGCGACCGGCCGGGTGTGCGGTGGCGGCAAGCGCGCAAGCGAGGCGGCATCGACCGCCTCGTGTCATTCTTTCCGGGGAGCTGGGGCAGGGCGCCAGGCTCCTCAACACAGGCGGCTCAGGCTGCCGCATTCCAAACAAGGTAGTCCTTTCATGACCGCACCGACAGGGTCTCCGGGTGATGCTGTGCCTGCTGGCAAGGCAGGCTTGCGCCACATTGCCATCGTGATGGACGGCAATGGCCGTTGGGCCCGCAAGCGCCTGATGCCCCGTGGGGTGGGTCACAAGGCCGGGGTCGACGCGCTGGTGCGGGTGGTGCAGGCCACCTCCGACCGCGGCATCCCGTTCTTGACCGTGTTCGCGTTCTCGTCGGAGAACTGGAAGCGTCCACAGGCGGAAGTCTCCGGCTTGATGAGCTTGTTGATCGTCGCGCTGTCCAAGCACCTGGCCAAGCTCATGTCGGACGGTGTGCGCATCCGCGTGGCAGGCGATCTGTCGACCGTGTCGCCCAAGGTGCGTGAGGCCTTGCAAGATGCCGAGCGCAACACGGCGCACAACAGCAAGTTGACCCTGACGGTGGCGTTCAACTATGGCGGCCGTTGGGACGTTGTCCAGGCGGCGCGCCGCGCGATGGAAGCGGGTGTGAAGCCTGAACAACTCGACGAAGCCACTCTCTCGCGCTACATGGCCATGGCTTACGCGCCAGACCCGGATCTGTTCATCCGCACCGGTGGCGAGGTGCGGCTGTCGAACTTCCTGTTGTGGCAAAGCGCGTATGCGGAGTTGGTCTTCACGGACTGCTTGTGGCCCGACTTCAATGGCAAGCAACTCGACTTGGCCATCGACAGCTTTCAGCAGCGCGAGCGTCGCTTTGGCGACGTGGGCGTTTCGGGCGAAGGTGAGGGCGCTTTGGGTTTCGACATGGAACCACCGCCTTACGCAGGCGACGACAACGATCAGGGCTGACACATGCTCAAGCAACGCGTCATCACGGCATTGATTCTGGTGGGCATCTTGTTGCCCACCTTGTGGGTGGAGGCCAGCTGGCCATTCGCGCTGCTGTCTCTGGCGTTCATCGCCGCAGGCGGCTGGGAGTGGTCTCGCCTGAACCAGGCCCCTGGGCTGCGTGCCTGGGTTTTGGGTGCGGCGGTGGCCGGGGCCTGCCTGGCCATGGCCTCCCGCATGGGCCTGCCCCTGTGGGGTGAAGGCCTGGCCCACCTGGAAGGGGCGGCGGGCCATGTCCACGACTGGTCGCACCCTTTGTTGGGCTTTTACACGGCGCCCGTGGTGTGGTGGGTGGCCGGTGGCCTGTGGGTCTTGGGCGGCGCTGCGGCCCTGCGTTGGGGCGGCGCCCACTGGCTGGCGGTGCCTGCCGGGGCGCGCCGAGCCTTGGGGCTGTTGGTGCTGACGGCGGCCTGGCTGGCCCTGGTCGAAAGCAAAGGCCAGGGCCTCAACTACCTGCTGTCGGTGTTGTGCCTCGTGTGGACGGCTGACGTGGGGGCCTATTTCGGGGGCCGCACCTTTGGTCGCC
>JBEEJT010000006.1:0-31133 GCA_041169085.1 Pseudomonadota bacterium | reverse complement strand
AAACGGGCTTCCAGGAGGTGCTGATGCTCGCGCAACTCACGGAGCGCTTCCCGAAGAAGGTGCGCCTGATCGGCTGCCAACCTTTGCAGATCGAAGACTATGGCGGCAGCCTGAGCCCCGTGGTGAAGGCCACGATGGAAGCCGCCTTGGCACTGGGTGCCCAGACCCTGCGCGAATGGGGCGTGGACGTGCAAGCCCGCTCCTGCCCTTTGAGTGCGGCCGAGACCTTGACCACCGACACCCTGGCCCTGGCTGCTTACGAGGCAGGCCGACCGAGTGCCGAACAAGCCTGTCGCGTGGGCGACGACCGCTTCATGCCAGGGGCCTGAGCCATGTGCATCGGACTCCCCATGCAAGTGAAGTCGGTGGAGCCCGGGCACGCCTGGGTGGAAGGCCGCAGCCAGCGGCGCCGCGTGAACACCGCGCTGGTGGGCGAGCCCCGCCTGGGTGACTGGCTGCTCGTCTTCCTCGACGGCGCACGCGAGACGCTCGACGCCGAGCGCGCTGCCGAAGTCAACGCGGCCCTGGACCTGATCGACAGCGCCATCGCCCCCCACGCCCCCCACCTTGACCCTTGGGGTGACCCTGGCTTTGCCTTGCCTTCAGCCATGAGCACCGCCGACGTCGCGGCCCTGGCCGGCCAGGTCAAGCCTTCTTGATGCCCAGCACAGCCCTCAATCAAGCCCCGCCTATTTCATGGAGCCCGCGATGAGCGACACCACCGAGATCACCCGCCCCGCCCCCTTGCCCACCGCTCACCCCCTGATGGCACGCCTGGTGAGCCAACATGGCGCCGCCTGGGTGACCCTGGCCAGCCTGGACGACTGGCTGCAAGAGACCCCAGGGGATGCCGTGTTGCTGGTGGCCGGTGACCCGGTGCGCTTCCCGGAAGGGCTGGACGTGGCCGTGGTGTTGCCCGAAGTGCGCGCACGCCTGAAGTCGGGCTTTCGCATTGGCGTGGCCGTGGCCAACGAAGAGGACGCGCTGGCCAGTCGCTTCGGCGCGCAACGCCGCCCTTCGCTCATCTTCCTGCGCGATGGCCGCTACGCCACCACCGTGGCCGGCATGCACGACTGGGGCGACTACGTGGCCTTGATCGCCGCCGCCCTGGTGCACCCCACGGGCCCCGCCCCATTGGCCATCCATGCGGTGGGCGCGCAAGCCCCCGCCTGCCATTGACCCGACCCAACGCCCACAGGAGCAAGCAGGATGAACCCCACGACCACCAAGCCCTTCCCCATCCCGGTTCGCGCCGTGGGCCCGGGCAGCCAACCCTTGGAAGACGACACCCTGGATTACATGGTGATGCCCAAGGGCATGGAGACTTACCGTCCGCCCGTGTTGCCTGAGCGAGAAGAGATCGTCGAACGGGTGGGCGCACAGGCCACCTTGGGCGCCACTTTGGCAGCGCTGGAGCGCGCACGTCAGGGCTTGCCCACCACAGCCATCGACCTGAGCACCTTGAGCTTGGCCGACCGCACCATCATCAACCAGGTCATGGGCGAAGGGGAGGTGAGCGTGCGCGTGGCGCTGGCCGATGGCGAGCTGGTGGCACAGGAATCGGTGTTCGCAGGGGTGTGGCGCGTGATGCACCAGGCCCACGGCGAAACGCTGGTCGACCACATCGAGGTGGGCCGCATCCCGATGGGGGTGCTGGAAGCCGCGGGCAAGCTGGTGCCACCACTGGGCCAACGCCGCGTGAAGCTGGCGCCCGACGAAGGGGCTGCGTTGCCTGCAGGCGTGATGAACGCACCGGCCGTGCTCCACGAACTGGAAGACCACATCCAGGGCTGGAAGCCCGAGCAAGGCGCCCACGTGGTGAACATGACGCTGCTGCCCTTGAGTCCGGACGACCTGGCCTGGATCGACCACACGCTGGGCATGGGCGCCATCCAGATCCTTTCACGTGGCTATGGCAACTGCCGCATCGTGCACACCGAAGTGCCTCTGACCTGGCGGGTGAGCTACTACAACTCGCAAGACAGCCTGATCCTGGACACCATCGAGGTCACCGACTTGCCCGAGGTGGCGTGCGCCGCCCGTGAAGACCTGGAAGATTCGCTGGAGCGGCTGGCCGACATGTTGCAGTGGGTGCAGGGAGACTGAATGAACCCCGACGCACGCTTTGAAGGCAGCTACCTGGGCGACCTGGCCCGGCTGCCTGCCGACGCCAAGCTGGAATGCAAGATCTGCTGGTGGGTGTACGACCCCACCCAAGGCGACCCGGTATGGCAGGTGCCGCCGGGCACGGCGTTTGCCGCGCTGCCAGCCCATTGGCGCTGCCCGAACTGCGATGGGGCTGCAGACCAGTTCATGGTGCTGCGGGATTGAACATGCCCACCCCACTGCCCTTGGCCCCCCAACATGCTCACACCGAGTGGGCCGCGCGCTTGCAGCGCGTGTTCGAAGGGCACGCACGCGAGCGCATGGCGGGACTGCCGGTGTGCCACCCTGGCTTGACCGTCAAGGCCTTGGGCTTCCAGCCCTGGCAGTTGGCGCCTGTGGGGGGCCAGACCGGGCAGCGGGGCACGCTGGGGGTGCTGATCACCCCCTGGTTCATGAACCTGGTGTGGCGACCCGAGGCGACGGCCTCAGAGGGCCTCGCCGCCCAGTGGGCCGTGGGCGAACAGCGGCCGCTGCAAGTGGGCGCCGAGCCCCTGACTTTCACTGGCGCGCACGAGCCGGCACTGGGCCACTTCGCCGCCTGTTCTCTGGTGTCGCCGCTGTTCGAGTTTGCCGACCAGGCCGCGGTCGAAGCCACAGCCCAAGTGGTGATGGCCACCCTCCTGGCCGAGGCGCAAGCGGCCCAGGCGGCCGCACAAGCTGCCACACAGGCAGCCACACAGGCAGCCACACAAGCGGCGCTTGCCGCGCCGGCCCTACCGGGCAGACGGGGCTTCTTGTTGGGTGGTGTGCGCACACCACGGCAGGACGCGCCATGAACGCCTTCGCCATGGACACCGTCAACACCCCGGGCGACTTGGCTGGCCGCGTGGTCTGGCAAGCCGATGGGCCCCAGCGCGGGCTGCACAACCAGCGCCCCGACCTGCTGCCACGGCTGAGCCGGGGCCAGCCTGCGTCGGCCTTGCCTGGGCTGGTCTCGTCCCTGTTGTCGATGTGTGGCCACGCCCACCTGCTGGCCTCGCGGCTGGCCATCGCCGCAGCGCAGGGGCAGGCCCGCACGCTGACCCGTGAAGAAGCGCGGGCGCTTCAGCTGGAAACGCTGCGCGAACACCTGCGCCGCATGTGGCTGGACTGGCCCCGCCTGTGGCCGGGCCCAGGCGACGCCAGCGTGGCCCAGTTGAGCGAATTGCACGGCTGCCCCGTGTTGCACGGCCCCTTGCCACGCATGGTGGCGGAGGCCCCTCAAGTGCTGGACGGCACCCGCGCCTGGCTGGCCACCCACGTGTTCGACCTCGACCCCAGCCTGTGGCTGAGCCATTGGCAAGACCACGGCTTGACCTGGCTGCACACCTGGTCGGCCCGCACCGCCACGTGGCCCGCCCGTTGGCTTGATCAAGTGCACCGCTCGGCCGCGGCCCTCACCCAGCCCTTGCGGCCATGGTGGCCCGACGACACCGCCAGCCTGGCTCAGCTCGCCCAACGCATCGCGGCAGACCCCGCCCACGTTCGCCAACCCCTCTGGCCCGCACCGGGTGGCATTGGCCCGGTGGAGACCGGCCCGTGGTGCCGGCTTCACCAGCGCGTGGCCACCGGCCCCGATGCCAGCTGCAGCGCCGAGTGGCGGCTGGCAGGCCGCCTCGTGGACCTGGCCCGTCTGGCGCTGCCCGACCACAGTGGCCACCAGACCTTGGCCGGCAGCCACTGCCTGGGCGCGACAGGCCTGAACGTGTTGGCCCAGGGTAGCCTGAGTCTGCCTCACCACACCGGCTTGAGCTGGCTGGAGATGGCCCGCGGCACGCTGCTACATTGGGTTCAACTCGATGGCACCGGCCCAGACGCCCGAGTGCTGTCCGCGCAAGTGCTAGCCCCGACCGAATGGAACTTTCACCACGACGGGCCCGTGGCCCAGGTGCTCGACCGCCTCAACGAGCCCGACCTGCAGGTCCAAGCCGCCCTGGCCGTGGCCGCCTGGGACCCTTGTGTGCCCTTCGCGGTGTGCCATGGCCAACCCCGCCCGCAACAGGAGCCTCACGATGCATGAACTGAGCCTGGCCGGTGGCATCTTGCAACTGGTGGAAGACGCCGCCCGGCGTGAGCGCTTCGAGCGCGTCAAGGTCTTGCGGCTGGAAGCCGGTGCCCTGGCCGGCGTGGAAGTGCGCGCTTTGCGCTTTGCGCTCGAAGCCGTGTCGCCCGGCACGGTACTCGCAGGCGCCCACATCGACATCGACGAGCCGCCAGGCCAGGCCTGGTGCCTGGGTTGCAACCAAAGCGTGCCCATCTTGTCTCGCCTAGACCCCTGCCCCCATTGCGGCGGCGTGAGGCTGCAGCCCACCGGCGGCACCGAGTTGCGTGTGGTGGATCTGCTGGTCGACGACGCCCCGGCTGCGGCCGCCCCTTTGCCCAACCTCTGATGCCCGAATCAGACAGGAGAGAACCATGTGTGTTGTTTGCGGATGCGCCACCGGTGAGGCCCATGTTCATGAGCACCCCCAACCTCACCACGCCGGTGCGGCGGTGGGCCAGCCCCAGGTGAATGCGGGCACGGGTGACTTGCATTACGGCGAGGGCTCGGCCCGCGTGACCGTGCCCGGCATGTCGCAAGAGCGCGCCATCCAGATCGAATCCGATGTGTTGGGCGCCAACCGGCGTGTGGCCATGCGCAACCGCGCCCACTTCTACGCCCATGGCGTGACGGCGGTGAACCTGGTGTCCAGCCCGGGCTCAGGCAAGACCACGCTGCTGTGCGCCACCATCGCGCACCTGCAGCGCAACGAGCCGGGCTTGCCCGTGGCCGTGATCGAAGGCGACCAACAGACCAGTGTGGACGCCGACCGCATCCGCGCCACCGGCGCCCCCGCCATCCAGGTCAACACGGGCAAGGGCTGCCACCTCGATGCCCCCATGGTGGCCGACGCCTTCGAGCGCCTGCCGCTGCATGGCCACGCCCACGCCCATGACCATGCCCACGACCACACGCATGGCCACCACCACCATCACCACGCCGAGAAGCTCTTGTTCATCGAGAACGTGGGCAACCTGGTGTGCCCGGCCATGTGGGACCTGGGCGAAGCCGCCAAGATCGTGATCCTGTCGGTCACGGAAGGTGAAGACAAACCTCTGAAGTACCCCGACATGTTTGCCGCCGCCAAGCTCATGGTGCTCAACAAGGTCGACCTGTTGCCCCACCTGGACTTCGACGTGGCCCGGTGCATTGAGAACGCCCGCCGCGTCAACCCGGGCATCGAGGTGCTGCAGGTGTCGGCCACCAAGGGCGACGGCATGGACGCCTGGGTGCACTGGTTGCTGCACCAGGAACCTTCGCTCTGAAGCCTGGGGGGCCCAGCATGACCACGCCAGACTTGTACACCCAGACCTTGCCCCTGGCCGCGCCACGCCACGTGCTGGCCGTGGGCGCCTGGCTGAAGAACACCGCCTGCCGGCTCGATGGCGTGCACGCGCGCTGGTCGCCACTGCACGGCGATTTGGCCGAACCCGCCCAATGTGCCGCGCTGGAAGCTTCGGTGCAGGCCTTGCTGGCCGAGGCCGCACAGTCCCCTGTCGAAGCCGTGGCCCACGACCTGCACCCCGACTTCTTCAGCACCCACCTGTCCCACCGCGTGGCGGCTGAACTTGGCGTGCCCGCGATCGGCGTGCAACACCACCATGCCCACATCGCGGCGCTGCAAGCCGAGCACGGGGTCACACAGCCGGTGCTGGGCCTGGCGCTCGACGGCGTGGGCCTGGGCACCGACGGCGTTGCCTGGGGCGGCGAGCTGCTGTGGGTGGACGGCGGGCGCTGGTCCAGGCTGGGCCACCTCACGCCCATTCGCCTGGCCGGTGGTGACGTGGCGGCCCGCGAGCCCTGGCGCCTGGCCGCCGCCACGCTGCACGCGCTGGGCCGAGCCGACGAGGCCCCGGCGAAGTTGGGCCGCTACCACAGCGAGGCCGGCCTGAAGCTGCTGGGCAGCATGCTGGACAAGGGCCTGAATGCCCCCTGGGCCACGGGCGCCGGCCGCTGGTTCGACGCCGCTGCGGGCATCCTCGGCCTGGGCGAACGCCAGGCCTTCGAAGCCCAGGCCGCCATCGCGCTGGAGCAAGCCGCGACCGCCTGGCTGGCCCACCACACCCTGGTGCCCGACCCGAGCGACGTGCCGCTCATGCCCGACGGCGAGTTGAACCTCTTGCCCCTCATGGCCCGCTTGTGGGCGATGGCCGACGCCCAAGGCGATGCGGCCAAAGGAGAAGGCGCGGCACGCTTTCACGTGAGCCTGGCCGATGGCCTGGCCCGTTGGGTCGTGCAAGCCGCGCATCGCCACGGGGTCCAACAGGTTGCCTTGGGCGGCGGCTGCTTCTACAACCGCCTGCTCGTGCAACGCCTGCAAGACGGCGCGGCCCGCCTGTGCCGCGAGGCCGGTCGCGAGCCGCTGCAATGGCTGACCGCCCAGGCGCTGTCTTGCGGCGACGCCGGTCTGGCCTTGGGCCAGGCTTGGGCCGTGTCCCATGCCTTGTCCACTGGCCAGCCCTGGCCTCATCTGAACGGTGCGCCTCACCTCGCACCCCACCCTCCCATTCATCCCTGAGCCTCCACCATGTGCCTGGCCCTGCCCACCCGCATCGAAGAAAAACGTGACGGCGACGAAGCCCTGGTCAACCTGGGGGGCGTGCGCAAAGCCATCTCCATCGCCTTGGTGCCCGAAGCCCAGGTGGGCGACTACGTGATCGTCCACGTGGGCCACGCCATCGGCCTGCTGGACCCTGAAGAGGCCGAGAAGACGCTGGCGATGTTCGCCGAGCTGGGCGACGCTGCCGCCGCCAACCTGGGCCCGGGAGCTGCCGCATGAAGTACATCGACGAGTTCCGCGACGGCGACCTCGCCCGCCAGATCGCCGCCCGCATCCGCGCTGAAGCCCGGCCCGACCGGGTCTATCGTTTCATGGAGTTCTGTGGCGGCCACACCCATGCCCTGTCGCGCTATGGCGTGACCGAGCTGTTGCCCCCTCAGGTGCAGATGATCCACGGCCCAGGCTGCCCGGTGTGTGTGCTGCCCATCGGCCGCATCGACCTGGCCATCGACCTGGCCTTGAACCGCGGCGCCATCGTCTGCACTTATGGCGACACCATGCGCGTGCCGGCTTCAGGCGGTCTGTCACTGATCAAGGCCAAGGCCCGTGGCGCCGACATCCGCATGGTCTATTCGGCCGCCGACGCCCTCAAGACCGCGCAAGCCCACCCCGAGCGCGAGGTGGTGTTCTTCGCCATCGGCTTCGAGACCACCACGCCGCCCACGGCCCTGGTGGTGCAACAGGCTGAAAAGCTGGGCGTGGCCAATTTCAGCGTGCTGTGCTGCCACGTGCTCACGCCCGCGGCGGTGACCCACATCCTGGCCGCGCCCGACGCCGAGCAGCACGGCAAGGTCGAGCTCGATGGCTTCGTGGGCCCGGCCCACGTGAGCATCGTCATCGGCTCCGACCCTTATGTGCCCTTTGCCGAAGGCTGGCACCAGCCGGTGGTCATCGCGGGCTTCGAGCCGCTGGACGTGATGCAGGCCATCCTGATGCTGATTCGCCAGGTCAACGAAGGCCGAGCCGAAGTCGAAAACGAGTTCACGCGTGCGGTCACGCCTCAAGGCAACCTGGCTGCGCAGCGTGTGGTCAACGAGGTCTTCGAAGTGCGTGACAGCTTCGAGTGGCGCGGCCTGGGCGAAGTACCCCACAGCGCCCTGAAGCTGCGCGAGCGTTACGCCACTTTCGACGCCGAGCGGCGCTTCGCGCTGAACTACCAGCCCGTACCCGACCACAAGGCCTGCGAATGCGGCGCCATCCTGCGCGGGGTGAAGCGCCCCACCGACTGCAAGCTGTTTGGCAACGTGTGCACGCCGGACAACCCCATGGGCTCGTGCATGGTGTCGAGCGAAGGCGCTTGTTCAGCCGAGTACAGCTATGGCCACGCCAGGCGCACGGCCATCCCCATCCACGCTGCCTGAGCATCACCAGCCCCATCACCATGGCCACCCGCCCCGACTACATCCGCCCCCTCGACCTCAAGCACGGTCGCATCGACATGAGCCACGGCGCGGGCGGCCGTGCTTCGGCCCAACTCATCAGCGAGTTGTTCGTCAAGGCCTTTGACAACGCCTGGCTGGCGCAGGGCCACGACGGGGCCATCTTCGACGCCCCACCCGAGCTGGCCGAAGGCGGCAAGCTGGTCATGGCCACCGACGCCCACGTGGTGTCTCCGGTGTTCTTCCCTGGCGGCGACCTGGGCTGCCTGAGCGTGCACGGCACCGTCAATGACGTGGCCATGGCGGGCGCGCGCCCCTTGTACCTGTCGGCCAGCTTCATCCTCGAAGAGGGCTACCCCCTGGCCGAGCTCAAACGCCTGGTGGATTCGATGGCCCGGGCCAGCCGGGAAGCGGGGGTGCCCATCGTCACAGGCGACACCAAGGTGGTGGAACAAGGCAAAGGCGACGGGGTGTTCATCAGCACCACCGGCGTGGGGGTGACCCGGCCCGGCGTGCGCATCGACGGCAGCCAGGCCCGCGTGGGCGACGTCATCCTGGTGTCGGGCACTTTGGGCGACCACGGCGTGGCCGTGTTGTCCCAGCGCGAGTCCTTGGCGTTCGAGACCGAGATCGTCTCGGACACCGCGGCGCTGCACACGCTGGTGGCCAGCTTGCTGGACGCAGTCGGCCCTGAGCTGCATGTGCTGCGCGACCCCACGCGTGGCGGCCTGGCCACCACGCTCAACGAGATCGCCAAGCAAAGCGGCTGCGGCATGTCGATCGACGAACGCCAGTTGCCCGTGGCGCCCCAGGTGGAGGCGGCTTGTGAGCTGCTGGGGCTCGACCCGCTGTACGTGGCCAATGAAGGCAAGCTCGTCGCCATTTGCACCCCGCAGGCGGCCGACCGCGTGCTCGAAGCCATGCGGGCACACCCTTTGGGGCAACAGGCACAGCGCATTGGCGAGGTCACCGAAGACCCCCATCACTTCGTGCAGATGACCACGCGGTTCGGCGGCCGCCGCATGGTGGACTGGCTGACCGGCGAGCAGCTCCCCCGCATTTGTTAACCCCTGGGCTTACCCGCCCCCAAGGGAGGTTAACCCACTGACAAACTCGGTTGTCGATTGAACGGATGTCACAGGGATCGTTTCGAGGGGCAACGATGTCACCAAAAGATAAGCTGGCTGCAACGGTTTTCGAGATCGAACCGCCGTTGTACCCACCCCTACACCAAGGAATCGACATGCAAGTCCTGACCCAAAAGCAAACTGAACAAGTTTCCGGCGGCGCCACCGCCAAGGACCCGGCCCTGGGCCTGTTCCCCCAAACCGGCATCAAGCTGATCGACGACATCCACAAGATGGAATGGGCCCTGTACGGCAAGCTGCTGTTCGGCTGGCTGGTGAAGTGATGCCTTGATCCCCTCGCGGGATAACAGCGTCCATGAAGGGGCGGCACCCGCAAGGGGCCGCCCCTTTCACATGGTGCCTCTTGCCCTAAACTGGGCACATGAACGCCACCGAGCTGCCCACGGTCTTGCTGGTCGACGATGAAGTTCGCTCCCAGGAGGCCATGCGCCGCACGCTGGACGAAGACTTCCGCATCCTCACCGCCAACGACGCCGAACAGGCCCGCGCCATCCTGGAGCGCGAACGCGTCACGGTGGTCCTTTGCGACCAACGCATGCCCGGCCAATCGGGCGTCGACTTCCTCAAGGAAGTGCGTCAACGCTGGCCCGACACCATCCGCATCGTCATCTCCGGTTATTCCGACTCGGAAGACATCATCACCGGCATCAACGAAGCGGGCATCTACCAGTACATCCTCAAGCCCTGGGTGCCTGACCACCTGCTGGAGACGGTGCGCCAGGCGGCCGAAAGCCGCAACTTGCAGCACAGCCTGCAGCGGCTCGACCTGGACTTGCGCGCCGGCACCTCCACCTTGCGCCAGCGCGCCGCCGACAAGCTGGCCACGGCCAAGGAAACTTTCGGCTTTGCACGCATCGAGGCTTCAGCCCGCAGCCCGGTCAACGAGGTGTGCGCCCAAGCGGCCAAGGTCGCGCGCTACGACTTGAGCGTCTTGGTGCATGGCGAATCGGGCACGGGCAAGGAGTTGCTGGCGCGCGCCATCCACTACGCCAGTGCGCGGGCCAACGGGCCGTTCGTGGTGGAGAACTGCGCGGCCATCCCCGACACGCTGATCGAATCGGAGCTGTACGGCCACAAGCGGGGTTCGTTCACCGGCGCCTACGACGACCACATCGGCCTGTTCCAGCGCGCCAACAAGGGCACCATCTTCCTCGACGAGATCGGTGAGACTTCGCCGGCCTTCCAGGTCAAGCTGCTGCGCGTCTTGCAAGAAGGCGAAGTGCGGCCGGTGGGGGCACCCAAGCCCATCGCAGTGGACGTGCGCGTGATCGCCGCCACCCACCGCGACCTCGAAGCCGATGTGCGCCATGGCCGCTTCCGGGAAGACCTCTATTACCGGCTGGCCAATGTCACCTTGACCATGCCCCCCTTGCGCGAGCGTGGCGACGACGTCGCGCTGCTGGCCCTGCGTGTGCTGGAAGACGTGTCCAGCCACCTGGGCCGCGGACGCTTGCGTTTCACGGCCGAAGCCCTGGCCGCGCTCGAAGCTTACGACTGGCCAGGCAACATCCGCGAGTTGCACAACGAGGTGACCCGCGCCGTGGCGCTCGCCGAGCCCATCGCGGCCGACGACGGCAGCTGCCTCATCGACGCGAGCGCGTTTTCGCGCAAGGTCTTGCAAGGCGCGCGGCAGGCCGAACCGGCCGATGGCACCGACCCTCACCTGCCCTGGCCCCAAAGCGGCTCGCTGCAAGAGCGGCTGGACCGCATCGAAGCCGCCATCCTGCGTGAGACGCTGTTGCGCCTGCGCTGGAACAAGACCCACGCGGCCCGGGAACTGGGCCTCTCTCGCGTGGGCTTGCGCGCCAAGCTGCAGCGCTTTGGCCTGGAGCCCAAGCTGGCGGTGGTGAGCGCGCCCGAAGACGAGGCCGCTGCCAAGCGGGTGAGCCGCCACGAGGGCCGACCATGAGCCCGCGCCAGCCTGGCGAGGCGCTCAACATGCTGTGGCTGCAATCGGGGGGGTGCGGCGGCTGCAGCATGTCGCTGCTGTGTGCCGACACGCCCGACCTGCCCGCCACGCTGCGTGGCCTGGGCCTGAACCTGATGTGGCACCCGTCGCTCAGCCTGGACTCCGGCCGCGCCGTGCTCGACTTGCTCAGCGATCTGGTGGACGGTCGCCAGCGCCTCGACATCTTGTGCGTGGAAGGCGCGCTGCTGCGCGGGCCCCATGGCACGGGCCGCTTCCACATGCTGGCTGGCACCGGCTTGCCCATGACCGAGTGGGTCAAGCGCCTGGCCGCTGTCGCGCGCCTGGTTGTCGCCGTGGGCAGTTGCGCGGCCTGGGGCGGCATCACCGCCGGTGGCGACAACCCCACCGAAGCCTGTGGCCTGCAATATGAAGACGAACACATGGGCGGCCTGCTGGGCGAAGCCTTCCGCAGCCCCGGTTGCGAAGCCCAGGCGGCCGCGTGGCCCGTGGTCAACATCGCGGGCTGCCCCACCCACCCCGGCTGGGTGCTCGACACCCTGGGCAGCCTGGCCCTGGGCGGCATGGCCCCACAAGACCTCGACGCGCTGGGCCGTCCGCGCTTTTACGCCGACCAGCTCGTGCACCATGGCTGTTCGCGCAACGAGTATTACGAGTTCAAGGCCAGCGCCGAACAGCCTTCCGACCAAGGCTGCATGATGGAACACCTCGGCTGCAAAGGCACCCAGGCCCACGCCGACTGCAACATCCGCCACTGGAACGGCCAAGGCTCTTGCACGCGCGGCGGCTATGCCTGCATCAGTTGCACCGAGCCGGGCTTCCAGTCGCCTGGCCACGCGTTCCACGTCACCCCGAAGCTGGCCGGCATCCCCATGGGTTTGCCCACCGACATGCCCAAGGCCTGGTTCGTGGCCTTGGCGTCGCTGTCGAAGTCGGCCACGCCCAAGCGGGTCAAACACAACGCCACGGCCGACCACATCGTGGTGCCGCCGGCCATTCGCAAAACAGGCTTGAAGTGAGCGCCACGCCATGAGCAGCACCCGATTGCTGGTGGGCCCGTTCAACCGCGTTGAGGGCGACCTGGAAGTGCAGCTCGACTTGCACGACGGCCGCGTGCAAGCGGCCCGGGTCAACGCCACCATGTACCGTGGCTTCGAGACCATGCTCACAGGCAAAGACCCGATGGACGCCCTGGTCTACGTGCCACGCATCTGCGGCATCTGTTCGGTGTCGCAGTCGGTGGCGGCGGTCTACGCCTTGCGCGATGCGGCGGGCGCACAGGCCGAGCCCTTGCCCGCCAACGGGCAGCACGCCATCAACCTGATGCTGGCCACCGAGAACCTGGCCGATCACCTCACCCACTTCTACTTGTTCTTCATGCCGGACTTCACCCGGCCCACCTACGCCTCTCGCCCATGGTTCGAAGCGGCACAAGCGCGGTTTGCCCCCCTGCAAGGCAGCCACGCACGCCAGGCCACGGCGGCCCGCCAGCGCTGGTTCCAGATCCTGGGCACGCTGGGTGGCAAGTGGCCCCACACCCAGTCGCTGGTCCCTGGGGGCAGCGCCCGGCCCGTGGACCTGTCCGAGCGGCTGCGTTTGCTGGAGCTGGTGCGCGAAATGCGCGCCTTCCTGGAGACCACGTTGTTCGACGCCCCCCTGGAGGCGATCGCCAGCCTCGACAGTGAGGCTGCGCTCCACCAATGGTGGCAAGCCGGTGCGCCAGACCAAGGTGACCTGCGCCTGTTCCTGACCATCTCGGCAGACCTCGCCCTCGACCGCCTGGGCCGCGGCCCAGGCACCTGCCTGAGCTACGGCGCTTACGCGCTGCCCGACGGTGGCCACGCCTTGCCCGCAGGCGTGTGGACCCAACACGAGACCCACCAGGCCACGCTGACGCCCGAAGTCGATCTGCAACGCATCACCGAAGACGCCACGCACGCCTGGCTGCAAGGCGACACGCCACTGCACCCCATGCGCGGCCTCACCGTGCCCCAAGCCGACAAGCCCGAGGGCTACACCTGGAACAAGGCCCCACGCCTGGGTGGCCAGGTGGCCGAGACCGGCGCCGTGGCCCGCCAACTCGCCAGCGCTCAAGCCCTGGTCAGCGCGGCCGTGGCGCGCAGCGGCACCAACGTCCACACCCGCGTGTTGGCGCGGCTGGTGGAGATCGCCCGCGTATTGCCCATGATGGAAGCCTGGCTGCGTGCGCTGCGCCCCGGCGAAGCCTGGCACGCCCCGGCGCCCCTGCCCGAGCAGGCCACCGCCGTGGGCCTCAGTGAGGCCGCCCGGGGGGCCCTGGGCCACTGGGTGCGACTGGAAGGCGGCCGCATCGCCAACTACCAGATCGTCGCGCCCACGTCCTGGAACTTCTCGCCCCGCGACGGGCGAGGGGTGCCGGGCCCACTGGAGCAAGCTTTGGTGGGCGTGCCGGTGCAGCCCGGGGAAGACACCCCCGTGGCGGTGCAACACGTGGTGCGCTCCTTCGACCCCTGCATGGTGTGCACCGTGCACTGACGCCGAGACGAGGCCTCGCCATGCCCAGCCAACGCCCGCCCCTGCCGCCCCCGCCGGACCTGAGCCACACGCCAGCCGGCTTCGACGACAGCGCCTGGATGGACGTCATCCACAAGATGGACGAGGTCTACCAGCAACTGGTGCAAGACGAGGTGGCGCTGGAGGAGCAAAACGCCAAGCTGGAGCAGTCGCAGCAGTTCATCATGAGCCTGCTGTCGTCGATGAGCGACGTGCTGCTGGCCTGTGACGGCCGCGGCCGCATCGAAGAAACCAACGTGGCCTTGTGCGAATTGGTCGGCCGCCAGGACGCCGAACTGCGTGGCCAGGGCGTGCTCGACTTGCTGGCCGACGAGCTCAGCGTGGCCCGCATGCGCGACGTGCTGGGCGCCGGGGCCCCCGCTTCGCGCAACGCCGCCATCGAGATCCAGCTGCGTGATGCAGCGGGACAGGCCGTGCCCGTGGACCTCAACTGCACCCCACGCCGCAACGCCTCAGGGCGCGTGGTGGGCCACGTGTTCGTGGGTCGGCCCATGGGCGAGATCATGCGGGCCTACAAGCAGCTCCAGCAAACCCACGAAGCGCTCAAGCAAGCCCAGCAGCAGCTGCTGCACTCTGAAAAGATGGCCTCGCTCGGGCGGCTGGTGGCCGGCGTGGCCCACGAGTTGAACAACCCGATCAGCTTCGTGCTGGGCAACGTCCATGCCTTGAAGAAGTACACCGACCGCATGGCGCGTTACCTCGAAGCCGTGCACAGCCAGGCCCCGCCAGCCCAGCAAGCGGCGCTGCGGCAAAAGCTGCGCATCGACCACGCCTTGTCTGACTTGCCCTCGCTCATCGAAGGCACCATCGAAGGGGCACAGCGCACCGCCGACATCGTGCATGGCCTCAAGCGCTTTTCCGTGATGGACCGGGAAGAGCGCGAGCCCGTCGACCTCAACGCCGTGATCGAGCGTGCCATCCACTGGGTGCGCAAAGGCACGGCCCCGGACTTCCTCATCCATTGGTCACCCCAGGCACCTTGTTGGGTGCAGGGCAGCAGCGGGCAGTTGCTTCAGGTCTTGATGAACCTGATCCAGAACGCCTACGACGCGTCACGCGCGCTGGTGCAGGCGCCAGAGTTGTGGGTCACGCTCGACCGCCAGGGGGCTTGGGCCGAGATCGCCTTGCGGGACAACGGGCCCGGCATCCCCGCCGAGCACCAAAGCAAGTTGTTCGACCCCTTCTTCACCACCAAGCCCGTGGGCCAGGGCACGGGCCTGGGCCTGTCGATCAGCTTCGGCGCGGTGGAACAACACGGCGGGGCACTCACTGGCGGCAACGCCCCCGAAGGCGGGGCGGTGTTCAAGGTGAAGTTGCCGCTGATGGCCCGAGGGCCAGTCGAACCTGCGCCTTGACGCAGGCGCCATTGCACCTCAGCACCTCAGCACCTCAGCGGCCGTCGCCAGGTCGGTGAGGCCCGGAGGGCCCAGGCGGCTCGTTGCGCCCCGCATCGCCCGCGTTGCGTGAAGCGTCAGGCGACTGCTGCCGCGCGTGCAGCCGGCTGCCACGGCGGCGTTCCGGCCCGTTGTAAGGCCGGGCCCCAGTGGCCACGCTGATCTCGGCGATCAGCTCGCTCAAGTGCTGGATCGTGTCCACGATCTCCCGGATGTGGGCCTGAGCAGGCTCCGGCTGGGCCTGGCCGTCGCTGACCAGGCTTTTGACCTCGCGGGCCGCGTCGGCACTGCGCCGCACCAGGCTGCGCACTTCACCGGCCACCAGGCCCATGGCAGCTGGCCGGTCGCCGTCTCGTGTCGCTTCGATGGCGGTGTTGAGCGCCAGCAGGTGGGCCTGGAAGGCGATGCCGTCCACCTCGTCGATCATGTGACCGATCTTGCGGCCGCTCGCATGCAAGCCCTCGGCGGGCGCCAAGCCGCCCCCCTGCGCCAGCAGCGCCGCCGCTGCGGCGACCGGGTCAGGCGCGCTGGGCACCAGGTTCAGCGGCGCAGCAGGCGGCGCGGCGTGTCCCGGTGTCGGCGGCAGCGCACGCCCGCCCGAGGCAGATCGACCCAGCCAACGCCCCGCCCAACGCTTCAACCGCTCTTGCCACTTCATCCAAGCCCTCGCTTTGTGACCGGCCATCCGGCCACCCCATCTCGTGTTCGTATCGGCATCGCCGGCGCCTGTCTGACGGTGGGGCCCGCGCAACCCGTGAACAACTGCACGCTCCGGGCGCCCAAGCGCTTCGCTATGATCGGTCTTCCCAGCCCACAAGCCACCCCGCCGTGCCTCCAGCCGTCACTTCCGCGCTCATCCTGGCCGCCGGCCGCGGCGAGCGCATGCGCCCCCTGACCGACCACACGCCCAAGCCCCTGCTGGCGGTCCACGGCCAGGCGCTGATCGCCTGGCACCTGCACGCCCTGGCCCGAGACGGCATCACCGACGTCTGGGTCAACACCGCCCACCTCGAAGCGCAGTTCGAGCCCGCCTTGGGCGACGGCTCGCGTTTCGGGCTGCGCATCCGCTACCTGCACGAAGGCGCGGCCTTTGGCGGCGCCCTGGAGACCGCCGGCGGCATCGCCAACGCGTTGCCCGAGTTGGGCGACGCTTTCTGGGTGGTGGCCGGCGACGTCTACGTGCCGGGTTTTCGCTTTGACGCGCAAGCCGCGGCGGCCTTCGTGGGCAGCGCAGACTGGGGCCGCATCTGGCTGGTGCCCAATCCGCCACACGTGCCGCAGGGCGACTTTGCCCTGAGCCCTGAAGGCCGAGTGCACCTCAAGGACCAGGCGCCCGCCGACTGGCCTCGCCACACGTACAGCACCATCGGCCTGTACCGCCCGGACATGGTGGCCGGGCTGGCGCGGGGCGTGAAATCACCGCTCAAGCCCTGGCTGGACCGCGCCATCGCCGCCGACCGCCTGAGTGGCCAGGTGTGGACAGGCCCCTGGGTCGACGTGGGCACCCCCGAACGCCTGGCCGACGTGAACAGCGCCCCCCGGCCCGAGGCCTGAGATGCAAGGCCTGCACTTCACCGCAGACCTCTCGGGCTGCGACGCCCACCACCCCTGGATGCAAGACACCGAGGCCCTGGCCGCCCATTGCCTGGCGCTGGTGGCCCGCCATGGCTTGCACACGGTGGGGCAACTGTTTCACCGCTTCACCCCGCGCGACGGCTGCGACCAGGCGGGCGTGACCGGCATGGTCTTGCTGGCGGAATCGCACCTGGCCGTGCACACCTGGCCCGAATTGGGGCGCGTCACGCTGGACTTGTTCGTGTGCAACCAACGCGCCAACCACAGCACCAGCGCCCAACGCCTGATGGACAGCCTGGTGACGGGCTTTGCGCCCGAAATGGCGACCCGTCAGACCTTGCTGCGCGGCTGGGACGGCCCACCCGCGGGCGCCCTTCCTGGCACCCTCCCAGGCGCCTGACGCCGGCCTGCGGCCACGATGGCCCGGGCCACCCGCTCACCGTGGGTGAAGGCTTCCTCGAACACCGAATAGCCCGACAGGTCGGCGTGGGCGAAATGCAGCCGCCCCTGCACACCCTGAGGCCGCATCAGGGCTGGAAAACCTGGGTGACCCCGCAGCCCTGGCTGGGGGATGGCCATGGCGTGGCCATGGCGGCGCAGGTCGATGTGCAACAACTTGGCGGGCAAGTCGGGGTGCACACGCACCAGGTCACGGCACACGGCCTCGGCCCCATGCCGCCAGGGCTGCTCGTGCAGGGCCCGCCGCCAGGCCAGTTCTTGCGCCGGCGAGTCGCCCCCCAGTGCCCAGTAATGGGTCAACAGGCTGTGGCCCACCGGTTGGGCCAGGCTTTGGTGGCGGGCGTTGACGTAGCCCAGGCTGGGCGGCAAGCCCGCCACGCCCTGGTCCGTGTAGAAAACGTTGTCCCAGGACAACTCCTCGCCCGGACGCGGGTCCAAGGGGGCCGACAGCAGCAGGTTGCTGACCAGCCAGGGCGCCATGGCCAGGTGCGGCTGCACGGCCTGGAGCGGCGCCAAGGGCACGTCCAGCAGGCGCTGGGCCAGCCGCAAGGGCACCGCCAGCACCACGTGCTGTGCCAGCCAACGCTGTGGCTGGCCCGCCGCCATCGTGTGCACCGTCAGGCCGTCTCGCCCGTCTCGCACGGCATGGGCCACCTGCCCTGGGTGCCAGCGCTCGCGCAGCGGTGCCGCCAGCCGCTGGGTCAACCAGCCATTGCCTTCGGGCCAGGTGAGCACCGGGTCGTGGGCCTCTTCAGCGCCACCGGGCAGGTTCAAGCCGTGGCGGCTGGCGAAGTAGTGCAAGCCGGCCCAGGCCGACACCCGCTGCGCGCCGGCGCCGTAGTCGTCGCGGCACACGTAGTCCATGGACCAGCGCAGCCCGGGGTCGGTGAAGCCTTGGGTGTCGAGCCAGTGGGCAAAAGTCTGGCCATCCAACGCGTCGTGGCCCCGCGTCCAAGGGGCGCTGTGGGTGGGCATGGCAAAGCCCAAGTCCCGCCGCACCTGGGCGATGGCGTCGGCCAGGCGTCGCCACTGCCCCTGTGCGGCCGTGGACGGGGGCATCGGTGGCCACAGGCCATCTTGCCAGTGCCCCCGCCGCCACAAGCCCTCGGGGCCGCTGGCAGCACCGGGCTCGGGCACAAACAGACGCTCTTGTGGTGCATGGCAGGCGTAGCGTTCGTCCGCCCGCCATCGGCCATGTTCGTGGCGGATCACCCCGATCTCGGCCAGCCAGGCCTGCACGGCGGGCACCTCCGGCCCCGGCATGGGCAAGTAATGGGCGCCCACCGGGCAAGCCAGGCCCGCCATGTGGTGGCCTTGTGCGTTGCCACCGGGCACGTCGTCCAGGTCGATGACGGCCAGGTCGTCCACCCCGGCCTGCATGAGGTGGTGGGCCGCTGACAAGCCCGCCACCCCGGCGCCAACCACCAACACGTGCACACGCCTGGCCTGGTCGGCGGCCGCGTGGGCCGGTGTGGGGCCGTCCCGCCATCGGTGGCCACGCGCCATGACCGGCCCCAGCCAATCGCCGGTCACCTGAGGCGGCAACAGCGTGCCCGCCTCGCGACCGCAAGCCGACAGGCCCCAGATGGCAGGGCCCACGGCGCCCCAGGCCGTCAGGCCCGACAAGGCTTGCAGCCCCCGGCGACGCGAGCCGTTCATTGGTGCACCCGCCCCCACTCTTCTTCGAACACCCGCACCAGCGCCTGGTTGCTCAGGCGGTTCGGCTCGGCGGCCACGCGGGCCATGTCGGGCGGGAAGTCCATCAAGGCGGGCAGGCCGGCCAGCGTGAGGAAGCGCAGGCCTGCTGGCAACTGGGCTGGCGTGTGCCAGGGCCGCGTGGACGCCAGCACAAAGCCCCACTCACCAAAGCTGGGCACATGGGCGTGGTAAGGCTGGGTCTGCAAGCCCACGGCTTCGAGCGTCTGCACCACCGTCCAGAAGCTTCGGCGCGCGACCAGCGGCGAGGTGGTCTGCACCACGGCGTAGCCACTGGCGCTGAGGTGCTGGGCCAGCAGGCCATAAAAGGCCGTGGTGTAGAGCTTGCCGATGGCGTGGTTGCTCGGGTCGGGGAAGTCGATGACGACGACGTCGTAGACGTGGTCGTGGGTGCCCAGCCAGGTGAAGGCGTCGGCGTTGACCACGTGCACGCGTGGGTCGCGCAACGCGCCCTGGTTGAGCGCCACCAAGGCCGGGTCTTGCGAGAACAGCCGCGTCATGGCCGGGTCGAGTTCCACCAGCGTCACGCTTTGCACACCGCGGTGCTTGAGGATTTCGCGCACCGCCATGCCGTCCCCGCCACCCAGCACCAGCACGTCTCGCGGGGCGCCGTGGGCCGCCATGGCCGGGTGCACCAAGGCCTCGTGGTAGCGGTATTCGTCTCGCGAGGCGAACTGCAAGTTGCCGTTGAGGTAGAGCCGCAAGCCGCCGTCGTGGGCTTGCGCCACCACGATGCGCTGGTAAGGCGTGCTCTGCCGCAACACCACCCGGTCACCAAAGAAGCGGTCCTCGGACCAGGTGGTCAGGGGCTCCGCGCCCGCCATGGCCACCAGCAAGGTGAGCGCCACGGCCGCACACGCCGCGCCGTGGCTGCGCCAGGCCCGCAGTTCGCTGCGAAACACCCACCAGGCCCAGGCCGCCACCGCCGTGTTCATCAGGCCAAACAACAGCCCGGTGCGCACCAGGCCCAGGTGGGGCACCAGCAGCAGCGGGAAGGCCAGCGACACCGCCAGCGCCCCCAGGTAATCGAAGGTGAGCACGTCGGACACCAACAGGCGCAAGCCCCCCACCCGCGCCTCGCCCTGCGCCCCTCGGCGCTGCAAGATGCGCATCACCAGCGGGATCTCCAACCCCACCAACACGCCGATCAAGGCCACCAGGCCATAGAGCAAGGCGCGAAATGGCCCCGCTGCCCAGCCAGGCAGGGTGCTGTTGGCGATGAACAGGCCGGCGGGCATCAGCCCACCAAAGAGCCCCACCAACAGCTCGATGCGCAGGAAGTGCGCCACCAGTTGGCGCTGCAGGTAACGCGAGCACCACGAGCCCACGCCCATGGCGAACAGGTAGGTGCCAATGACGGTGGAGAACTGCAGGACCGAGTCGCCCAGCAGGTAGCTGGCCAAGGCCCCGGCACACAGCTCGTAGACCAGCCCGCAGGCGGCCACGATGAACACCGAGCCCATCAGCACCGCGTTGCCGTGGCTCAGCGAGGTGGGCTGGGCGCCCACCGCCCGCTCATCCATGGATGGCGGCGGCGACGATCAGGCCGATCGAGATGCACATGGCGGCCACGACGATCGCCAGCGCCACGTTCTTCTTCTCGACGATCTCGCCCCACAGGTCATAGGGGGTGAGCTTGTCGACCACGATGAAGCACACCCAGAAAACGATCACGCCCATGAGCGCGTAAATCGCCGAGCCAATCAGCACACCGGGCTTGAGCCATTCGAGTCCGTCCATGGTGGGTTCCTTACTTGTGAGATCCGCCGCTGGTGTAGCCCCCGTAGGAGCCCCCGTAGCCGCCGCTGCTGTGGCGGCTGGCGCGGCATTGCTGGTATTCCTGACTGTTCTCGCCATAGGTGTCGCGCACGTCGCTGCAGCTGTCGCCGCAACTCTCGATCATCGACACCAGCACGAAGAACGCAATGATCAGACCGTAGACCAGGGCTTTCGACGTCCAGCTCTCCGAGGTGGCTGAAACATCGCGCTCAAAGGCCTGACGGCGTGTCGCTTCGATGTGGAAGGCGCGCATGACGTCTTGCGCATCGAGCGCCCGGCCCGCCGACCACGTCACCTCCTGGCCCGCCATCTCGCGGTTCAACACCAGGTTGGCGCGGGCCCCTGAGCCGGCGTAGTCGGTGTTCAAGGTCTTTTGCCCCTTGCGCACCGGCCAATAGAACTCGCCCAACACATAGGTGGTCTGTGCCGAGTAGCTTTCTTCCTTCTTGCGGTAGTCCACGCCTTGGTAGCTGGCCTTGTCGCCGACCGTGGTGGGTGCCCCCGTGACGGGTTGCACCAGGCTCCAGCCATCCAGCGCGTCCACCAGGAAGGCGAAACCCGCTTGCTCGTTGTAGAGCAGGTACTCGCGCCAGAACCAGCTTTCTTCGTCGGCCGAAGCGGGCACGTTGTGGCGCTCCTGGTAGCCCACCACCTGCCAGGCGATGGCCACGCCGCCCAGCGACAGCTGGCCACGCTTGCCCAGGTCGATGAGGGGGGGCAGGCCATTGTCCTGCTTGTAGAACGCCAGGTCGGCGCCCAAACCCTTCGAGATGTCCACCACGGCCTTGCAACTGCCGCACACGATGGACTGGGTGGTGTCCAGCGTCGGTTGTAGCGCCGAGCCACACGACGGGCATGCCTGACCCCGCGCGCGGATGTTGGCCCGGCCGTCGTCCCGGCGAGGCAGGCCACTGAGGTTCAGGTCGGCCAGGTGCAACTGCCGGCCCAGGTCGACCTGCGGCGGCTGCGTCGACGTGTCGACCGACAGCACCTCACCCCGTGGGTTGCGCAGCTCGTAGAAGGCAAACGGCTGTTTCAGGTCTGGCAGCGCCAGCCACTCGCCCGCCATGGCGTGCACCCGGGCCTGCACGCGGCTGGTCAAGGTCCAGCGCTGGTCGCGCAGGGTCAGGCCTGCCCCGATGGGCAAGGCCTGCAAGGTGTCGAGGGGCGGCGGCGCATCGGCTTGCGGCCAGGTCAGCACGTAGGTGCCGTTGTCTTCGCTCAGGCAAGCGCTGCGGCCGTTGTCAAAGGCCGCGTGCCAGGCCGTCCAGCGGCCCTCTTCGCCATCGTCGTCCTGGTAGCTGTATTGCAGCTGGCCCACCAAGGTGAACGATTCGCCCGCCCAGCTGCCGCGTGCCCCCAGGCCCAAGGGGCTGTGGTCGTCGAAGAGTTCAGCCGAATGCCCGATGCGACGCAAGGCCTCGCCTTCGCGCACCAAGGTGCCGCGGCAAAAGCTGCAAACGGCCATGGGCGCAGCGGCCGACTGGAACTCGACCGGCGCCCCACAGGCTGGACAAACGGCTCGCCAGACGCGCCCAGCGCCTGGCTCAGCCATGATCAGGCTTCATCTGCTGCCACACCCTCGGAGCTCAGGCGAGCTTCTTGAGCAGTTCGGCCTTCTTGGCGCTGAACTCTTCTTCGGTGAGCAAGCCCTTGTCTTTCAAGCTGCCCAGCTTCTCGATGGTGGCGATGACTTCATCGGCGCTCATGGCCGGCAAGGCAGGCGCGCCACCGGCGGTCGGCGCGGCCCCGCCCTGGAGCCCTTGCAAGCCTTGCTGGATGGCCTGGCCCATGGCCTGGCCCAGCGCCAGCCCGGCCCCCAGGCCGGCGGCGTCGCCAGCCAGACCGCCCAAGGCGCCTTGTCCGGCACCGGCCGCCAGCGCAGGGATGGCCTGCGCAGCCTGGTACTGCATGAACTGGCCCATGTTGTTGCCCACCATGCCCATGCTGATCTTCTGGTCGAGCACTTTTTGCAGCTCTTCCGGCAGCGACACGTTTTGCACGGTCATGCCTTCGATCTTCAGGCCCATGGCCTCACACGCCGGGTTCACCGCCGCGGCAAGGGCCTTGGCAAAGGCCACCTGGTTGGCCGCCAGGTCAAGGAAGGGGATGCCGCTTTGGGCCACGGCGTCGCTCAGGTGTTGCAGGATCAGGCCGCGCAGTTGCTCATCGAGTTCCTGCACGCGGTAAACCGCCCGGGTGCCCGACACCTCGGTGTGGAAGCGCTTGGGGTCGACCAGGCGCACGCTGAAGTTGCCAAAGGCGCGCAAGCGCACCGCGCCGAAATCCTTGTCGCGCAAGGTGATGGGCTGGCTGGTGCCCCAACGCTGGTCGAGCAGCTGTCGGGTGCTGAAGAAGTAAACGTCGGCCTTGAACGGCGAGGCGAACAGCTTGTCCCAATTTTTCAGGTTGGTCAGGACAGGCAACGTCTGGGTCGTCAGGGTGTAGGTGCCCGGCCCGAACACGTCGGCGACCTTGCCCTCGTTGACGAACAAGGCCATCTGCGACTCACGCACCACCAGCGTCGCGCCGTTCTGGATTTCGTTGTCTTCGATCGGGTAGCGCCAGGCCAATGTGCCGTCGCCGGTTTCCGTCCACTCGATGACGTCAACAAACTGCTTCTTGATGAAATCAACCAGTCCCATGCGCACTCCCTTCGGTCGCCAGGTTTCGTTCGAATCGTGTGCGGCCAGGCGCGCCGACGCCAGCGATGGCGCTCAACGGCCGCAGGCCACATCTTAACCAGACACGACCGGGGGGCCTTGTCATAGAATCTGGGCCCTCACACAGCCCCTGGATCTACACCATGCCCCGCTGTTTCCTGCCGGCAGGCCTTGCCCTGCTGCTGGCGGCCGCTTTGCCGCCCGCCCACGCCGAAGACGAGGCCCCTGCGGCCAACGTGTCCAGCCAGACCAACCAGGTGGACGTGGCCACGCCGCCCGATTTGCGCGATTTCCCCCTCCACGCCCTGCGCGGCACGCTGGTCGTGGGCATGGCCCCGCAAGCCACGCTCAACGGCACCGACGACCGCCTGGCCCCAGGCGCACGCATCCGCAACACCGACAACCTGTTGCTGCTGCCCGGCACCATCAGCGGGCAAAAGCTGCTCGTGGTCTACACCCGCGACACCTACCAGCTGATCAAGGACGTGTGGGTGCTGCGCCCGAGCGAAGCCGCCCTGCCCTGGCCCGAAACCGCCGCCCAAGCCGCCACCTGGACCTACAACCCGTTGACCCGCACCTGGGCCAAGCCACAGTGAAGTTTGTGACGTCATGAGCAACGCCACCACCCCGACCAAGAAGGTCTACGTCAAGACCTACGGCTGCCAGATGAACGAATACGACTCGGACAAGATGTCCGACGTCATGCGCGCCGCCGAAGGCTACGAGCCCACCGACAACCCCGAAGACGCCGACCTGATCCTGTTCAACACCTGCTCGATCCGCGAAAAGGCGCAAGAGAAGGTGTTCTCCGACCTGGGCCGCGTCAAGCACTTGAAGGACAAGGGCGTGATGATTGGCGTGGGTGGCTGCGTGGCCAGCCAAGAAGGCGCCGCCATCGTGGCCCGCGCCCCGTATGTGGACGTGGTCTTTGGCCCGCAGACGCTGCACCGCCTGCCCGCCATGCTGGAAAAGCGCAAAGAACTCAACCGCCAGCAGGTGGACATCTCCTTCCCCGAAATCGAGAAGTTCGACCACCTGCCGCCGCCGCGCAAGGAAGGCGCCTCGGCCTTCGTGTCGATCATGGAAGGCTGCTCGAAGTACTGCAGCTACTGCGTGGTGCCTTACACCCGCGGCGAAGAGGTCTCGCGCCCTTTTGACGACGTGCTGACCGAGGTCGCCGACCTGGCCGACCAGGGCGTCAAGGAAGTGACCCTGCTGGGCCAGAACGTGAACGGCTACCGCGGCAAGATGGGCGACACCACCGAGATCGCCGACTTCGCCATGCTGCTCGAATACGTCGCCGAGATCCCGGGCATCGAGCGCATCCGCTTCACCACCAGCCACCCCAACGAGTTCAGCCAGCGCCTGATCAACGTCTACGGCAAGACCAACAAGCTGGTCAACCACGTGCACCTGCCCGTGCAGCACGGCTCGGACCGCATCCTCATGGCCATGAAGCGCGGCTACACCGTGCTCGAGTACAAGAGCACCATCCGCAAGCTGCGCGCCGTGCGCCCCGACATCCGCCTGTCCACCGATTTCATCGTGGGCTTCCCCGGTGAGACCGACGACGACTTCGACAAGCTCATGAAGCTGGCGCGCGACATCGAGTTCGACGCCTCGTTCAGCTTCATTTTCAGCGCCCGCCCCGGCACCCCGGCCGCCGCCCTGGAAGACACCACGCCGCACGAAGTCAAGCTGCAGCGCCTGCAAACCCTGCAGGCTTATCTTGAGAGCAACGTGCAGCGCTACAGCGACATGCTGGTGGGCACCACGCAGACCATCCTGGTCGAAGGCCCCAGCCGCAAAGACCCGTCCGAGCTGATGGGCCGCACCGAGTGCAACCGCATCGTGAACTTTGCGGCTGGCCCCACGCAAGCCCTGCGCGACCGCCTGGTGGGCCAACTCATCGACGTGTCGATCACCAAGGCCTTTCCGCATTCGCTGCGCGCGGAGCTGCCTCTCCAGTGAAACCCGCAATGGGGCGTGTGCCAACGCAGACGTCCCGTTGAACGATTCCCATCAAAGCGCCAGAAAGTACCGGTTTTTCGCAACTGCAACATCTGCCTGCATTTCTAGAATTTCCGATTATCTAGACGTACCGCAGTTGCAGTCATGAACCTCTTTCGCGTCTGTGCCGAACAGTTGAACGTGGGCAAGCCCTTGCCCTGGAATGTGTTCAACGAGCAAAGCCAACTTTTGCTGAGCAAGGGCTACACCTTGCGAGACCACGAACAACTCGACGCGCTCTTGCAGCGTGGCATGTTCGTGGACCAGGGAGATTTCGACCAACACCAACGCACCGCCCAGCAAGACGCCCGACGCCACGACCCGAGCCAGTTGTGGCAATGGGTGCAGGGTCGGCTGGGCAGCCTGCTGAACGCGGCAGAACCGACCGAAGGCTGGTCGCACGACTTGCACGAGGTGGCCGACGAAGTGAACTGGGCCATGACCGATCAGCGAGAGCCCAGCCTGTTCGAGACCCTGGCCAAGGACGACCCGCGCGAATACGCCGTGGCCCACGCCATGCAGACGGCCTTCCTGTCTTGCCTGGTGGGCGAGCGCATGGGTTGGTCGGAAGACGAACGCCGCCGCCTGACCCACGCCGCCTTGACCATGAACGTGGGCATGAACGCGCTCCAGACCCAACTCACCAACCAGCTGGGGCCCTTGAGCAGCCAGCAGCGCGACGCCGTGCGCGACCATGGCCGCACCAGCCGCGCCTGGCTGGAGCGCGCAGGCATCACCGACCGCGATTGGCTGCACGCCGTGGAACACCACCACGTGACCCCCAATGGCGGCGCGCTGACGGAACACGCCAAACAAGCCGGCGACCTGGCTTGCATGATGCATTACAACGACGTCTACCTGGCCAAGATCAGCGCCCGCGCTTCACGCGCCGCCCTGCCTTCGCACGTGGCTTCGCGCACCTTGTTCATGCAGGCCGATGGCCAACGCAACCCGTTTGTGTCGAGCCTCATCAAGGAGCTGGGCATTTACCCGCCGGGCTCGTGCGTCAAGCTGGCCAATGGCGAAACGGGTGTGGTCGTGCAACGCGGCGAAGCGGCGCACCTCCCCAAGGTGTGCAGTTTGCTCGACCCGGTGGGCCGGGCCTTCCCGGAGCCCGTGCGCCGCGACACGGCCCTGGCGCCGTTCAAGGTGGTCGACGCCTTGCCCCGTGGGGCCCTGGCCAAGCGCCTGCCCACCAGCCGCCGCCTTCAGGAAGCCGTGGCGGGCTGAGCCTGTGACAGCGCGTCCAGCAGCCGCGTCACCTGACGCGGGCTGTGGGCCGCCGTGAGCGAGATGCGCAGGCGCGCGGTGCCTTCAGGCACCGTGGGCGGCCGGATGGCCGGCACCCACACCCCCTGTTCGGCCAAAGCCGCCATCAGGCGCATGGCGTCGGCGTTGCTGCCCACCACCAAAGGCTGGATGGGCGTGGGCGAAGGCATCAAGGTCCAGGGCAGCGCCCGCGCGCGCACCCCGTCGATCAACTGCGCACGCAACAGCGAGAGGCGTTCGCGACGCCAGCTTTCCGCCTGCATGGCGCCGATGGCTGCACACAGCGCCGTGGCCAGCATGGGCGGCGGTGCCGTGGCGAACATGTAGGTGCGCGCACGCTGCCTCAGCCAGTCGATCAAGGCGGGCTGGCCTGCCACGAAGGCACCCGCCACCCCGGCGGCCTTGCCCAAGGTGGCCATGTAAATCAAGCGCGACGAGGCGGCTTGCAGCGCCTCACCGACCAGGCCATGGTGGGCCAGGCTGCCCTGTCCCTGGGCGCCCAGCACCCCGTAGCCATGGGCGTCGTCCACCATGAGCCAGGCGTCGTGACGCTCGCACAAGGCCAACAGGGCCGGCACGTCGGCCAACGCGCCGTCCATGCTGAACACGGCGTCGGTGACGATGAGCTTGCGGCGCGCCGTGCTCGCCGCCAAGGCCTGCGCCAGCCCCGCGAGATCGCGGTGCGGCCACACCGTAGCACGGGCTTTGGACAGGCGGATGCCATCGATCAGGCAAGCGTGGTTGAGCGCGTCGGAAAACACCTCGTCTTGCGGCCCCACCAAGGCCGGGATCACCCCCACGTTGGCCGCATAGCCCGAATGGAAACTCAAGGCCTGGGGCAAGCCCACATGGGCCGCGAGCGCCAGCTCCAGCGCCTCATGGGGCGCGTGGTGGCCACACACCAGCGCCGAAGCCATGGCCCCCGCCCCAAAAAGTGCCGCCCCTTCCTGGGCCGCCGCCACCACCTCGGGGTGATGGGCCAGCCCCAGGTAATCGTTGCTGCCAAAGGACAGCATCGCCTGGCCATCGATGCTCAACACGCTGCCCAAGCCGGCTTCGGCGTCGAGGTCGGCGTGGTGCGTGATCACCTGAACCTGGCGCGTTTGACGCAGCAAGTGTCGCTCCGCCCAGTCGTCGAGCTGCGGCCGCAGCGCTTGAGTAAGGTCACCGGTCATGGGCGCGAAGGCTAGCACGGCAACTGGGCCCGAAAGGCGCCGTTTCTCGCGGCAACGGTCACGGTGACCGCGCTCAACCTTGGGGGCTGTTCAACCGAATCCCAACAGCACCGCCACTCAACCAGGAGCCCCCCATGACCGCCCTGCAGACCACCGCCCCCGCCTTGCGCCGCCACGCCCTGGCGTCGGCCAGCGCCCTGTGCCTCTTGCTGACCGCCTGTGGCGGAGGCGGCGGCTCCAGCAACAGCAACAGCGGTGGTGGTGGCGGCAGCACGACGGTGGCCGCCACCCAGTTCCCCTTGGGCGTGTCGGTGGCCTCGCCCACGTCCTTGTCCAACGCCAGCGCCGTGGTGGCCAGCAGCCAGGCCAGCGGCTTGCCATGGACCACCCGCATGGCCCACTGGGCCCAACGCCTGGGCCACGCCATCGCCACCGGCGACAGCCACCTGGCGGGCCGCCTGCTGGCGTCCATCCTGCCCATCGGCAGTGCTCAGGCCGACGCCACCAAGGTGCCCGAAGCCCTGGAAGTGGCCAGCAAGATCGAGGCTGTGGCCGAAGGCAGCATCACCCTGACGGGCGCGGGCCTGGACGTGACCAGCCTGTTCAACACCGCGTCGTCCAACGCCAGCTGCTTCGGGCCGCAAATGCCTTACGCCAGCCACCAGGACGGCTCCCCCACCTCGGGCACGCTGCCCAGCGGCGACCTGGGCATCTGGAAGGCCACCGAAGCTGGCGAGCCCTGTGCCGCAGCGCAGCTCAACCGCCAGCTCACAGGCGTGAAGAACCAATACCGCCAAGGCATGTTCCTGATGGCCGCGCTGCGCCACGCCATCGGCAGCACCACGGGCCTCGCCCTGCCCACCGGCGGCACGTCGGTCAACGCCACCACCGCCATGGCCACCAAGCTCAGCTCGGCCGCCCCCGGCGTGACGGTGAACATGGCCACCGTGAGCCTCAACCCCGACGGCTCGGAGTACACCTACCGCCTGGTCATCAGCCAGGGCACGGGCGAAAGCGCCCAGCAAGCCGAAGTGGTGGTCTACCACCGGCCCGGCGAAAGCGACAGCGCCTTTGCCGGCAACCTGCACATCACCACCTCGCGCCTGGGCAACGACATGGCTTTCGGCTGCACCGACGAGACGGTCACCGTGCCTTCAGTGGGCTTGCGCTACCGGGTGGCCACCGCCACCACCGTGCGCTATGAACTCAGCGGCGACACCCTGGACTTCAGCGCCCGTTCGGCCAACTACTGCGGCGCCCCCGTTGAAGACAGCCTGGACCACATGGGCGACATCGCCACGCTGGACAGCGACCGCGAACTCGACCTGACCGAGGACCTCGGTGGCAGCGCCACCCATGGATCGGTCAAAGGCTGGCGCGGCAACGCCAGCCGCTTTGCAGGCAGCTTGAACAAGGCCACGCAAGCCGGCAACTTCCTGTACGTCTGGCAAGCGGGCAACAACGATGGCCGGGGCCGTGCCTTCGCCGTCAACGCCACCTACGACTCGGCCACCGAGGCGCGCGCCATGTCGGCGTTCTACAGCTACACCTCGGACGGCATCGGCTACACCGACGGCAGCATGGCCAGCCTGATCTGCAATTGGGCGGGCCCCAGCAACAGCCACAGCGTCAGCCACAACCTGTTCCAGTCGCAAACGGCCACGCTCGGTGCCTCGTCCACCGCCTGGTCTGCGGGCACGTCCCACATCGTCTACGCGCCCACCAACAGCTGCAGCTCGACGACCACCTCGTTCGACCTCGATGGCAACGGCACGCTCGACACCAATGAAGGCGTGGGCACCAGCCACGACCTCGATGGTTTGACCACCGGCACCAACGTCTACACGGAGCTGGGCGTGCGTGGCTACAGCCAGCCCAGGCTGTTCACCACGGCCCGCTGAGCCCAGCCAAGCCCTGGTGGATGGCCCGGGCTTCAGCCAGGGTGCGCTCGACGATCTCGGCCACGCTGGGTTGATCGTGGATCAACCCCTGCACCTGCCCGATGAGCTGCACGCCATCCACATGGTTGGCCTCGAACATGGCCTTGCGCATGGCCAGCGTGGCCGCACCGAAATACGCCACCTGCATGGCCGGCATCAAGCCTTGTGACAGCGCGTCGCGGGCGATGTCGGCCAGCGGCGTCTGGAGCTCCCGCGCGGCCTGCAGCGAACGCGTGAGCGCCACCGGCGGGCTCAAGGGGCGCGCCGTGTAGCGCTGGCCACCGGGCGTCTTCATCACCCGGCAAGGGAAGGTGTCGAAGTTGCGCGAGTAAATCGTGTCTTCGGCCGGCTTGTCGACGATGAGCTGCTTGGTCTCGGGGTGCAAGCCGCTTTCGCGGGCGCTGGCAAAGCGTGTGCCCATGGCCACGGCGTCGGCCCCCAACGCCAAGGCAGCCAGCAGCCCACGGCCATCGGCGAAGCCACCGGCCGCGATGATGGGCTTGTCGGTGAGGTCGCGCACGGCCGGGATCAACACCATCGAGGTGACCTTGCCCCCATGCGCAGCCGCCTCGTGGCCTGTGACGATCAGACCGTCGGCGCCGAAATCCAGCGCGGCCTGCGCGTGCTTTTCACTGGAGACGGTGGCGATGACTTTGCCGCCATAGGCATGGGCCGCCTCGACCACCCAGTCGCCCTTGCCCATCGAGGTGTTGATCACGCTGACGCGCTCTTCCAGGGCCACCCGGGCGCACTCGGCCGCGCCTGGCAACTTGAGGCTGCAGCCCACGCCGAAGGGCTTGTCGGTGAGTGCGCGCACTTCGCGGATCGCCGCGCGGCAGGCTTGCGGCGACAAGGCGCCCGAAGCCAGGATCCCCAGCCCCCCCGCTTCGCTCACCGCCGCCACCAGCTTGGGCACGGCCACGTAGGTCATGCCGGGCAACACAATGGGGTGGGCGATGCCCAGCAGTCGGGTGAGGCGCGTGTTCATGCGCCAAGCGTATCAGGCGTTGGCCTCGGGCCGCGGGGTGTCGAGCCAGTGGGCCAAGGCCTGGAACAAGGCGGGCGGGTCCACCGGCTTGCTCAGGTGGGCGTTCATGCCGGCCAGCAAGCATTGCTCCTGCTCTTGCTGCAACACGCTGGCCGTCATCGCCAGGATGGGCAGCCCGGCAAAGCGCGCCTGGGCCCGGATGGCACGCGTGGCCTGCATGCCGTCCATGTCGGGCATGTGCACGTCCATCAACACCAGCGCGATGGGCGCGCCTTCGTTGGCTTCCAAGGCGTCCACGGCTTCGCGCCCGCTGGACGCTTCCACGCAACACAGGCCGGCCATGGACAGCAGCTCGGTGGTCAGGATGCGGTTGACGGGGTTGTCGTCGGCCACCAGCACGCGTCGGCCACCA
>JBEEJT010000005.1:0-3395 GCA_041169085.1 Pseudomonadota bacterium | reverse complement strand
TTTTCTTCTGGAGCACGGCTGCGCTGAGTGCCATCCAGGGCTTTGCCAGCCCGGCGCTCAGCCAGCTCTACGGCTTGCCCGCCACGGCCACGGCCTTCATCGTCACGGGCTACATGCTGTGCGGTGCGGCAGGCATGGTGGTGGGCGGCTTCCTGGTGCAACGCGTGGCGCAACTGGAGCGCACCATCGGCCTGGCCATGGCCTTGTCCGGCGGCTTGCTGGTGGCGGTGGGCAGCGGCGCCCTGCCCGCTTCGATGGCGGCCCTGGTGGCCGCGCTGGCCGGCGTGGGCACAGGGCTGGCCGGGCCGTCGCGCGACATGTTGATCAAGCAAGCGGCGCCACCGGGCGCCACCGGCCGGGTTTACGGCACCGTTTATTCGGGCCTGGACTTGGGCTTTGCCGTGGCGGCGCCCGCCTTTGGCACCTTGATGGACCATGGCCAGCCCAGCTGGGTGTTCCACGGCGCCGCGATGACCTTGGTGCTGGGGGTGACGTCGGCCGCCATCGTGGGGCCGCGCGCGCGCTCAATGCGGCTTGCGGGGGCGCTGAAATGAATCGGGGGTGAGCACGTTGCCGTCGCGCTTGACGGTGGGTGCGTCGCCCTGACGGGCCCGCTCGATCACGGCCTGGGCCGTGCGCCGGGCCTGCTCACGCGCCACGCGCCGCTGCCGCCAGGCCCACAGGCCCTGGGCGCCGTTGCGCAGCTTGAACCAGACGCGCCAGGCGGCGCCGTCGAGGCGGGCGCGCTGCGCCGGCTTGAGCGCCAGACGCACCAGCATGACGATGCACGCCACAGCGGTGACAAGGGCCAGGATCTTCTCGACGGTCAAGGGCGGGAGGGTCATGCCGGGTCGCACCATGGGGTGCTTGTTGCGCCAGACGGAAACTGCGCCTGGGTGGCGCACCTGCGCACCATGTTAGCGTTGCCCGCCCGCCTGTGCCTCCCCCTATTGACAGGCTTTTCCGCACGAAAGGTGATGCATGTCCGCTTCTGCCCCCTACGCTTTGTTGTTGCCCATGGCGGTGCTGGCGCTGTGGACCCTGCACGTGTTGCTGCTGGTGCCAATCGCGCGGCTGCGGGCGGGGCGAGCGGGTCAGGTCACGCCTGAAGATTTCCGCCTGGGGGAATCCGGCCGCGTGCCCGCCGACGTGAGCCTGCCCAACCGCAACTTCATGAACCTGCTCGAAGTGCCGGTGCTCTGGTACGTGGCGGGCTTCGTTGCCCACCTGGCAGGGCTGCAACACCCGGTGTTCCTGGGGCTGTCCTGGGCCTTTGTGGCCTTGCGCATCGCGCATTCGCTCGTCCACCTCAAGCCCGGCCACAGCGTGCTGCTGCGCGCCGGCGTGTTCGCGACCGGCAACGTGGTGCTCAGCGTGATGTGGTGGTGGCTGCTGGTGGCCCTGGTCAGCGCTTCCAGATGACGTTGGCGCCCGCGGGCACGTCGGCTTCGTCCACATAGGCCAGGCCACCGGGCGTGCGGGCCACGTGGGCGAGGGCTTCGCCCACGCTGCGCAGCTCGGGCGGCGGGGTGCCCTTGCCCACGTAACGGCGCACCGTCCAGTAGGCCAGGTATTGCTCTTCGGTTTGCTGCAGGACGTCGGCCATGAACCGCTGCCGCGCCGGGTGGCTGGCAGGCAGGTGCACGGGCGACACCGCCACGCCCCCGACTTCGATCATGCGGCCGCTGTAGATGCGCTGCACGGTGTCTTGGTCCACCTTGTGGACGCTGGCGTGGCCCACCAGCACGACGCCGGCCCAGGCCGCCACCGGCCCCACCAGCAAGGCCACCCCCAGGCACCAGGCGCTCAGGCGCTTCGTGTTCATGGCGCTGCCCCCTCAGAACACGAAGTTGTGGTTGACCGACCAGACCTGCACGCGCTGGTGGCGGATGGGTTCGCCCCCAGCAGGCGAGTCGATCAGGGACGAGCGCGACCCGATCTGGGTGCTCAGCCATTCGAACTTCAGTTTGCTGCGCGGCCCCAGCGCGAGCGAGGTGCCCAGCGCCAGCGAGGTCTGGTAGAGGACGGGGTAAGCGTCGGCGGCAGCGCGCTGGCTGGCGTTGATCAGCTGGCTCTGGAGGTCTTGCCCGGGCAGCACGGTGCGGTCGAGCGCGGCGGTGAGCCGCGCGCCCGAGCCCTGGCTCACGATGCGCGACAGGCTGGCGTAAGGGTGCCAGTCACCCAGGTGCTTGACCAGCGTGAGGTTGCCGGCCGTGCTGCTGGGCGCCACGTGCATGGCGTGCTGGAAGTTGCGCGCCCCTTCGAGTTGCAGGCGCCAGGTGGGCGCCAGGGCCAGGTCGGCCGCAAGCACGACCACGTCGTTGGTGAAGTGGCTGGTGGTGGGCACGCCCGGCCCGCTGACGAGGTAATAGCCTTCCGGTTGCAGCGGGTAGTGGTCGGGCACGCCCTGGCCCTGCGGGCCGTCAGAGCGGACGTGGTGCCAGCCCAAGCGCACGCGGTGGCTGTCCGTGCGCCAGTTGCCCACCAGGCTGAAGATGTCGGCATCCAGGCCGCTGAAGCGGGTGCCCAGGTCTCGCAGGTGGGCGCGGTACCACAGCGTGGTGCGACCGTAGGCGGCCTCGACGCTGGTCTCGCTGCCATCGCCCCACCAACTGCGCGAGGCGTACACCCCCGTGACGTCTTGCGTCGGGGTGAGCGCATAGACCTCGACGGGCAAGCGGGCCACATCGTAGGTCTGGCCCACTTCGAGGTTTTCGGAATTGAGGAACAGCGGCACGCGCTGTTTGCCCACGCGGATCTGGCTGTCGTTGTCGGGTCGCCAGGCGGCGAACAGCCAGGTGAGTTGCGCGGTGTCCTGGGTGTCGCTGCGCTCGCTGGGGCGCACCATGGCCTGGGCGGTGAGCGACCACGCGGGGTTGTAGCGCCAGTCGAGTTGCGCGCCAAGCTTGGAGTCGCGCCGCCAGGTGCCGCGGTCGTCGATGAAGCGCTGGTAGGCCTCGGCGCGGTCAGATTGGGCCCAACCCAGGGTGCCGAAGCCGGAGAGGTTCCAGTCTTGGGCCTGGGCCACGGCGCTCACCCCGCTCGCCAGGGCGGCCACCAGGCTCAACGGCAGGCGGCGCGGCGTAGTCAGGTCTGGGCGATGCGAACTCGACGAGGGACAAGGCTGGCTCATGCGTCCGAAATGGTGTCCGCGGTAGACACCGCGCCAGGCCGGGGGGTCAAGGTCGCGCTGCCCAACGAGGGGTGGGGCGCGAGGCGCTTGGCCGGCGTGGCGTCGTCAACGGAGGGCCGTCCTTCGAGGTAGGCCTGCAAGGCCAGCGTGAGTGGAGCGAGGCAATGGGTGAGGCCAACAATGGCTTCTTGCGTGTGTTCCAGGTGCTGGGCTTGAGCGCAGGCCTCCAGCCGGGCCGCCGCCTCGCGCAAGGCGGCACAGC
>JBEEJT010000004.1:0-2707 GCA_041169085.1 Pseudomonadota bacterium | reverse complement strand
TCGCAACTGGTCGGCCGCTTGACGCTGCTCGGTCACATCCTGGGCGATCACCAGGATGTGGTCGATGTCGCCGTCCGCATCGTAGACCGGTGTCTTGATGAGGTCCAGGATGCGGTCGCCCGAGCGGGTGGGGAAGCACAGGCCTTCGAACCGGTGCATGCGCGGCTCGCGCAGCACCTGCAGGTCCTGCTCGATGCTTTGCTGGATCCAGGCTTCCGGCAGCACCTGTTCGCCCTTGGTGCCCAGCAACTGTTCTGCGGGCACCTTGAGCACGTCACTCGCATAGCGGTTGCAGACCAAATACCGCCCGGCCGTTTGCGGCTGCGTGCTGCGGGCCAGCACGCCCATGGGCAGGCTGTCCACCAGGGTGCGGTAGAAGGCTTCGCGTTCGTGCAATGCACGCTGGGCGGCCCGGAACGGGGTGATGTTCTGGCTTTGCACGATCACGCGGTCGCCACACGCCAACACACGGTGCTGCCACCAACTGGCGTGGGCCTTGTCGAGGTCGTGCAGGGCCACCTCGCACGAACGCACCAGGGGCTGGCCTTCGGCGGTCGACGTGTCGGGGGCGCTGCGCAACTGGTAAACCGTGTCCAGCAGGGGGGCCAGGGCATCGGGGGACCACAACTGAGCCAGGCTGGGCGCGGCCGCGTTCGAAGTCGATGTGGCATCCACGTTCGGCTTCTTCGCAGGGTGAGCGCCCACCATGTTCCGGGTGTTGGCTTGCAACACGACAGGCCCGTCCGCTTCCCCGTGTCGCGGCGACCAGTTCGCCCAGCCGCCACGCGGGGCGCCCAGCACCACCACCGTGTCTTCACTGGCTTGTTGCCAGCTGCGCCAGGCGTGGGCGTCCGCCTCGGCCCGCGCCAGCTCGGCACGCATGCTCACGTGACTGAACCACGCCAGCAGGGTGCCGCCCGCCATGGCGAACAGACCAAGCCAATGTAAAACCTGATGACCTGAGGACGACAACAGCAAACCGGCCAGCAGTGAAGCCAACGACAGCCATTCGGCAGCCGCTCGGAAGCGCGGATGCAGTGTGGGTGTCCCCATGCCTGACGTCTGAGGGACTGAGAACATGGACACCCCGACTGATGAATACAGCACACTTCTTTTCGGCCTGGGCGTCCTCCACTTGAGGATTCAGACCGAAGTGAAGGGGATGTAAGGCGACTCAGGCGGCCGCGCGGGCGGGCTGACGCAAGGCGATCAGCGTGTTTTGCAGCAGGCGCGCGTCGGCGCTGGCGCGGTGGCGCTCCAGGCCCATGGACGCGGCCACGCGCCGCTTCACTTCATGCCAGCGTGCCGCGTCGTTGTCGCTCAACAGCTGACGCAGGTTTTCCAGCTTGAAGGTGGGGCTGCGCTCGGCGACTTCGTACAGGCGGTTGAGCCAGGTGTAGTCGTGGGCCCAGGCGTCGGAGTAGACGATCTGGCCACGCAGGCGGTCGTTGAGCACCTGCACGATGTCGGCGGGTGTGCGGCCGCGCTGGACCAGGTGTTCGCGGGTGATCTTGTGCACTGCGGCCGCGTTCGGGTCCCAGTGCTGCCAATCGGGCAGGGGCTTGACCAGGCTGCACCAGGCTTCGCCTTGAGAGTCGACAAAGCCGATCTCGATGGGGTAGCTGCCCAAACCGAATCCGGAGGCTTCGATGTCCAGCACCACAGGGGGCAAGTCCGTGGGCGCTTGTGGCTGAGCGGGGTTCGCCATGAATCGAGTCTCCTTGGTTTTTTTGCTGACACAGACCGATCAAGTCTCCAGTGTGTCACCAATGTTCCGGAGGGCATCTCCGGGTTTGAACGGGCAGTGCTCCGCTAATTCATCGATGTACCGGTCCATGCCGTCCGTTTCACGGCCCAGGAACTCCGCCACCGCTTCGCGCAGGCCCGGGTGGGCCAGCCAATGGACCGATTGGGTTCGCACAGGCAACAGGCCCCGATGGAGCTTGTGCTCACCTTGAGCGCCGCCTTCGAAGCGCTCAAAGCCGTGCTCGATGCACCAGGCAATGGGCTGGTGATAACAGGCCTCGAAGTGCAGGCAGGACACGTGCCTCAACGCGCCCCAATAGCGGCCGTAGGCGATCCGATGCGTGGGGTCAACGGCGAGCAGCGACGCGGCGATGCGCTCGCCTCCCTGACTGGCGATGAACATCACCCAGTGCTCACCCGAGCCCTGCGCCAAAGCCTGCCAGAACGCCGGGGTGAGGTAAGAACGCTGGCCATGCTCCAGGTAGGTCTGCACATAGCAGCGCTCGAAGAACCGCCAGTCTGGCGCTTGCAGCTCGGCGCCCGTGCGCACCTCGAAGCTCACACCGGCATCGGCCACCTTGCGGCGCTCTTGCTGCACCTTCTTGCGCCGGTCTCGGGTCAGGCTGGCCAGGAAGTCGGCGAAGCTGCGCCAGGTGGGGTCGGCCTGCCAATGGAATTGCACGCCGTCGCGCACCAGCCAGCCTTCCGCCTGGGCGTCGGCCACTTCATCTGGTGACAAGAACAGCACATGGGCCGATGACCAGCCGTGGGCCTGACAGGCTGCCACCAATTCGCCCAGCATGAGCCGCCGCACCGTGGCGCGGTCAGGGGCGTCCAGGCTCGGGTGCGTCAACAGCCGCTGGCCTGGGATGGGCGAAAACGGCACCGCACTCAACAACTTGGGGTGGTAGCGGCGCCCCTGGGCCGCCAAAGCCCGGTCGTGGGCATCGGCCCAGGCCCA
>JBEEJT010000003.1:0-26603 GCA_041169085.1 Pseudomonadota bacterium | reverse complement strand
GTCGTCATCAGCGGCACGGGTCTTTACCAGCCGCCCCACACCATCACCAACGCTGAGCTGGTGGAGTCCTTCAACCGCTACGTGGACCTGCAGAACGCCCACCTCGCCGCCGAGATTGCCGCAGGCACGCGCGAGCCGCTGCAGCACTCCAGCGTGGAGTTCATCGAGAAGGCATCGGGCATCAAGCAGCGCTATGTGCTGGAGAAGTCCGGCATCCTCGATCCCACGCGCATGTACCCGCGCTTGCAGGAGCGGCCCGACGACCAACTCTCGCTGATGGGCGAGCTGGCCGTGGCTGCTGCCCAGCAGGCGCTGCAGCAGGCGGGCAAGACCGGCGCAGACATCGACGCCGTGCTGTGCGCGGCCTCCAACATGCAGCGCGCCTACCCCGCCATGGCGGTGGAGATCCAGCAGGCGCTGGGCGCGGGCGGCTATGGTTTCGACATGAACGTGGCCTGCTCCTCGGCCACCTTCGCCATCGAACAGGCCGTCAACGCCGTGCGCACCGGCAGTGCCACATGCGTGCTTGTGGTCAGCCCCGAAATCACCTCGGGCCACCAGGCCTGGAACGACCGCGACTGCCACTTCATCTTTGGTGACGTGTGCACGGCCACCATCGTCGAGCGCGCCGACACGGCCACCTCAGCCGACCAGTGGGAAGTGCTGGGCACGCAGCTGGCCACGCAGTTCTCCAACAACATCCGCAACAACTTCGGTTTCATGAACCGCAGTGAAGACAGCGACCCGAATGCCCGCGACAAGACCTTCCGCCAGGAAGGCCGCAAGGTGTTCAAGGAAGTGGTGCCCATGGTGGCCGCCCACATCGAGAAGCAACTGGCCGGCTTGAACATCCACCCCACGGGCGTGCGCCGTTTCTGGCTGCACCAGGCCAACCTGGCCATGAACCAGCTGGTGGTCAAGAAGTTGATCGAAGCCGAGGCCACCGCCGATGTGGCGCCCCTGATCCTCGACGAGTTCGCCAACACCTCGTCGGCCGGCTCCATCATCGCCTTCCACCGCCACCGTGCCGACCTGAAGGTCGGTGACCTGGGCGTGATCTGCTCCTTTGGCGCGGGTTACTCGGTGGGCAGCGTGGCCATGCGCAAGGTGCGCTGACCGGCCTGGCGCCGCCGCTCCCCCCTCAAGCAGGCCCCCACGTGGGGCCTGTTGCGTTGTGGGGCCCGAGTGGGGCGCAAAGCTCGGGTATCGTGCCGGGCATGAGCGACCTGACCTTTTACTGGCACGACTACGAAACCTTTGGCCGGGTGCCCCGCCGCGACCGGCCCTCGCAGTTCGCCGGGGTGCGCACCGACGCCGAACTCAACGAGGTGGGCCAGCCCTTGATGCTGTATTGCCAGCCTGCGCTGGACAGCCTGCCCGACCCGGAGGCGTGTCTGCTCACGGGCATCCTGCCGCAGACTTGTGCCGAACGCGGCGTGCCCGAACACCAGTTCGCCGACGCCATCGAGCGCGAGCTCGCGCAGCCAGGCACCGTGGGCCTGGGCTACAACACCATCCGCTTCGACGACGAGGTGACCCGCCACCTGTTCTGGCGCAACCTCATGGACCCGTATGCCCGCGAATGGCAAAACGGCTGTGGCCGCTGGGACTTGCTGGACGTGGTTCGCACGACCTGGGCCCTGCGGCCTGAGGGCATCCAGTGGCCCACCAAGGAAGATGGTCGACCGTCGTTCAAGCTGGAGCACCTGACGGCCGCCAACGGCCTGACCCACGAGGCGGCCCACGACGCCTTGTCCGACGTGCGCGCCACCATCGCCATGGCCCGGCTGATCAAGCAGGCCCAACCCAAGCTGTGGGACTTCTGCCTGAAGCTGCGTAAGAAAGACGCCGTGCTGGCCGAGGCCGGCCTGGACCAGCCCCGCAGCACCTGGAAGCCCTTCCTGCACATCTCGGGCATGTATGGCGTGGAGCGCGGCTGCATGGCGCTGGTGTTCCCGCTGGCGCCTCACCCCAGCAACAAGAACGAGGTGCTGTTGTGGGACTTGAATGAAGACCCGGCGCCATTGTTCGAGATGAACGCCGCGCAAATCCGTGAGCGCGTGTTCACGCGCACCGAAGACTTGCCTGAAGGCGTGACCCGCTTGCCGCTCAAGAGCTTGCACATCAACAAGTCGCCCATCGTGGTGGGCAACCTCAAGGTGCTGGGCCCGGCGGTACAGCAGCGCTTCCCGCAGGACTTGGCGCGCGCTCAGCGCCACGCCGAGTGGCTGGCGCCGCGTGTCACGCAGATGGACGGCATTTGGGCCGAGGTCTATGGCCGCGACGACCGCGCGCGTGGCCCGGTGGACGTCGACGAGGACCTGTATGGCGGCTTCGTGGGCAACGACGACCGCCGCACGCTGCAAAGGCTCAAGGCCTTGTCGCCCGAGCAGCTCGCTGACAAGCACCCGCAATTCGTGGACGAGCGCCTGGAAGAAGTCTTGTTCCGCTACCGGGCGCGCAACTTCCCGCACACCTTGAGCGACGAAGAGCAGGCCCGCTGGGAGGCCCTGCGCCACGCGAGACTGATCGAGGGGGAAGGCGGCGCGATGACCTTGTCGGCGTTCTTCGAGCGCATCGACGAGCTCAACGAAGACCCGCAGCACGACAACGAGCGGGCGCAGGACATCCTGGGGGCCTTGTACGAGTGGGCAGAGCAGATCGCGCCCTGACGGCTTTGTCGGGAAGCCCACAAAAAGCCCGACAGGGGTGGGCTGGGCGCTGACCTGAGCAGGCCGCGCCCAGAGGGGAAGGGCGGTGGCACGCCGGTTGCAGAAAGCTCAGACATGAGCGTGTCCCACCCACCCGTCACCGCGGCCCCGGCCAACCCGCACTACGCCCGCTTGGGCGGCCATGAGGCGGTGGTGCGGCTGGTGGACGCGTTTTACCGCGCCATGGACACCTTGCCCGAGGCCCAAGCCGTGCGGGCCATGCACGAGCCTGACCTGTCCCACACCAAGGCCGTGTTGGTGGACTACCTCAGCGAGTGGATGGGCGGCCCCAAGCGCTACACGCCGGCCCGTGGGGCCCCCATGCTGAGGCGGCGACACCAACCCTTTGCCATCGACGCTGCGGCCCGCGACGCCTGGATGGCCTGCATGCGCGTGGCCCTGGCCGACGCCTGTGCCGATGTGGCCTTGCGCGCCGAATTGGACGTTGCCTTCTACAAGGTGGCGGACTTCATTCGCAACCAGGAAGAAGGTGGGCAGACGCGGGCGCATCCGGGGCGGCCGCGGGAGGTCGCGCCACACGACGTGGCGGCCCCGCATGCTTCCCGAAGCTGACCCCCAGCCGCGCCACTGGTATGCCACCAACCTCGTGGGCGTGCCGTCTTGTGTGTTGGGCAGCGCCGAGTTCAACGCCCACCCCAGGCCGCTGCACATCGTGGGCACACGGGAAGCCCACGCCGGGCTCTTTCATTTGCTGGCGGCCTGCGGGCAGCCAGCCGAAGCGGCAGAGGTCTTCATGCACTACCTGAGCATCGCCTTTGGCTTGCAGCCCGAGTCCGCGCCGACCTCGCCCAGCGAGGCCCGCCGCTGGCGTGCCAGCTACATCAAGCTGTTGCAGGGCTGGGGCGGCGACAGCAACGGGCCTGCCGGGGCGGTGCTCAAGGGGTGGGTGGAAAGCCGCTTTGGCCTGGTGCCGTGTTACCACCGGGGCTTGCTGGGGCGCTACCCGTCGCCGCCTTGGGTGGCCTACATGGAAGAGAAGGCCACCAGCCGCTTCCACAACAACTGCATCCACCAGCAACTCGACTTGCTGTACGAGTTTTGTCAGTGGGCGCTGCGGCGCCATGCGCCTTTCGGCCGACACCCCACGCTCACCCTGTGGCGCGGGGTGAACCAGGTTGGCGAGCACGAAGCCTGGTCGGAAGACGGCTCGCCGCTCACCTGGCGGGCAGCTGTGCGTCGCGTCGTGCGCTTCAACAACGTGTTGAGCTTTGCGCTCGACCCCCGCCAGGCCGAATGCTTTGGTGACACGGTGCTCAAGGTGCAGGTGCCGCAGGTGAAGTTGTTGTTCTACCCTGGGTTGTTGAGCAAGGTGCCACTGTCGGGCGAGTCCGAGGTGCTGGCCATCGGGGGCGACATGGCGGCGGAGGTGTGGCGTGCCTGAGGCCTTCACCCTCACACCGCGGCTGTACGAGCAGGCGCTGGGCGCTTACTTGGGGCTGGCCGTGGGCGACGCCCTGGGGGCCACGGTCGAGTTCATGACGCCACGCGAGATCCGGGCCCGCCATGGCGTGCACCGCGACATCACCGGTGGCGGTTGGCTCAAGCTCCAGGCCGGGCAGGTGACCGACGACACCACCATGAGCCTGGCCTTGGGCGAGGCCTTGCTGCAGGGGCACCGCGTCAACCGGCCTTGGGACACCGCCCTGGTGGCCGATGCCTTTGTGCGCTGGTGGCGAGGCAAGCCCGTGGACTGCGGCAACACCTGTCGGCGGGGCATCGCTCGTTACGACAGCACCGGCGTGTTGGCGGGGCCGCCCCAGGAAGGCGACGGGGGCAACGGTGCGCTCATGCGCAACCTGCCGGTGGCCTTGGCCACGGTGGGCCAGCCCGAGCGATTGCAGGCCGTCAGCCTGGCCCAGGCCCACATCACCCACCACCACCCGCTGTCTGACGCCGCCTTGCTGGCCTTTGGCCAGTGGTTGCACGCCATCTGGCTGCAGCCGGATGCCCGCCTGGCCCAGGTCACGCTGGACAGCCTGGCCACGGCCTGGGTGCAAGCCTGGCCGGCCTTCCGGTTCCAGCCTTACCCTGGCCGGGCCAGCGGCTATGTGGTTGACACCGTGCAGACCGTGCTGCACTTCGCGGTGGGGGCGACCGACTTCGAAAGCGCGGTGGTGGGGGCGGTGAACCAAGGCGACGACGCCGACACCACGGGCGCCCTGGTGGGCATGCTGCTGGGGGCCATCCACGGGGCCGGGGCCATCCCACCGCGGTGGCTCCACAAGCTGGACGCGGGCGTGCGCTGGGCCATCGTCGAACAGACCAGCGCCTTGCTGGCCTGGCACACGGCCCGCCCTGTCGAGGAGCGCGCATGCGCACACGGCTGAACACCTTCTTCCAGCCCCGAGTGGCTTCGGGCCTGGGGCCTGTGGCGGGCCCGGCCGAGGCCGTGATGGGCTACCACGAACGCACCAAGCACAGGCTGCAGGGCTTTGCCGCCGGCCCCGACACCCTGGACTGGGACGCCCAACCCGCTGCGTTTCGCCACTGGCATGGCGCACCTCGCGCCTTGCTGCCCCTGTGCGCAGACGCCTGGCCGGCCACGTGGGGGCAGGTGAGGGCCGGCACGGTCGCGCCCGCGCCGCTGGATCGGGTGAGCCTGGCCATGTGCCTGGAGATGGCGCTGGGCCTGACCGCCTGGAAACGCCTGGGGCCCGACCGATGGGCGCTGCGGGCCAACCCGTCGAGTGGCAACTTGCACCCCATCGAAGCCTGGCTGCTCACGCGTGACGTGCCAGGTTTGCCGGATGGCCTGTGCCATTACGACCCACAAGACCACGCCCTGACCCAACGGGCCGCTGGGCGGCTGACGGGGGGCGACGCGTCGGGGGCTGCTCAGGCCTGGGTCGCCTTGAGCTCGGTGGCGTGGCGCGAGGCCTGGAAATACGGCGAGCGCGCGTTCCGCTATGTGGAGCTGGACGCGGGCCATGCGCTGGGCGCGGTGGCCCACGCGGCGGCGGCACTGGGGTGGCGTGTGCGCCCGGTCACAACGATGCCGCACGCGGCTCTGGCCACCTTGCTGGGCCTGGACCGCGATGACGATTTTGGCGAGGCGGAGCGCGAGGAGCCGGAGATGTTGCTGGCGCTGGTGCCACGCCCGAACGACGGGGGCGCACGGACGGAAGCACAGGCCCCCCTCGGCTGGCCGGACGACGTCAGATGGTTGGGCCAGCCCAGCGTCCTGGACCCCAGGCCCATGTACCGCTGGCCGGTGGTGGACGAGGTGGCGGTGGCCAGCCGGGATGCCCGGCCGGAGGCCCCAGGTGCAGCGCCAGCGTCGGAGCCAGTGGAGGCGCCAGCCTTGTGGCGTCTGTGGGGGCCGGCACCACACGACGATAGGCCGGCCAGTCTGCTGTTGCGTTCCAGGCGCAGTGCCCAGCGCTTCGACGCCCGTGCGCAGATGCCCCGGGCCGCTTGTCTGCGGCTGCTGGCCAGCACGTTGGCCAACGTGCCTGGCGCCACGGCGGCGACGAACTCACCGCAGGTTCAACTCGTGGTCTATGCCCACCGCGTGCAAGGCCTGGCGCCGGGCGCTTACCTGCTGCCGCGCAGCGAAGCGGGTCGTCAGGCGCTGACGGCCCTGTTGAAGGCGCCGCAAGGCCTGGGGCCGGTGTCGGGCTGGCCCGCAGAGCTGCCCTTGTTGACCCTGGCCGAGCACCCGGCGCTCGCAGGCACCTTGCGCACACTGAGCTGCCACCAGGCCATCGGCAGCGACGCCTGCCTGGCTGTCAGCATGGTGGCCCCCTTGGCGGGCTCGGTGCTGGCCGATCCCCATGGATACCGCCAGTTGTTGCGAGAGGCTGGCGCGGTGGGGCAGGCGCTGTATGTGCAAGCCGAGGCTGAAGGCCTGCGGGGCACGGGCGTCGGGTGCTACTTCGACGACGCCGTGCACGACTTGCTTGGCCTGACTGGTGGGGCTTGGCAAGTGCTCTACCACTTCACCGTGGGCCTGCCGCTGGTGGACCCCCGTCTTGCATCCGAGCCACCCTACACCGCCGAAAGGCAAGCCCAGGACACCGGCTTTGTGCCCCCCTCTCTGACAGGAGCCGCCCCATGACTTCGCCTCGATTCCAACGGCTGCGCGCGCCCGATGTGGCCCCTTGGCTGGCCGCCCACCCCGGCGCGCTGGTGCTGGACGCCCGCGACGCGGCCCACCACGAACGTGGTCACATGCATGGCAGCTTGCGACTCGATGGCCGCAACCACGAAAGGCTGCTGATGCGCGAGCCCAAAGACCGGGCCGTGTTCATCTACTGCTACCACGGCAACGCCAGCCAGACCTATGCCGAGATGTTCAGCGATTTTGGCTTTGCCCAAGTGGCAGACCTGATCGGTGGCTGGGAGGCCTGGGCCCAGGCGGTGCCCCCTGCCCAGCCCGTGTCGCCAGCGCTGGCCAACTGGCTGAACGACGAGGGCTACGCCGACCCCCACACGCCCGGGGCCCATGGCAACACGCCACTCATGCAGGCGGCCTGGCGGGGACGCGTCGACATCGTGGACACCTTGTTGGACCTGGGCGTGAGCTTGACCGCCACCAATGGCGACGGCAACAACGCCCTGTGGCTGGCGTGCGTGAGCAACCAGCCTGCGCTGGTGCAACGGTTGGCGCAGGCTGGCGTGCCCATCGACCACGTGAACCTCACCGGCGCCACCAGCTTGATGTACGCGTCTTCGAGCAGCAAGCCCGACATCGTGGCCGCATTGCTGGCCTTGGGCGCCGACCCGTTCATCCAGACGCAGGACGACTTCACCGCGCTGGACATGGCCGCGAGCCTGCCGTGCCTGCAACTGCTGCGCACCGCCATGAAGGCCCGCAGCGCGGCAGCCTGAGCGCGCGCCCACCCCACATCGCAAAGCCCCTCGCCATGACCCACATCGTTTTCTTCGAGAAGCCCGGTTGCGGCGGCAATGCCAAGCAACGCGCCTGGCTGGAGGCAGCCGGCCACACGCTGGAGCGCCGCAGCCTGCTGGATGAGCCCTGGACACGCGACACCTTGATGCCTTACCTGCAGCCGCTGCCAGTGGCCGACTGGTTCAACCGCGCTGCGCCCAAGGTCAAGTCAGGCGAGGTGGTGCCGGAGGCGCTGGACGCTGAATCGGCGCTGGCGCTGTTGCTGGCCCACCCGCTGCTCATCCGGCGTCCATTGATGCAGCGGCCCGATGGCCAGCGCCTCGTGGGCTTCGAGACCGAAGCGGTGGCGCGCTTTGTGGGCCTCGCGGCGGCCAACCCGTCGGGTGTCGACAAGCCGATGCCGGCGTCGCTGGAAGGCTGTGCGGCGGTCAAGGGCCCTTGCGCCACGCCTTAGTTCACCTTTGCCCAACCCCACTTCGATCAGGAGCACCCATGGACCTCGTCTACAAAACCACCATGCTCACCCAGGGCGGCCGCACGGGCACTGTGCAGACCGAAGACGGTGAGTTCAAAGTCAAGTTGGCCGTGCCCACGGACATGGGCGGCAAGGGCGGCGGGCCCAACCCCGAACAGCTGTTCGCTGGCGCGTTTGCCGCCTGCTTTGAGCAGTCGGTGCGGCACATCGCCAAAAAGAGCCTGGTGCCGCTGCGTGGCTGCTATGTCGAAGCGACGCTGGCGATGTACGTGACCCTCGACGACGCCTACCGCATGGGCTTGACCCTGACGGTGCACATGGCTGGCCCCTTGAGCCAGTCCGACGCCGACCACCTGCTGGAGCGTGCCAAGGGCATCTGCCCTTATGTGGACGCCACCAAGAACAACATGACGCTTAACCTGAGCGCCGTGCTGGACAACCCCCAGGCGAACGCCCAAGCGGCGTGAGCGCTGAACCTGAGCACCGGAGACCCACCATGAGCAATGCCCACGGCTTCTTTGTCGATTGGGATGGCAACCTGCGCGCCACCGAAGACCCCGGCGAAGGCTACCTCTGCGAGGTGGACCTGCCTGCCCGCTATGTGGGCGTGAAGACGCCCAAGGGGGTGTTGGTGCACGAGGCCACGCTCTACAAGGACCTGGCTGCCGTCGCCAAGGCCGGCATCCAGGCAACCCTGGTGCCGGGCAGCCAGCCTTGGGGCAAGCCTGAGGCCCTCTGAGCCACCCACCCACACCACGAGCAGCCCCATGGCCACCAGCACGCGTTACTTCCTCATCTACAGCGGACGGGGCTTGCCCTTGCAGTTGGCCGAAGAGCTGCAGCCCGCCGACCTGCGCAACCGCAACACCTGGTTCGAAGCCAGCTATGACGCGCAGGGCCGGATGTGCCGTGTGGTGAAGATGGTCTATGGCGAGGCGGAGATGCGCCACGACTACCGCTACAACGAAGCGGGGCAATTGGTGGCGGCCACCATCACCATCGGCGACGACGAACCTCAGCACATGGCCTTTGCGGGATGAGGCGTCGGGCGGCGCGCTGCGCGAGGAGGGCACGACGGCATTCAGCGCGTTCAGGGCGCTGAGCCTGCCGCCTTCAAGGCCTGCAAGACCCGGCGCATGGCCAAGGTCTCGCGGGCTGCACGCGCCCGCAAGGCATCGCGCAGCGCGTTCACCTCATGCTCGGGCAAACGGTCTTGCATGGCATGCGCATAAGCCTCGGCCGCCGTGGCGTGCGCGGCACTGAAGGCCCCCAGTTCCAGGTCAGGACTGAAGGCCTGACCCACCGACTTGAAGCTCCAAGAGCCCCGCATGGCCGGGTGGTAAGCGCAGCCCCGCAGCGTTTGAAAGAGGTCCACGATGCGGGGCTGCAAGGCGTCCAGGGCTGCGGCATCGGCCTGGTCTTGGGGGCTGGCGCTGTCGGCCAGGTGGCGGGCCAACTCACGCAGGCGGTTGCGCTCGAAGCCGGCGTTGTAGGCCACGATGGTGCCGTGTGAGCCCAAGGCGGCCAGCAGGCTGCGGGCGAAGGCGCGCCTGGGGTCGCCTGCGCCCGCCGCCAGGAAGTGGTGGCTGGCCCGTGGGGCCTCCAGCTGCTCAGGGTCGACCACATCGACTTGCCACTGGAAGGGCACCATCTGATAAGGGCGTGTGCCGGCCCAGATGGGCAGGGCGTGGCCGATGGTGTCCAGGCGCAGCACCTGCCAAGGTGCGGGCCAGGCGCGCAGTGGGGCGCAGGCATCGGGCGTGACCTCAGGCTGGCCCGAATGGATGGCGCGCCAGGCGCGGCGGCGCCGTTCATCTTTCAGCAGGGCCGGGGGCACGGTCAGCAAGCTGCGGTGGCCCAGTGCCCGCAGCACATCGGCCACCTCGCGGCCCATCACCTCCAGGGCGTCGATGGCCAGGCCGTCGTGCACGCGACCCTGCAGGCCGCAATGGGCCAGGTGAGGGCAGCGTTCGTGATCGCCAGGCGCGACACAGGGCAGGGCATGGGGCAGGTCGGGCTCAGGGCCGCGCAGGGAACGTCGCATGCCCACCAGCCAGGCTGCGACATCCCGGCTGCCCAGCACCGGGCTCACATCGACCTCACGGAACACGCCCGCCAGACAGCCATGGCCGGGGTACACGAAATCCTGTTCGATCAACATGAGCACCATGCCCTGCAGGCGCACGCCGGCATGCGCGGCCACATGCGTCCACCAGGCGATGGTGTCCACATCGTCGTCGTTGCCGGCGGTGGCCAGGCGCAGGCGTCCTGCCCGCCACCCCTGTTGCCATCCCCCTTCGCCAGGGCTCAAGACGTCGATGCGGGCCCGGGCACCGTCCGGGCTGGCCACACAGGCGCCCAACAGGGCATGGCCTTCATCGGCCGGCATGGGCTCACGCATGCGCGAGGTCAACCAGGCCTGGGTCTCAGCCAGCGCGGCTTGCCATTGCGCTTCGGTGCGGGGCGGCGGCAGGTGATGGGCGTGGGGCCAGGTGGCACGCAAGGCGGCCAAGGTGCCCGGCAAATCGATGGCAGATGCCACCGACTTGGGCAACACCACAGCGGGCGATGTCCCCGCTTGCCGCGCCAGCCAGAACCGGCGAGGGCAGTGGCGCCACATCACCAGGTCTTCGGCATCCAGGTCCGCCATCTCTTGGGGCGTGGGCACGCGGTCTCCGGCTCAGTCTTCGTCCAGCAGGGGCCGGATCTCGTCCACAAAGGCCGCGAGGATGTGTTTGTGTGCATCGAACTGGCCGGTGGTCGGCACGATGGCGATCCGCGTGGCGCCATGGCTGTGGGCCAGGGCCTTGAACTGCGCAGCCACCTCTTCGTGCGTGCCCACCAGGGTGTCGGCCAGCAGGCGCGCCGGGTCTGCGGCGTTGGACAGCTTGGCGTCCTGGCCCCAGCCCTGGGCCTGCGCCCGTTGGGCAAAGCCGCTCAGGTAAGCCTGCGCCACGCCCACCGCATCACCGTGGTCTGCAGCCGTGCTGGCAAAGCGGGCCAAGGTCAGCTCGGGTGCGCGGCCCTGGCTGGCGGCCATGTAGCGGTCGACCATGCGCAGCACGCGCTCGCGGGTGTGGGTGGCGGCGGCCACCAGGCCCCATCCGCGTTCGGCCGCCTTGCGGATGCTGGCTTCGTCGTCCGCGGCCAGCCACACGGGCACAGCAGGCTGGCCGGGGGGCGGCACCAGGCCCAGGTCTCCCCCACCGGGCGCCTGCCAGGGCTGCCCGGCCAACAGGGCCATGACCTGGTCCAGGTGGGCATGCAGCCGGTCGCGCGCGGCACCCCGGTCCAGGCCGCGGGCCTGCAAGGCGGCCGCTTGGGCGCCGCCACTGGCCACCCCCAACTGGAACCGCCCTTTCGACAGCAGGTCCAGCGTGGCCACGTGCTCGGCCAGCATCAGCGGGTCGTGCAGGCCAGGCATCATGACCAGCGAGCCGATGCGCGATTTGGCCGTCACGGCCGCAAGGTGGCCCAGCAGGGCCAGCATGCCGCCATGGGGCCACTGGCTGTCGCCGTGGTGCTCGGCCAGCCAGATGTCGTCGTAGCCCATGCGCTCGGCCTCGCGCACCAGCACGAACTGGCGGATCAGGGCGCGGCCGGCCTCGGCGCTCGGGTTCTCGCTCAGGCAGAGGTAGCCCAACTGGGGTGCGCTCATGCGGCCTCCGTGGTGGTGTCTTGTGGGTCGAGGGCGCGGAACATGGCGCAGCGGGCGAACACCGCCAGGCTGGGTGCCAGGCCCTTGTGCTGGCAGAACTTGGCCACCAGCTTGGCCAGGCCCTTGATGTCGCGGCCGCTGGCCTCGGGGAAGCGTCGGGCCAGCTCGTGCACCATGGCGTCGCTCAGGTCCAGCTTGAACTGCGCTCGCATCACGCGCCAGATGCGCTCGCGCGCCGCCTGGTCGGGCGCGTGGTAGCGGATGAGCGCGATGCAGCGCGACACGATGGCCTCGTCGATGTCGTCGATGCGGTTGGTGGTCAAGAACAGCAGGCCATCGAAGTACTCCAGCACCCGCAGGAACACACCCACCACGGCGTTGGCCGTCATGTCGTCGCTGCGCTGGCGGATGTAGACGTCGGCCTCGTCGATCAGCATCACCGCGCCCCAACGCTGCGCCCGGGTCAGGGCTTCTTTCAGGGCCGATTCCATGGCCGCCACGCTCAGGCCCAGCTGCCCCGAGTGCACGCGGTAGAGCGGGCGGCCGGTGACCTCGGCATAGACCTCGGCGGTCAGGGTCTTGCCCACGCCGGGTGGGCCGGCGCACAGCACGGTGGTGCCACCGCCTTTGCCCTGCACCACATCGTCTTGCAGCACGTCCATCTCGGCCGTCAGGATGTCGATCAGCTCGGTCTGCTCTTCGGGCAGCACCAGCTTGTGCTTGAGCCCGGGGTCGTAGGCATAAGGCTGGATGTCGTCGGCGTGCACCCACAGGTGCTGGTGCAGCTCCAGGTGGAACAGGAAGAGGTAGGCGTGCACCGGCAGCGCCTTGAACAGCGTGGGCGGCATGGCGGCGGCCAGGGCCTTGCAGTCCTCTTCGAAGTCGTAGTCGCTGCTCTTGCTGGCGCGGCGCAGGTAGGGCGCCAGGATGTCGCCCGGCGATTCGAGCCCGACACCCCGAGGCGGCAAGATGCCTTCGTCGTTCACCAGCCGGGCGGCCGTGCCCGACGTGCTCAGCACCACCTGGTCCTTGCGCGTCCAGTCCACGTCGCGGTGGGTGCTGGTGGGGTCTTCGGCCAGGAAGCCCATGCCCAAACCTGAGAACTGCTGGCCGTAGCTGCCCCGCCAGTCGAAGTAGCGCTGCACCGAGGCGTCGTAGGCGGCCAGCAGCTCGGGCGTTTCGCGCAAGAAGCCCTTGGCGGCCAGCACCTCGGCGATGGTGGGGCCGGGTTGCAGGTCGCCCTCGGTGATCCGCAACGTTTGCGACACCAGCGAGGCCTTGGCGTGCGCCTTGAGTTCCACCATCACCTTGCCCAGCTCTTCGGCCGAGCCGGGCACGAAGTCGATGCGCGTGGGCACCCAGGCCAGCGGCTTGCCATCGGTGTTGGCGGCAAACAGCCAACCGCGTGCCGTGCCGTCCATCAGGTAGCGCACCAGGGCGGGCAGCACGGCCTCCAGGCCATCACTGGGCGTCAGGCGGGGCAGGGCATGTTGCCGTGCAGCGATCAGGCCCCGCAGCTGAGCGGCCCGGCCCGCCAAGGCCGCGCCCGCGCTTTCGTACAGGCCGGCCAGGAAGCTCAAGGCCTCTGTGGGCAGGTGTTGCGAGCCCAGCTCAACACGGTGACCAAAGCGCAACTGGGCCTGCAGGTCTTGCAGTTGGGGAAAGGCATCCGTCAGCGCCAGCACATCGGTGCGGTCCAGGTGCAGCTTCATGCCGGCACCCCGGCGTCGTTGGCCGCGTCGCGAGGGCGGCTTTGCGCGGGGGCATCGCTCAGCAGTTGCTTGCGCAGCCGGGCAGCGGCGCCCAGCGCACCTTCCAGGTAGCCCCCGCCACGTTGGGCCGTCTCGGTGCTGCCCCACAGCAGCCGGCCACGCCAGCAAGGTTCGGCGAACACCGGCAGGCCATAGGCGGGGTGATCCACCGCGCCTGCTTGCTCTTGGGCGATGTCCAGCGCCGTGCAGGTGCTGTCTTCCGTGGCCCAGTCTTGCCAGAAGCTGGCCACGAGCTCGTCCGGGTGGGCAGCGGCTTCGCCAAACAGTTGCACGACCTGGCTTTCCAGCAGCAAGGGGCGGCCTCGCTCAAAGGCCGGGCGTTGGGCCGCGGGCAAGGCCGCAAAGCCCGCCAGTGCGGCTTCGGGGTAGGCGCGGGCGGGCTCGTCGGGCCCACAGGCGTCGAAGGTCTCCGACAACATGGCTTGGGCATGGGTCACCCAGGCGTTGCCGGTGAGGCCGGCTTCGCGCCAGAAGGCGTGGCGGAACACCTGGCCGGCCTTGGCCGCCGTGGCCATCCACGTGGGCGTGTCGCGCATCGCCGCTTGCAGGTCGGGCGCCAGGGCGGGCTCAAAGCCCACCGAGGTGTGCAACACGCGGGGTGGCGCGGCCAAGACCACGCGCTTGGCCAGGACCTGCCGGGTCTGACCCTGGTGCGAGAAGGTCAGGACGACATGGTCGCCTTGGTCGTGCACGGTCAGCAGGCGATGCGCCAGGTTCAGGCGAGCCACGGGCAAGGGCCGGGCGATGGCCCGGATCAGGGCGTCGGTGCCGCCCACCACGCGCATGGCGCCGCCGTGTACCGCACGGGGGTGGGCAGGGGCGTGTTCGTCTTCGGACAGGCGCTGGTCTGCCTGCAAGGCGGCCAGCCGCGGTGGCTGGGTGGCGTCGTGCAGGTGCAGCACACGGCCGTCGTCAGGCTGGGGCAAGGTGGCCAGGCCCAGGGCCTCCACCAGCCGGGTGACGTTGGGTTGGTGGCCGGGCCAGAACCAGGTGGCCCCCAGGTCCACCGGTGTACCGGCCGGGCTGCGGGCGGTGAGCACACGCCCGCCCAATCGGTCTCGCGCCTCAAACAGCGCCCAATTCAGGCCTTTGGCAGCCTGAAGGCTGTGCGCCAGGGCCAACCCACACAGCCCACCCCCCACGATCGCGACGTCCAGCATGGTGTCCCTTCCTCTTCGCACACATGGGGCAGTGCGAGAGGCGTGCCAACCCCGAGCACCCCGCCTGGACGCTCGTTTCGAGGCTGTTCATGAGGCCAAACCACTGGCCGACGTCGCAAGCCCGACAAAGTGAGTCGCCACCTGCGTGGCAAACCCGACAAGTCGGACCCTGGCTCAGGCGGTCTGCCAGGCCGTGGCCACCAGTTGGCTGTAGTGCGTGGGCGTGTGGCCCAGGATGCGGGTGAAGTCGGTCACGTCGGCCACGTTGTCGCTGGCCAGCATGGCCATCGTCTCGGTGCACCAGGGCATCCAGGGCAGCATGTCGCCAATGCGGGCGCTCAAGGTGGTCAGCGGCCCGGGCAGGCTCATCACCCAGCTGCGGCTGTGGCCCAGCTGTTGACGCAGGTTGCTCACCAGGTCAGCCATGGTCAGCGCTTCAGCGCCCACAGCGTGCAGCACACGGCCAGGCAGCACGCTGGCCCAGTCTTGAGGCACCAGCTTCAACACCGCTTCGGCCAGGTCGTGCACCGCCACCGGTTGCACCTTGGCCCGGATCACGGGCTCGGGCAGACACAACACCGGGCTGTAAGACAGGCCCATGAACAACTGGCTGCTGGCCCCGCCGTGCCCAAAGACCACGCTGGGCCGCAGGATGGCGGCTTGCAGCGCGCCTTGCTCGGCCAGCCCCAGCAGGTGGGTGTCGGCAGCGAGCTTGGTGCGGGCGTAGGCCGTTTGGCTGTCGGTCACGCCGAGCGCCGACACCTGCAGCACTTTGGGCACGCCGGCTTCGGCGCACGCGCTGAACAAGGCCTTGGGCGTGTCCGCGTGGATGGCCTGGATGGGCCGGGAAGATGTGTCGCGCAACACGCCCACGGCGTTGATGACCAGATCGACGCCGCGCAGGCGGGGCATCCACACCGCCGGGTCGGTGTCCTGGGTGTAGTCGACGATGGGACCCGTGACCGGCTTGCCCCCGTCGCCACGGCCAGACGTGGCTGGGATCACCTCATGACCAGCCAGGGTGAGTGCCTGGGCCAGTCGGTGACCGATGAAACCACTGGCGCCACACAGCAGGATCCGCATGCAGAGCTCCGTTGGTGCAATGTCTGCATTCTGGCGCCAATGTGTGCCCGCTGCGCACTTGCGCTCGCGTGGGGTGGGGGCATGTCGCGAACTTGTCACCGGCCTGTCAGGCCAGTGGGGCAGCGCTCACGCCGTCCAGGCCAGCAGCAAGGGGGTGGTGACCGCCGACAGGGCGGTGGACATCACCAGGCTGGCCGCGACCGGGCCTTCCATCACCCGGAAATGCCGAGACATCAGGTAGACGTTGGCGCCCACGGCGATCGAGCCCAGCAACACCACTGCGCGTGTTTCGATGGCGCCCAAGCCCAGCGCCACGGCCAGTCCCCACACCACCAAGGGCTGCACCACCAGCTTCATGACCGTCATGGCCAGGCTGGGGCGCCAGTGCGCCAGCAAGCCGTGTGCATGGAGCCCCAGGCCCAGCGTGAACAAGGCCAGCGGGGCGGCCACGTTGCCCACCCAGGTCAAGGGCGTCAGCACCAGGGGCGGCAGCGTCAGGCCACTGACGCCGAAGGCCGTGCCCCCCAGAATGGCCAGGATCAGGGGGTTGCTCAACACGCTGCGCACCGTGGCGCCCAGGCCTTGCAGCGACAAGCTGCCGTGCCGCGCCCATTCCACGCTCACGGTGACCAGCGTCCACAAGGTGAGGGCGTTGAACACCAGCACCAGGGCCACGGTGGGCAAGGCGGCTTCACCCAGGGTGACTTTGGCCAGCGGGATGCCCAGCAAGGCGTTGTTGGAGAACACGCCGGCCAGGCCGAACAGCGATTGCGACACGCCGTCAAGCTGGAAGCCCCGCCAGGCCAGTAGCCGCTCCAGGCCAAAGACGATCAGGCAGCTGCCGAAAAAGGCGACCAACACCCGCCAGTCCACCGGCGGCAGGCGCGAGAGGTCGCTCATCAGCCGAAACAGCAAGGCCGGCAGGGCCACGTTGAACACGGCCTGGCTCAACAGCGCCGTGGCGCGTGCGGGCCAGCGAGGCCAATGGGCCAGCGCCCAGCCCACGCCCACCACGGCAAACAAGGGCGCGCACAAGGCCAGGTAATGCAGCAGGGCCGCCATGGGGCCGCTCAGAAGAGCTTGTCCAGGATGCTCTTCTTGGGCTCAGCCTTGGGCTCGGGCTTGCTGTCGGCTTTGGGCTCGGTCGGGTGGCTGTCGCTCGACTCGCCCTCGGTGGCCTTGAAGGCCGGCTCTTCCGGCGACGCGCCTTCCAACACCTCCGACGCGTTCGGGTCCGGCGGCAGCGGGATCAGGCTGCGGTCGATGGGGTCTTCGCTCATGCCCAGCTCCCGCAGGAAGCCGCCGCTGGCCCATTCCAGGTAGCGCCAGCCTGTTTCCGTCTGGATGACGCCTTCGGGCACGGGCAACTCGGCCACAGGCTCCTTGGCCAGCGCCGTGGCCATGTACTGGATCCAGGCGGGCAGGGCCAGCGATGCGCCTGAGGCTTGCGAGCCAAGGCTGCGCGGCGTGTCGTAGCCCAGCCAGACCACGGCCACCACATGGGGCTGGAAGCCGGCAAACCAGGCGTCCACCACGTCGTTCGTCGTGCCCGTCTTGCCATACAGGTCAGGGCGCTTGAGCTGGCCTTGCGCCCGCGCAGCCGTGCCGCTGCGGGTCACTTCGTTGAGCAGCGTGCCGATCATGAAGGTGTTGCGCGCCGGGACCACGCGCAGGCTTTCGTCCAGCGTCACCTTGGGCGCTTCGTACACGGCCTTGCCGTCGCCGTCGGTGATGGTCTTGATCAACACCGGGCTGACCTTGTAGCCACCGTTGGCGATCACCGCGTAAGCGCTGGCCAGCTGCATGGGCGTGGTGCTGCCCGCGCCCAGCGCCAGCGTCAGGTTGTCGGGCTGCTTGTCGACGTCGAAGCCGAACTTGCCGGCCCACTCGCGCGCGGCGGGCGGGCCCAGCAGTTGCACCAGGCGGATGCTGACCAGGTTCTTCGACTTGGCCAGGCCGATGTGCAAAGGCACCGGGCCATCGGCGCTGCCATCGGCGTTGCCTGGGTTCCAGTCGCCGATCGAAATGGGTGCGTCGTTGACCAGGGTTTCAGGCATCACGCCGTTCTCCATGGCCGCGCCATAGAGGAAGGGCTTGAAGCTCGAACCCGGCTGGCGCCAGCCTTGGGTCACGTGGTTGAACTGGTTGTGGCGGAAGTCGAAGCCACCCACCAGCGCACGCACCTGGCCGTTGGCCGGGTCCATGGCGACCAGCGCCCCTTCGGCTTCGGGCCACTGGGTGATGACCCAATCGTTGCCTTGCTGCAGCACCCGCACCACCGCGCCCCGGTTGAGCTTGAGCTTCTCGCTGGCTTTGGCCGACAGGCCCGATTGCACCTGCCGCAGCCCCTTGCCGACCACGTCGATCACCTCACCGCCCGCCAACACCAGGGTCACCGCCTTGGCGCTGGCGTGGGTCACCACGGCCACGCGCAACATGTCGTCGTCGGCGTAGTCGGTGAGGCTTTGCGCCACAGCCGGGTCCTTGTCGTCCAGGTCGGGGTCGAGCGCCTCTCGGTCTTCCGGGCCGCGCCAGGCGAGGCCCAACTCGCGGTCAATCAGCGTCTTGCGCAACGCCTTCCAGGCCGCTTGTTGCTCGTTGGCGCGCAAGGTGGTCACCACCTTCATGCCGCTGGTGTAAGCCGCTTCGCCATACTGCGCGTAGACCTGCTGCCGTGCCAGTTCGGCCACGTACTCGGCGTGCACCTCGGTGTCGTTGGGGCTGCGCACGCTGAGCTTTTCCAGCTTGGCGTCTTCGTAGGCCTCGTCGTCGAGGACGCCCTGGGTGTGCATGCGGCCCAGCACCACGAGCTGGCGCGTGCGTGCGCGCTCGGGGTTCTTCACGGGGTTGGCGTAAGCGGGGTTCTGCGGCAGGCCTGCCAACATGGCGCACTCGGCCGCTGAAAGCTTGGACAGGGGCTTGCCAAAGTAGGTCTGGGCTGCTTCGCCAAAGCCATAAGCGCGGTTGCCCAGGTAGATCTGGTTCATGTAGAGCGTGAGGATCTGGTCCTTGCTCAACTCGCGCTCGATCTTCAGCGACAGCAGGGCTTCCTTGAGCTTGCGGCTCATGGTGCGCTCCCGCGTCAGGAAGAACGTGCGGGCCACCTGCTGGGTGATGGTGGACGCGCCTTGCTTGCGCCCCCCGGTGGTGTTGGAAACAATGGCCCGAAGCACGCCGATCGGGTCGATGCCGTGGTGTTCGTAAAAGCGGGCGTCCTCGGTGGCCAGCAGCGCATCGCGCATCAGCTTGGGGATCTCGTCAAACGGCAGGTATTGCCGCTTTTCCTGGCCAAAACCGCCGATCTCGACCCCATCTGCTGTGTAAACCCGCAATGGCAGTTTGGGTTGGTAGTTGGCGAGGCCCGACGTGTCAGGCAACTGCGGGATGAGCACGGCGAGCGTCAAGCCGCCGGCCAGCAGCAGCGCCAGCACGCCGCCCAGGGTGGACCACAAGGCGATGCGCAGCCACCGGGGCAGGCGCCGGCCAGTGTCGTGGGGCTCGTCCGGCGGCAACAGGCCGCCAGGTTGGGTGTCGACAGGGGGTGTCGTGGACAAGGCAGGATCCGGGGTTCAAACGCGACCTGCGCATTATCTGCGGCCTTCAAGGCCCGTTTCACCGCTTCGCGCTCATGGGGGGAGGGGGCGTCAGTCGCAGTGCAGCAACTGCCCACCCTGGAACACGCGCAATTCACCCCGTTCGAACGGGTGCCAGGTTTCGTCCACCGTCAAGGGCTCGGTGGCGATGATGGCCACGTGGTCGCCTTCCCGGGTGACCTGGGCAAAGTCCATGGTGATGTCGGCGTCTTGCAGCCGCGCCTGCCGGAAGGGGTGCTCGCGCACCACATGGTGCAGCTTGGTGGTGGCGTGCGCCCACAAGGTCTCGCCCTGGCTGAGCAGGAAATTGAAGGTGCCATGGGCGGCCACCTGAGGCAGCAGCTCGCGCAGCGTTCGGCTCAACTCCTGAGGCGTGGGCATGGCCGCGTGGCTCTTGGCCAGTTCTTGCAGCAACCAGCAAAAAGCGCGTTCGCTGTCGGTGGCCCCCACGGGCTGGAAGGCACCGTGCAGCCGGGGGTGGTAGTCCTTCAGGTCGCCGTTGTGGGCAAACACCCAGTAGCGGCCCCACAGCTCGCGCACAAACGGGTGGCAGTTCTCCAGCAAGACCCCGCCTTCGGTAGCCTTGCGGATGTGGGCCACCACGTGGGTGCTGCGGATGGGGTAAGACTGGATCAGGTCGGCCACGGGCGAAGCGTTGGCCGGTTGCGCGTCGACAAAACAGCGCACGCCACGGCCCTCAAAGAAGGCGATGCCGAAGCCATCCGCGTGTTCGCAGGCTCGGCGCGCGAAGCCCGAGAAACTGAAGATGATGTCCGTGGGGACGTTGGCGTTCATGCCAAGGAGCTGACACATGGGCCGTAGCTTAGCCTGCGCCCGCGAGTCGGGGGTGGATGAGGCGGATGCGTTGGCCCTGTCGGCGTGCGGTGGTGGGGGCGGCGGCGAACCCGTGCCTGCAGGCAAAGTGGGGGGCAACCCGGTTGAGAACCCAGACGTGACGCAGCCAACGGGCATCGCCCTGCCGGCAGCCACCCTGTCGCTCGTGCCTGCCCAAGCGGCCACGAGCCAGGCGAGGCCGGGCACGCTGGCCGTCATCGACGACATGGCCAGCGACCACCCGGGCGGCGAGCAAGCCACCACGTTGCGACGCGCCCTGGCCATCTTTGACACCCAAAGCAAGCAGTTGTTGTGGCGCCAGCAGGTGTCGATTTTTGGTGGGCCGAACGACCCCATCACGCCACTCGGCCCCTCGCTGGTCAGGTCGCTGACGCTGGACAACGTGCGTTACGCGGCAGACCGGCGCAGCGCCACCTACCTGGGTGCGGGCAGCCTGGGCCAGCCCCAGCTGGTCTCCAACCGGTTGATCTGCTACCTCCGGCCCAACCCCTTGCCTCTGCAAGACGATGGCAGCCGCGCCTTGCTCACCGTGTTCGTGCCCCCGGACAAGCAGGACTGCTCGGTGAGCAGCCTGGCCTACACGTCGGCGATGATGGACTCGGGCGCCGCAGATCGCATGCTCTCCGTGAGAGAGCTGGTGATGCCGCTGACCGACCCCGGTGGGGGTGCGCGCGGCCTCCTCACCGTTGATCGCAGCAGCCGCAACCTTTCGCTGGTCGTGTACAGCATGGACATGAGCACCAAGCTGGCCACGATGGCCACTGATGTGGCGTCGGCGGGCACGACGCCGGTCTCGGTGTTGCCTGGGCAACTGGGCGACGTGCGCTGGCGCGTGCTCAAAGTGGGGCAGCAGATTCGGCTGCTGGACTGGCGCAACGGACGGGTCAGCCTGAGTGCTCCGCTGTTGACCTTGTCGACGCTGCCTGGCTACGACACCACCGTGGCCGATTCCGACGGCAGCACGGTCTACATCAGCGACGCCTGCCATCTGCGCGGCATCGACAGTTCGGGGCAGTTGCGCACCGTGGCCACCTTTGCGCCAGAGGCCGGCCATGTCACGCGCATCCTCGACATGGGCAGCCGTTTGCTGATCGACACGGACGGCATGCTCCACACGCCCGCAGGGGATTGCCCGTTCGGCCGCACCGATGTGCCGAGCGTGAAGCGGCAGGCCGTGGACAAAGCCACTGGGCTGATGCAGCCCGTGGATGGCGGCACCGTGTTTGCCGTGGCCAACAACGACATCGTTGTGCTCCAGGACCAGATCGACACCGCGATCTTCGCCATCAAGGTGTACAGCCTGTCCAGCCAGGAGCGCGTCGTGGTGGCGCCCCGCCTGGTGGCCGCCAGCCGCATTGTGTCCAGTCAGATCACCGACGGGCAGCTCAAGGTCCTCAAGGTGGCGATGCTCGACGAGCAGGGCAAGTTGCGCGTGGTTTCGCTGGATGGGGAGGTCTCCGCCATGCCTGGCAGCGTGGCCTGGCCCATGACCCTGGCAGACGGTGGCGCGGGGGCGCTGTTGAGCAGCACGCCGGCCTACAGCTTGCCCGCCCAGATGTACGCCGGTGTGCCCTGGGTGGCGGCGACAGACGCCACCATGGTGACCTTCAGCACACCGCCGGTCTACCGCTCTGTGCACAAGACCTGGTTGTTGGACGGCACCGGGACGAACCTGGGCGTGGCGGCCTTGCCCGTGTCGGCCACCGACTTGCCCTGAGCCCTGACGGGCTTGCAGGAGACAATGCGCGTCATGCCCGTGCCTGCCGCCGAACTCGATTGCCAACGCTGTGGCGCCTGTTGCCACGCCTTCCGCGTGTCCTTTTACTGGGCCGAAGCCGACGATGCCCCGGGCGGCACCGTGCCCGTGGCGCTCACCGAGCCCGTGAGCCCCCATTTGCGCTGCATGCGGGGCACAGGGACCAAGCCACCCCGTTGCGTGGCCTTGCAGGGGCAGGTGGGGGCGTCGGTGGCCTGTGGCATCTACCCCTTGCGCTCGAGCAGTTGCAAATCGGTGATGCCGGGCGACGAGCAGTGCCGCAAAGCGCGCGCGCACCACGGCCTCCCATGCTAGGCTGAAGGCCCGCAACGCCACTTCAGAAGCGCCGCCATGCCTGCCGCCATCGATTTCTATTTCGATTTCACCTCGCCTTACGGCTACTTCGCCGCCGAGCGCATCGAAGAGTTGGCCACCAAGCATGGCCGCAGCGTGGACTGGCACCCGGTGTTGCTGGGCGTGATCTTCAAGGCGACCGGCATGGCGCCCCTCACCCAGATCCCCCTGAAGAACAACTACTCGCGTCGCGACTGGGAGCGCATCTCCCGCCTCACCGGCATCCCGTTCAAGATGCCCTCGGTGTTCCCGATCGCCGGCCAGAACCCGGCGCGCGCGGCCTTGTTCGTGGCACGTAGCAACGAAGCCGCGGCCAAGGCCCTGACGCTGGCGCTCTACCGTGCTTACTTCGTGGACGGCAAGAACATTGGCGAAGTGGACGTGATCCGTGAAGTGGCGCAGGCCCAGGGCCTGGACGCCGACGCCATCGTGGAAGCCATGAGCGACCCGGCCGTGAAGGACCAGCTCAAGCACGAAGTGGGGGCCGCAGAGGCCCGCGGGGTGTTCGGCAGCCCCTTCCTGATCGTGGACGGCGAGCCCTTCTGGGGCTTCGACCGCTTCGACATGGTGGACGAGTGGCTGACCCGCGGGGGTTTTTGAGGCGCCATTCAGGCTGAAACGCTTGGTTTGACGGTTTGTTCCTTGCATTCCGGGTGGGCTGCTGCCACAACAATGGCAGGATCCAGCAGTCTTCGCCATGCGATGAACAACAGCCTCATTGAAACCTTTGCCGACATATCGGGGCACCGTGACCGATCGGTCATTGACCAGTCTGTCGCGCAACTTGTTCACGATCTGGTCCTGCCGCGCCACGTCGCCATTCACCGGCGCGTGGGGCTGGGCGCGCAGGCGCGCTGGCTGACGGTGGCACGCATCGAAGACGGTCGGGAAGAGGCTTGCCCCACGATGTACGAGCAGGTGTTCGACAGCCTGCCGCCGGTCAACAGCTGGCCGGCCCACGACCTGTGCCTGAACTCCGGGCAACCCGTGGACCTGCGTGAGCCTTTGCCCACGGTGCTGTTGCCCTTGAGTGCCGGGCGAGACGTGGCCGGCGTGCTGGAAGTGGCGTCGGTGCGCTCGTTCACCCTGGAGCACCGCCGTGTGCTGGGCAGCATGGGGCGCTTCTACCGCAACCTGTGCACCTTGCTCGACGAAAACGAAAGCGACGCGCTGACCGGCTTGCGCAACCGCAAGTCGTTCGACGAATCGTTTGTGCGCATGACTTACCTGCCGCCTGTGGCCAGCCTTGGCCGCCCGGACAAACGGGGGCAGACCGCCGACACCCGTGGCTGGCTGGCGATCATCGACATCGACCATTTCAAGTCGGTCAACGACCAGTTTGGCCACCTCATTGGCGACGAAGTCTTGCTGCTGTTGTCGCGCATCATGCGCGAGACCTTGCGCTTTGACGACCAGATCTACCGCTTTGGTGGCGAAGAGTTTGTGGTCCTGATGCGCCCTGCGGTCGATGGGGATGTGGTCGACATCCTGGAGCAGTTGCGCCAGCGTGTGGAGAGCTACCCTTTCCCGCAGGTCGAGCGCATCACCATCAGCATCGGCTTGACCCGGGTGTGCGAAGACGACCTGCCCAGCGACGCCTTTGACCGTGCCGACCAGGCGGTTTACTGGGTCAAGCAAAACGGCCGCAACCGCTTGTGCACCCACGACCAGATCCAGGACCCCTTGCGGGCCAAGCCCCAGGCGGCTTCTGCCGGCATCGACTTCTTCTGAGTCAGGTGCCCGGGTCAGGGCGCCATGTCGTGCGTCCAAAGGGCCTCTTGTTCGTCGACCAGGTCCACCGGCAACTTGCGGAACACCGACATCAGTCGGACCATGTCCTGGCTGTCAGCCAGCAGGTCCCAACTTCGCCCTTGGCGCGGGCGAATGCTGAAGAAATCCAGTTGGTAGCCGATGCCTGATCGGCTGCGTCGCGTGATGCGTGCGCCGTGCAGGTCCACCGGTGTGGTCTGCCCCGTGGGGGACAACTCGCAGCCTTTCAGAACGAAGGCGCGCACGCGCTTGCCGCCCAGCGTGCCGAGCTGAAACAAGGGGATGGCCCGGATCAAGCCAGTCACCATGCCCCCCAAGACCAGGGCCACCAGGCCGTCCACGAGCAGGCCTTGGCGGCCATCCAGCAAGATGACGGCCGCCAAGGCTGCGGCCAGCAGGTGCCCCAGCCAGATCCAGCCCAGGAAACCGCGCCAGCTGAACACCATCGCCTTGAAGGCGAAGCCAGCTTCCGGCCCCTGTTCGGCCAGCTTCATGCGGTTGCGCTGCGCTTGCGCCGCCATGTGATGCTTCAGCACGGGCAGGACATCGTCGTGCTCGGCCTTGAGCATCACGCCCTTGAAGTGGCTGGTGTGGACGATGAGGGCTGAGGTGCTGTCCGGGATGCCTTCCAGCTCCAGCACATCCTGCCAACCCATCTCGCCCAGCCCCTCGATGAGCAAGCCGCGTTCGTCCATGCGAACGCGTGTGGTGGCCTCGAAGGGCGTCGTCTTGCGCCGGGCTTGCCAACGGGTCTCGATCACATACCAGAGCATGGCGCCTGCAGCCATGGAAACCACGCCGAGCAAGCCCAACAAGAGCAAGGCGCCGAACCACAGCAAACGCATCCACCAACTGAGGCCGCCGTCCCCCCATTCCAGGCATGGAGCGGCCAGTGTGACCCAGCCCAACATCCCCAGGGTGATACAGGTCATCATGCCCCAGATGCCGCCCATCGGCGGCACTTGCGACACCGCGATCACCGCATCGTAGACAAGCGTCTTGTCGGCCGTCGGCAAGCCGCGACCTTCCCCTGAATCCATGGCCATGTTCGTTCCCTGATGTTTTTTGGCCGAGGTCGCGCCAGTCGATGCGCGCCCCGAGCTTCAGGGGGCGATTAGGCAACAAAAAACCCGCTCAGGTTGCCCTGGCGGGTTTTTGCTTGGGGCCTGGCCCTGGCGGGTCAGGCCGGCTTGCCGATCAGATCGATCAGGCGGCCTTCACGCCCTTGGCGGTCTCCACGTACTCTTCAATCTGGTTGAAGTTCATGTACTTGTAGATCGACTCGGCGTTGGCGGTCACCACACCGGTTTCGGCCATGTACTCGGCGGGCGTCGGCAGACGGCCCAGCTTCGATGCCACAGCTGCCAGCTCGGCCGAGCCCAGGAACACGTTGGTGTTCTTGCCCAGACGGTTGGGGAAGTTGCGGGTCGAGGTCGAGATGCAGGTCGAGCCTTCCTTGATCTGAGCCTGGTTGCCCATGCACAGCGAGCAGCCAGGCATTTCGGTGCGGGCACCGGCTTGGCCGAAGGTGTTGTAGAAGCCTTCCTTGGTCAGCTCGGCGGCGTCCATCTTGGTCGGCGGGGCCACCCACAGGCGCACCGGGATGTCCTTCTTGCCTTCCAGCACCTTGCCGGCGGCACGGAAGTGACCGATGTTGGTCATGCACGAACCGATGAAGGCTTCGTCGATCTTGGTGCCGGCCACTTCCGACAGGAACTTGGCGTCGTCCGGGTCGTTCGGGCAGCAGACGATCGGCTCCTTGATGTCGGCCAGATCGATCTCGATGACGGCAGCGTACTCGGCGTCGGCGTCGGCTTCCAGCAGGTTCTGGTTGGCCAGCCAGGCTTCCTGAGCGTCGATGCGACGTTGCAGGGTGCGGGCGTCGGCGTAACCGTCGGCGATCATGTTCTTCATCAGAACGATGTTCGACTTCAGGTACTCGGCCACCGGTTCCTTGTTCAGCTTGATGGTGCAACCAGCAGCCGAACGCTCAGCGGAAGCGTCAGACAACTCGAACGCTTGCTCGACCTTCAGGTCAGGCAGACCTTCGATTTCGAGGATGCGGCCCGAGAAGATGTTCTTCTTGCCGGCCTTGGCCACGGTCAGCAGACCGGCCTTGATGGCGTACAGGGGGATGGCATGCACCAGGTCACGCAGGGTGACGCCGGGCTGCATCTGGCCCTTGAAGCGCACCAGCACCGATTCCGGCATGTCCAGGGGCATCACGCCCGTGGCAGCACCGAAGGCAACCAGGCCCGAACCCGCGGGGAAGGAGATGCCGATGGGGAAGCGGGTGTGCGAGTCGCCACCGGTGCCCACCGTGTCAGGCAGCAGCAGGCGGTTCAGCCAGCTGTGGATCACGCCGTCGCCCGGGCGCAGGGCCACGCCGCCACGGCTGCTGATGAAGGGCGGCAGTTCGCGGTGCATCTTGGCGTCCACCGGCTTCGGGTAGGCCGCGGTGTGGCAGAAGCTCTGCATCACCAGATCGGCCGAGAAGCCCAGGCAGGCCAGGTCCTTCAGCTCGTCGCGGGTCATCGGGCCGG
>JBEEJT010000002.1:0-2968 GCA_041169085.1 Pseudomonadota bacterium | reverse complement strand
GGCGGCGTACACGCCCGAACGCATCCAGCAGATGCTGGCCTGCCTGCCGAAGTAAGTCATTCCAGGGCGTCAGGTACGGCACCTGAGCGCCGCAAGAGCGGCGCAGCGGCTCAAGGCCTTGTCGTACTTGCGCATGGCTCGCCCAAGGCGAATGCCGACTCGAGTGCCTCGATGCTCGATGTCGATATGCTGCCTGCCTTGACGGCGCGCCTGGCTCCCCTTGCACCCCGCCTTGCACCCCGCCTTGCATCAGCGGCCGAACGGGCTGCCTTGCACTAACAGGCCGGCCGCCTGCTTCCGCACACCCAACCCACACCCAACATGACCGCACCTGCCTGCCCTGCCCCACCAACCGAGCCCCGCCTCACCTCGCTGTCGCACGGCGGCGGCTGCGGCTGCAAGATCGCGCCGGGCCTGCTGTCGGAAATCCTCAAGGGCACGGCCGCGTTGCCGGTGCCCAAGGAACTGCTGGTGGGCATAGAAACGGCCGACGACGCCGCCGTCTACCAGCTCAACGACGAGCAGGCCTTGATCGCCACCACCGACTTCTTCATGCCCATCGTCGACGACCCGTTTGACTTCGGGCGCATAGCCGCCACCAACGCCATCAGTGATGTCTACGCCATGGGTGGCCAGCCCATTCTGGCGCTGGCGCTGGTGGGCATGCCGATCAACGTGCTGTCCACGCAGACCATAGGCCGTGTGCTGGAAGGCGGCGCCTCGGTGTGTCGCACGGCGGGCATTCCCATTGCCGGTGGCCACACCATCGATTCGGTCGAGGCCATCTACGGCCTGGTGGCCCTGGGCCTGATCCACCCGAAGCGGGTCAAGCGCAACGCCGATGCGCAACCGGGTGACCTGCTGGTGCTGGGCAAGCCGCTGGGCGTGGGCGTGATGAGCGCGGCGCTGAAGAAGGAGCAACTGGGGGCCGACGGCTACGCGCAGATGATCACCACCACCACCCGGCTGAACACGCCCGGGCCGGACCTGGCCACCTTGTCCGGTGTGCATGCGCTGACCGACGTCACCGGCTTCGGCCTGGCCGGCCACGCGCTGGAACTGGCGCGCGGCGCCGGCTGCACGGTGGAACTGGCCTGGCCTGCCGTGCCCTTGCTGGCGGGCGTGCGCGAGCTGGCGGCACGTGGTTTCGTCACCGGCGCCTCGGGCCGCAACTGGGCCGGCTATGGGCACGACGTGCTGTTGCCGGCCGGCTTCACCGCCGAAGACCGTGCGCTGCTGACCGACCCGCAAACCAGCGGCGGGCTGCTGGTGTCCTGCCTGCCCTCGGCCGTGGACGACGTGCTGGCCGTGTTCCGCCGGCACGGGTTTGACCAGGCCGCTGTGGTGGGCCGCGTGGCTGGGAAAAGTGACTCGCCGCGGCTCCAGGTGGGCTGACGAGAACCCATGCGCGTGGCTCTCATGACCCTGCAACACCCTCTGGACCAAGCCCTGGCGCTCTCCCCGCGGGCCGAACACCGCTTTGCCGGCCAAACCTCGCCGGCCTACGCCAACATGGTGGGGCCTTTTGGCGGCACCACCTGCGCCGTGCTGTTGCAGGCCGCCCTGCTGCACCCGCAGCGCCTGGGCGACCCCATTGCGCTGACCGTGAACTTCGCCAGCCCGGTGGCCGACGAGGCCTTCGAGATCGACGCGCGGCCCGCGCGCACCAACCGGTCCACCCAGCACTGGGTCATGCAGCTGTTGCAGGCTGACGGCGTGGCGGCCACGGCAACGGCCGTGTTTGCGCAACGCCGCCCCACCTGGTCGGCGGCCGAGGCCCAGGCGCCGAAGGGCATGCCGCCGGCCGACAGCCTGCCCCGCGCCTCGCTCAAAGGCCGGCCGCCCTGGGTTCGCCAGTTCGACATGCGTTTTGCCGAAGGCGGCATGCCCGAGCCCTTCGACGGCCAGGAGCAGCCCCATGCCCGCAGCCGGCTGTGGGTGCGCGACGAACCACCCCGCACGCTGGACTTCGCAGCCCTGGCGTCGCTGTGCGACAGCTTTTTCCCCCGGGTGTACATCCGCCGGCGCAAGGTCGTGCCTATAGGCACGGTGTCGCTCACCACCTACTTCCATGCCGACGCAGCGCAGCTGGCGGCCCAGGGCCAGCGCCACCTGCTGGCCACGGCCCGGGCCCTGGCCTACCGCAACGGCTACTTCGACCAGACGGCCGAGATGTGGGGCGAAGGTGGCCAACTCCTGGCCAGCACCCACCAGATGGTGTACTTCCGCGAATGAGCGGCGCCGCTGCTGGCCCCGGGTAAGGTTCGCGGGGCACCATGGCGGCTGCGCTTTACAGTTGCGCCTGAAACCAGCCCTGCGGCTACCCGGAGACCCCGAATGACGACCAAGCAGCCCACCATCATCTACACGCTCACCGACGAGGCGCCCTACCTGGCGACCGCGGCCTTCCTGCCCATCATCCGTACCTTCGCGGCGCCGGCGGGCATCCAGGTGGAGACCAGCGACATTTCCGTGGCCGGCCGCATCCTGGCCGAGTTTTCAGACTACCTGACCGAAGAACAGCGCGTGCCCAACCATCTGGCCGAGCTGGGCAAGCTGACGCTGCTGCCGGACACCAACATCATCAAGCTGCCCAACATCAGCGCGTCGGTGGCCCAGCTGAAGGCGGCCATCAAGGAACTGCAGGGCAAGGGCTACAAGCTGCCCGACTACCCCGAGACGCCCAAGACCGACGAAGAGAAGGCCCTGCGCGCGCGCTATTCCAAGTGCACCGGCTCAGCCGTGAACCCCGTGCTGCGCGAAGGCAACTCCGACCGCCGTGCCCCCAAGGCAGTGAAGGAATACGCGCGCAAGAACCCGCACAGCATGGCCGAGTGGAGCCAGGCCTCGCGCTCGCACGTGTCCCACATGCACCACGGCGACTTCTATCACGGTGAAAAGTCCATGACCCTGGACCGCCCGCGCGACGTGAAGATGGAGCTCATCACCAAGAGCGGCAAGACCATCG
>JBEEJT010000001.1:0-5128 GCA_041169085.1 Pseudomonadota bacterium | reverse complement strand
CGTGCGCTTTGACGTCATCACCCTGTTCCCTGAGTTGTTCTCGCCGTTCTTCGCCAACGGGGTGAACCGCCGCGCCTTCGAGCGCAAGCAGGTCGATGTGCGCCTGTGGCCCCTGCGTGACCACGCCGACGGCAATTACCGCCGCGTCGATGACCGCCCCTTTGGTGGCGGACCGGGCATGGTGATGCTGGTCGAGCCCTTGCTGCGTTGCCTGCAAGCCATTCGTCAGGACCAGGCCGCTGCGCCTGCCGCTGAAGGGGCGCCTGCCGAGGCGCCGCGCCTGCCTGTGGTCCTGTTCAGCCCCACGGGCCAGCCGCTGACCCAGCGCCGGGTGGAGCGCCTTGCACAAGGGCCTGGTGCTGTCTTGCTGTGTGGCCGTTACGAGGGCATCGACCAACGTTTCATCGACGCCTGTGTCGACGAAGAGATCAGCCTGGGCGATTACGTGCTCTCGGGCGGCGAATTGCCCGCGCTCACCTTGATCGATGCCGTGGCCCGCCTGCAACCCGGCGTGTTGCACGACGCCGCGTCCCACCAGCAGGACTCGTTCTCGGACGGGTTGCTGGACTGCCCGCACTACAGCCGCCCGGAACACCTGGCCGGGGTCGCAGATGCGGCGGTGCTGGGGGAGGGCGAGCGCCAGGTGGACTGGTCGGTGCCGCCCGTCCTGATGTCGGGCCACCACGCCGACATCGCCCGATGGCGGCGAGACCAGCAGTTGCGCCTCACGGCGCTGCGCCGGCCTGACCTGATCAAGGCCGCACGGGCGCGCGGCGAACTGAGCAAGCGCGATGAGCGCACACTTTCTGAATTCAAGCTATAATCTTGGGTTTCGTGGTCTGTGTGCGCCCTGAGTGGGGTGTGCGCGGGCCGTTTTCGAGGGTGAGAGGCTGCCAAGCCTTTTGCCACACCGATCCTCTGTTCGGCTTCCGCTGTGAGCTGGTCTTTCAGGCTGGCAACACGAGCGGGTTGTCCGGTGGCAGCGGTGGGCTTTCGGGCCTGTCGTCGTCGGCCGGTCGGTCAGCGGTTCACGGCAACGTTGTGGGCCAGTGGGCGCGAACACGATCATCTTGGAGCTTTCGATGGCCAACATCATCCAGCAACTCGAGCAAGAAGAAATTGCTCGCCTGAACAAGAACATCCCCGCTTTCGCCCCTGGCGACACCGTGATCGTGTCCGTCAACGTGGTGGAAGGCACCCGCAAGCGCGTCCAGGCCTACGAAGGCGTGGTCATCGCCAAGCGCAACCGTGGTCTGAACTCCAGCTTCATCGTCCGCAAGATCTCGAGCGGCGAAGGCGTGGAACGTACCTTCCAGCTGTACAGCCCGCTGATCGCTGGCATCGAAGTCAAGCGTCGCGGTGACGTCCGTCGCGCCAAGCTGTACTACCTCCGTCAGCGTTCGGGCAAGTCGGCACGCATCAAGGAAAAGCTGGCCTGAGCGTCCGCTTAGCCTGCTTTCGACGCATCCAAAAGGGCGCGTCGAAAGCGACCCAACAAAGACGTCAGTCTTCCCAAAGCCGCCCCTGGCCACCGCCCGGGCGGCTTTTATCATGGTGGCTCCATGGCCTTGATGTTCGACCCCAAATCCGCCGACCTGCTGGCGCACGACCACCATCTGCCTGCAGTCGCGCCTGCCGACCTGCAGCCTGAAGCGCTGGTGCGGCGCTTTGCGCAGCCGCCCGCATGGCGCCCGGACGTGGAGGTCGAACGCTGGATGCGCTCGCCCAACCCACGGCCGGCTTCGGTGTTGGTGCCGCTGGTGATGCGGCCCGAGCCCACCGTCTTGCTCACGCAGCGCACGGCGCACCTGAGCCAGCACGCAGGGCAGATCTCCTTTCCCGGCGGCCGCCAAGACCCCGAAGACCTGCACCCGGAGGCCACGGCCTTGCGCGAAGCGCAGGAAGAAGTGGGTTTGTCGCCCGATCGCGTGCGGGTGTTGGGGAGTTTGCCGCTCTACACCACGGGCACGGGCTTCGTCGTCACACCCGTCGTGGGCCTGATCACGCCTCAGGACGGGGAGGCCCACGCCCTGGCGCTGCAACCGCAGGCCGACGAAGTGGCCGAGATCTTCGAAGTGCCGCTGGCCTTCCTGATGGACCCGGCCAACCACCAGCGACGGGGCGTGCAGGTCGGCCCGCAGACCCTGGAGTTCTTCGCCATGCCCTGGCAGGCCCCGGGCGAGCAGGAGTACTTCATCTGGGGGGCCACGGCCGCGATGTTGCGAAATCTCTACCGCTTCCTGGCCGCCTGAAGGTCAATCGTGGGGGGCTTTTGCTTGCTGCGGGCTGAGGGCCCGAGCGTGGCGGCTATGATCCAGCCATGAGCTTTTTCGCGGTGCTCCTGGCCTTGCTGGCCGAGCAACTCAAGCCCCTGTCCAACCTCAACCCCATTCACCACGCTTTGACGGGCTGGGTGCGTTGGGCTGGCCGCAATTTCGACGCGGGCGCAGACGTTCATGCCCGGGTGGTCTGGGCGGTCACGGTGGCGGTGCCCGCCGTGCTGGTGGCCATCACTTATGTCCTGCTCAACCGCTACAGCACCGTGCTGGCCTTGTCGTTCGACGTGGCCGCGCTGTACATGACGCTGGGCTTCCGACAGTTCAGCCACCACTTCACCGACATCCGCGATGCCCTGGAGCAGGGCCGCGAAGACAAGGCTCGCGAGCTCTTGGCCCACTGGCAGAACGTCGACGCCAGCGACTTGCCGCGCACCGAGATCCTGCGCCACGTGTTGGAGTATTCGCTGCTCGCGGCCCATCGCCACGTGTTTGGCGTGTTTTTCTGGTTTGTGGCGCTGTCGTCGTTCGGCCTGGGACCAGCAGGCGCGCTGCTCTACCGCATGGCCGAGTTCGCCAGCCGCTATTGGGCTTACCGCAGCCGCGTCACGGGCCAGCCCACCCACGACCGGCTGATGGCTCTGTCGCAGCAGCTGTTTGCTTTGCTCGACCACGTGCCGGCTCGCCTCACGGCGTTTGGCTTCGCGGTGGTGGGCAACTTCGAAGACGCCGTCGACGCCTGGCGCCGCCATGCCGTGCTGTGGGTGCGCCCCAATGAGGGCACGATTTTGTCGGCCGCTTCGGGGGCGCTGGGTGTGCGCCTTGGCGGTCAGGTGGCGCCGGCCAGCGCCGACGAAGGCAGCGACGTCAGCCGCACGCTCACGCGGGGCCACTCGCCCGACGTGATCGCGGCCCAAGGCTCGACCAGCACGGGCGTGCCGCCGCAAATGGCCCACCTGCGCAGCGTGGTGGGCTTGATCTGGCGCTCGGTCGTGCTCTGGATGCTGTTGCTTGCGCTGCTGTCGCTGGCCAACCTGGTGGGCTGAGCCAGCGCACCGCCGCTGGCCCAGGCTGGGCGCTCAAGCGCTGCTGGCGGCCGCCATGTCCAGCGCGGCCACATAGCCAAACGTCATGGCTGGCCCGATGGTGGAGCCGGCGCCAGCGTAGCTGTGGCCCATGACCGACGCACTGGCGTTGCCGGCTGCGTACAGCCCCGCGATCACACGCCCCGATTCGTCGAGCACGCGCGCGCGTTCGTCGGTCATCAGGCCACCCTTGGTGCCCAGGTCGCCAGGCTTGATCTGGAAGGCGTAGAAGGGCGCGCGGTCCAGTGGGGCCAGGCTGGGGTTGGGGCGCACGGCCGGGTCGGTGTAGTAGCGGTCGTAAGCGTTGTTGCCCCGGCCAAAGTCGGCGTCCACACCGCTTTCGGCGAAGCCGTTGAAGCGGGTCACCGTCTGGCGCAAGTTGGCGGGCGGCACGTTGATGCGCCCAGCCAGCTCTTCGAGCGTGCGCGCCTTGACCGCCACGCCGGCGTCGAACCAGGCTTGGGGCAAGGCCAGGCCGGGCAAGCTGGTCTTGAAAAGGTAGCGGTTGCGGTGGCGCTGGTCGATCACCATCCAGGTGGTCAGCGGGCGACCTTGGGCGGCACGCTGGTACATGGTGTGGACGAAGTCGGTGTAAGGCGAGGCTTCGTTGACGAAGCGCTGGCCGTTTTCATCGACCATCAGGGCGCCGGGTGAACTGCGCTCGGCCAACAAGAAGTAGGGCCCCTCGGGCAAAGGGATGATGGGGCCCCACCAGGCGTCGTCCATGAGGCCCAGGGCCGCGCCAATGCGGCGCCCGGCCTCGATGCCATCGCCTGTGTTGCTGGCGGCTCCTACCGTCCACTCGGTGGTGATGGGCTGCTGCTGGTGGCGCAGGCGCATGGCCAGGTTGTGCTCGAACCCACCGGAGGCGATCAGCACGCCGCGTCTGGCCGTGATCAGCTGCCGCGCGCCCTGCACCAGGGCCCACACGCCGGTGACGCGGCCGCGGCCATCGGTCTGCAAATCCAGCAAGGGGGTGTTGAGCCACACCGGTACCTGGGCTTTCATCAGGCCGGCGCGCAAGCCAGCAGCCAAGGCCTGGCCCATGGTCAAGGGCGCTTCGCCGCGCAGCTTCGCGCCGGTGTAGCGGGCCACGGCGCCAGCGGCCACGCCAGCGCCCTTGGCGCTCACGGTGGCCAGGTTGAGCCACTTGTATTCGCCCCCGTAGACGCACACGCCGGGCGGCATGCTCAGGTAAGCGGGGTTGAGGTTGGCGAGTTCGCTGCCCAGCAGCTTGCCGTTGAACAACTCGGGCTCGACCGAAGCACCGCCGGCCAGGCCGCCGGGCAGATCGGGGTGGTAGTCGCTGTAGCCGGCCATGAAGCGAAAGCGCAAGGGCGCGTTGGCTTGCACGAAGTCGAGCATGGTGGGGCCCTGGCGCAGGTAGGCCGCCTTGCGGGCGGCGCTCACTTCCTGGCCCACCACGGCGTCGAGGTAGGTGGCGGCGAGCACCGGGCTGTCTTGCACGCCCGCTTGTTGCAGCACCGAGTTGTTGCGGATCCAGATGCCGGCCCCGGAGCGCGCGGTGGAGCCGCCGAACACGGCGGCTTTCTCCAGCACCACCACTTGCAGGCCCTGGCGGGCAGCCGTCAAGGCGGCGGTCATGCCGGCCGCGCCCGAGCCGATCACGACCACGTCGGCCACGGTGGGGGCGTCTGCCGCTCGGGCGAAGGGCAGGCAGGAGGCGGCGGCGGCCGTCGTCCATTGACGCAAAAGGTGGCGGCGATTGTTCATGGCAAGCGTGGGTTGGAACAGACAGGGCGTCAG